>JAKBMM010000043.1 GCA_021831565.1 Planctomycetota bacterium
ATCAAAGTGAGTGACGAAGAGCTCGCACGCCTGCGCTTGACCCCCCACCCCTTCCACGGAGACTGGAACTATACCTTATCGCCGGGCCGGCATAATTGAACAGGTTATTGTTGAGCGCGCCCTAAGTGCACCCTCGTGTTGGCTGTCACGGCGGAAATAGGTCACCTTGTAGGTGTTCTGTTCGAAATTCGGATTGGGATAGGCAAAGGCTACAATTTGGTCGTAGTCGACTTTGCCCTTTTCCAAGACTACCGCTTTGCCATTCACAAAGATCTGTACTTTTCCGTCGTGTTGTGCATTGTCCGATAACATACGTGGCTCCCGTATAAAGCTAGTAATTCTGTGCCGTCGGAACGACGACAGGCACAGATCCGAGCCTAACAGACTCGGGAGTTTTAGGCCGAATCCATTTCAGCCGACTCATAAACAGTATAGGCAGCGGCAGATATAATGTCAAGTACTACGCACGTCATACAATATATATGTGCTAACTGTAAACGGTTTACAATCGGCGCGCCACCTGCTAGAATAGAGTGCATGAAGAATGAGCCCCAGTATTACCAGGAGCTTGGGCAGCGTATCCAACGGGCCCGACGACAGCAGAAGTTAACACAGGAACATTTAGCTTTAGTGGTCGGCTTGAGCCGTACGTCAATGGTAAATATCGAAAGGGGCCGACAAAAAGTACTCGCCCATACCCTCGTACGGCTCGCCCATGCATTACACATGGAACTTTCAGATTTGGCACAAGAATCAAAGGAGGATTTCAAAATCGAAGAGTTGTTGCAACACCTGCCGGAATCTTCACAAAGGTTTGTACGGTCGGCTGTAACCACAGGCCAAGGCAAGGATTAAATTATGCTAGTACGCCGAAAAATGATCAGAGAACGGGCACTTGAGTTGCTAGAGCGATTTGCTGTCAAACAGGCACCGGTACCGGTCGATGACCTGGCTCGGCGCTTGGGCGCGAAAGTTGTAAAACAAGACGCCCCGGATGAGCTATCCGGTTTTGTGCTTCGCGAACCAACGAAAGGCGTGGTCATTATCGGTGTGAATGCAAAACACCCTCCGAACCGTCAGCGCTTCACAGTCGGGCACGAATTGGGGCATTTCCTACTCCACGAAGGTGAACGGCTGCATATTGACAAGCAATGGACAGGATATCAGGTCAAGCTACGGAGCGAACAGTCCAGTGCGGGAACGAACGTTGACGAAATGGAGGCAAATCTATTTGCTGCGGAATTATTGATGCCGGTGCCTTTTCTTAATACTGATCTTGCAAAGCTGACTCCATCGAAACTATCTGCTGAAGAGGACATTGCGCGGTTGGCGAAGAAGTATAGAGTCAGTGAACAGGCATTGACGCTTCGTCTGACATCCCTTGGCTATATTCAGCAATAGTAAGGTTTGTGTGCTGTGAAGCGTCGTGGTGACACATTGTTGTTTTTAGTTGTTGTTTTTAGTTGGTTCGGTCAAGTCCCTTATAGACACGTGGGCGGCTGGACTCCAACCGACCTTTTCCATCCAGTTCAGATATTGAGCGAGATCAAACGGACGCGGTCCGGCGAGATAGTGATTGACCGCGATATAGCCATCCGAAGACCACTCCAGCCGCCAAAATGCCGGACGCTCGGCAACCCTTATGTGTCCCGCCAGGGCCTTGTCGTTGGCGGCAATTTCACATGTCGTCTCAGAGAGAAGTTCGCCGGTGTCTACATCATTGACCCGAAGCCGACCGGAAACGACCGCGAGGGTGTCGTTTACCACGACCAGGGCGTGTTGGCCGCCCCAGACGTCGCGCATCCCGATATATGAAAGAGCATCGTTCCCCATCCGATACAGCCCCCATTCCGAAAAGAAAACAGCGGCCCTCTGTCGAAGAAGGTCGAGCCGTTCCGTGCATCATGCGGGGCTTCTATTCCGCTGATGACGCCCGGCATACGTGATTGTAGGCTCGCCGCATGATCATTCCATCTCGCACACCTTCAACACTTCATCCCCATAATGGTTGATGACTTTCACCGCGATTTTGCCGGTGGAAGGTTTTTCAAACGGGCGGCTGCGCGTCGCGTACAGCGCCAACCACGCCGCTTCGTCGATTTCGGCGCGAAGGGCGCGTTTCAATTTTTCATAGGGCTGATCGGCGCCGGTGAAATAGGCGTGGCGGACGAAAAAGCTTTCGCCATTATAGTTGGTATCAATAAACCAACAGGCGATATCATCCGTGCTGCTGGCGCGGACTTCGCCGGTGGTCGGGTCGTATACGTCCAGGCCTTTGAGCTCGACGACGAACTGGGGCTGGCCATTTTCGCCTTTCACTTTCTCCACGGCCATGTCCGGCTCGCCAAAGACCATGAACAAGTTGGCGGCGCCGGTTTTCTTTAGCAGGCCACCCATCGCCAGATCAGGATTGATTTTTGCGGGCAGCACCACCAGTTTGCCATAACGCTTGGATTCTTCGCTCACGTGCGGGTCAAAGGCGAAGCCGCAGACAATCAGCAGATCAAATCCCACGCCCCGCACCGCTTCCTTGGCGGCCTCTTTAATCAATTCCGGGCCGACGGTTCCGTGTTCCGGACCGATGCAAATCGCGGCACGGCGTTCTTTTCCATCGGCATCCGTGTATTTGCCATCGCCATGAACCCATTGGCCGGCGAACGGTTCGATGGAATCAAATTTGAGGCGCTCGGCCTTGCGCGTGTTCTGTACGCCGGCGGTGCGAAGATTTTCCAGGATCATCTGGCCGAAGTCGTTGGTGCCGTACACCTGTACTCCACGACCATTTTCATCCGGCACGGTGGCGCGTTTTACTTTTTCCGCCACGCTGAGCGTGCGATGGGGCGAAAGGCTTTCGACGGTGAACGGCCCGCTGACGCGCACGCGTTTGTTGTCCTCATAAGGCTGGTCATACAGCGTTTCCATATCCGCCTTGCGGGCGATGGAAGCGTCGATTTCACGTTGCCGATCGCGGCGGTGTTCCCACCATTGGCTATGAATCTCTTTGGCCTCGGCGGGCCAATTTTTCTCCGCGATGCGCGGAATTTTCCATTCCCGCCACTGTTGTTTCAGTAGCGAATTAAGTTTGGTGCGCAACGGCTCAAGCTGCTCCTGCCAATTGGCATGAATCACATCAATTTCTTCGTTGTTGGCAATCGCCTTGAGCGTGACATGCGGTACGCGCTTGTAAACAAAGCCCTTGCGCGGATCGCAATCGGTTTTGGGTGGCGGCGAAGGCGGATATTTGCCGGCAAGTTCAGCTTCCTTGGCGATGCCTTCCGGTGAATCGGCCAGGATGTAATACGGATATCGCGCCGCCATGATGCGCGTGCGGGCAAGTGTCAGGGCCACGCGGCTGGTGTCGGTGGTGATCCAGCGCCGGCCCCATTGCTCGGCCACGTAGGCCGTGGTTCCGCTGCCGCAGGTCGGATCAAGCACCAGATCACCGGGATCGGTGGTCATAAGGAGGCAACGCTCGATTACCTTTGCGTTCGTTTGGACAACGTATACCATTTCTCGCGCTCCGCTTGTGTCTGTCCAGTGATTTGAAATCAACTTGACGGGGAAATCATTGAAATAACGTTTGTAGGAAATGCTCCCGCCTCTGGCGGCAAGCCTGTCGGCCTTGCCAAGCCTGTTCATCCCGTCCAACCCGGTTTTCCAATGGTTCTTCTCCCAGTTGGATTTGTTTCCCGGGCGGAAAGTAGTCTCGCAAAAAACAAATGGCAGGGTCGATGTATCGCGGTATCCATCTGAGGTCACCGGATCCAAACGGAAAAACTTTGCATCCTTGGGGGGCCGGGCACCACCGTCATTTTCTTGCATACTCACGTGATTCTCACCTCCGCCAGTCTCGAAAAAGCCGAATCCTTCATCAACAGCATCGGTAAGGTTTCGTGGAATGTAGGGAGGCCGAAATTTAACCCGATCCCTGTCTTTTGTGAACCAGATAATGTAATTATTTATTGGCTCGATCAAATCACCTGCAATGCTGCCTGTTTTTTGGAAACTGATTGTTACGATAAAATTCTCCGCCCCAAACACCTCATCCAATAAGCACCGCACCAGATGCACATTTTCATCGCCGATCTGGACAAAAATGCTGCCGCTTTCGGTCAGCAGTTCCCGTGCCGCGGTGAATCGATCGCGCAGATATGCCAGGTATGAATGAATGCCCAATTCCCAGGTGTCGCGAAAGGCTTTTATCTGTTCCGGCTGGCGGATGACATCTTCGGCCCGGCCATCTTTGACATCGCGTTTCCGCGTGGAAACCTGCCAATTGGAACCGAATTTGATCCCGTAGGGCGGATCAAAATAAATCATCTGAACCTTGCCCTTGAGTCCCTCCTTTTCCGCCAGCGAGCTCATCACCAGCAGCGAATCACCGAGAATCAGGCGATTGGACCAATGGCCGTCATGGTGGTAAAAATCCACGCGCTGGTCGAATTCCGCCGGCAGGCCGTTGAAATCGGAGAACAGGTCGCCGGAATAGTCATCTTTCCTGGCGGACTTTTTTTCGGCGGCGCGGCGGAAATCCTCAATGATCGCGTGGGGGTGAATTTTTTCCTGGATATAAATCGGAACAATCGGCACTTCCAGCTCGGCGTCCTGCTGATCCTTGCCCTTCCAGACCAGTTGGGGGTCCAGGTCCGGGTTGCGTGGATAGAGCATTTTCTTCGGGGACAGTTCGTCGTCGGTGACAAAGTCGCGCAACTCTTCCGTTGGAATGTTTTTCCGCGTGTCCTTATGTCGCACGGAGGCGATGGGGGTGGAGGCGGTGGATTTTCTTTTGGGCATTTATATCCCCGGCTTGGCCTGTTTGGCCACACGGACGATCTCATCCAGCTTGGCGGTAATCTCCGGGTCGATTTTATCATTCGGCAAGAGTGCGGCCAGTTTGTGATAATCCGCCTTGCGGAAAGTCAGCGGCAGGTTGAGCTTCTTGAAATAGGTCTTGAAGAGCGGATCGAGAAACTCGTCGGTCACCTTGGTGTCCGGCGACCAAGGGCTGGCTTCGCGCAAGGTACGCAAGGCCTCGGACACCTCGGCGATGGCTTCGTTCATGGCTTTTTCGCGTTTGGTTTGCTCAGCGTGGCCAAATAGGTCGCCCGCATGAGTGCCCTTGGCATAGGACATGAGCACTGGTTCCGTACAGAGGTAATTTTCCAACTCCCGGCGCCGCCACATCAATTCGAGCAACGCCTCGCTCTTCTGGAGCGGACTCTCCAGGCGGTCAAAAATAGCGATGCCCATCAGATTGGGCTTAGCCTCGCGCAGTCCGAAGAAAATTTCACGGGCTTTCTGTGGGTGGTTGGACACGTAATGGACGAAGGGGCGATCAAGGTGAGTGGTTGCCGGATGCTTAAGTGTCGCCGCGAAGGCTTTCAAGATAGCCAAGTCGGTGGCCCCTTCTAAAAAAAGGATCCATCCATTTTCCTCGGCTTGGTAATAGAGGTCCCAGCCGATGTCGGTGAGCGATTTCATGATTTGGCTGGGGCGGTCGCTCATGGTATGCGGCTTGCCCACGAAGGCGATGACTTTTCCCGTGCCCGCGGCTTCATTTAGAACCACTTCGGAATGGCTGGCGGCGATGATCTGTGATCCTTGTCGATCGGCGACATCAGTTAGTAGTTGGTACGTTTGGCGCTGGCGGAGTATTTCCAGATGAGCATCCGGCTCATCCAGCAACAGGACCGTCTTTGGATTGGCGTAAAGATGCGCCAAAAGCAGCAGCGTTTGCTGCAAACCCCGACCGGCGCTGGATAAATCCAAGGGAGGGCCTTTTTCCTCGTACTGTAACGTGATTTCGCCGCGTTCGGCGATATATGTCGGGGCGAGAAGCGTTACACCGAAAAGATTCTTGACCCGCTCCACCAGGTCCTGCCAGGCATTGCCGCCGTTTTGTCCGCCACGGTCTATCTGTGACTTGAACACCTGGTAACAAAGGTTTCGCAGCACTTCCGCCGTACGCCCCTGGCCGATAAGGAAATCAATCTCGCCCGGTTGTTTCAAATGTTCGCGGTCAGCCAGGCCGGACATGGGCGGCAGGTACGCCACCTTGGGGTTGTTAACTTCTTCAGGAATTTGCGAAAACTTTACCCTGCCGACCGGCGCATCTTCAAAACCCGATTCGCGGCGAGGTCGGCAGAAAAATACTTCCTCATTGGAATAATCAAACTCGAAACCGCAAGACCAGGCTTTATCCGCGGTGATTCCATCCACCACCACCTCAATGCGTATATTGGTCGTCCTGATTTTGTTATCAACTTTTCTGATGTTACGGGTGTGCAGCTCGCGCCAGAGCAGGTTGGCGGCCGGGATAGGAATGGAAATTAAATCGCGCCGGTTGATCGCCACGCCCGGCCGCTGCGTGGGAGAAGTCTTGCCGCCGCGCTTGGCACTCTTGGAGCGCCAGACGCGCAACCCGATTTCCCACAAAGCAAGGGCTTGCAATGCCGTTGTCTTGCCGGAATTGTTCGGGCCGATGAAGACAACGGATTTGCCGAGGTCGATCGCCACATCGTCGAAGCGCTTGAAGTTGCGGATGGTTAGCTTGGTCAGCATATCAGCAAAGCCTTTTCTGGCGCTCCATTCTCAATCGCTCCGGTAAATCATGCAACAAGACGGGTCCAAATCCCTTGCGATGCCACTCCCCCGGGGCGTCCCCTGTCCATTTAGTCGGCTGTCCAGAGCGCCAAACGGGGCTCCAGGTAATGCACAAGACGGGCGTACTTTCCAGCCACTTTTAACTGGGCCAGGTCGCCAGTCTGGGCGTGATTACTGGCGCTGGCAGTCTGTACCTGTTTGGCAAAATCGAGCGCCTCGTGTAACTGTTTCGCGAACAACTTTCTCTGGCAAGGTTGGGTCGTCTTGTTGTAAAAATACTTTCCCGCCCAATCGAGGACGCGGAAGCCATGGGGTCCCTCTTGTTCATCCGCATCAATTCCCCCAGGAAGCCGTCCCAGCGCATCGTCCATCATTGTACGGTAGTTGTTGTCGAGGTTCAGCCCCTTATCAACGGCTTGCCGGGCACACTGGAGATAATTCAGCACGCTCCAATCCACGAGAATCCGGGGGTAATCGGCGATGGAGTTTTCCAGATCGTACGCGCGTTCAAACACCGGTCCATAGAAAAAATTCTCTACATTTTGTGGGATGATAGAAGGCACCGTTGCCATACCCGCGCTGCCCGCACGCCATAAGCCCTCTACGGCGCTACCGATGGTGATCGCGCCTCGGGCGGGGGCTTTCAACCGTAACGAGTTGAACATGACGCTGCTCGCTACCAGCATGGCGCTATTGATCAGGAATATTCCAAGATTTCCCACGTTCCCCTTCGCTTCCATCTTGCCATAAAAGACGATGGTATCAGAAAATTGGATGCTCTTGAGTTGAAAATCCGATGGAACATTCAACTTCTGGTAGATGAGTTTCCCGAGCAGTTCCGTGCGGGTGATGTCCAATAGTTCCGCGATGACAAAGGCGGATTTTTGGACAGCGTCAACGAGTCCGGCCGGGTTCCGGGGCTGCCATTGTTTCTGCGCGTCAAAGCTACATTGGCTTGCCATCTCCTCCCATTGCTTGAGGTATTCTCTCTGGCCCATGAAATCGAAGAACAGAACGACATAATCGGACGGGTCGCCGATGGCGAGCGGGGGTGGCTCAGCGTGGGCGTCAGGCATAAATGACTTCCATTGAAACGCTACGGCTGCTATGTGGTGTGGGAGCCCCCTTCGGCATCTGGTCCCATGTCCGGCCATCCAGTTGGCGTCCCGCCGCCTTTTTATTCACGCCGCCCCATTGCTTGAAGAAGAAGGCGACGCCGGCCGCCAAGCATTGGTCGCGGATGTCTCTGGCCCAGCGCCCATCCATCGCGCGGGCGCCGGGTCCGGATTCACCGCCGACGATGGCCCAATCAATACCAGCCAAGTTCAGCCTGGGCAATGGCCCCAACAACGGCTCCAGCGAGAGAAACTTCACGTGTGCCCCCGTTTGCCGCAGGTGGTCGATGCGGAAGCGGTAATCCCGGCGTTCGACGCTTACCCCCATCCAGATGTGGGGCGGCCACGGGAGAAGCGGGGAAACTTCAAGCAGGCGCTCCGATCGCTTGGTAAGAATTTGGTATTGATGCCAGTCGGCACGCCGCATCACGTCAAACACGCGCTGGATGAAGGTGAGCGGCACATCCTTGTGAAACAGGTCGCTCATGGAATTCACGAAAATCCGCTGCGGTTTTTTCCAACGCAGCGGCAATTCCAAGGCCTGCGGCTGGAGGGTCAGCTTGAAGCCGTTGGTATAGTTGGATTGGCCCATGGCCCGCAGGCGCAGCGCCATCCGCTCGGCATAGCAGTGCTTACAGCCGGGACTTACTTTCGTGCAGCCCGTGACGGGGTTCCAGGTGGATTGCGTCCATTCGATGGGGGAGTTGGATGCCATGACTAAATCCCATTCAAAATGTGCTGAGCGATCTTTACCGCTATCTTACCGCCTTTTTCGTTGCCGGCGGCAAAATGAAGTTGAAACAGCGGCGAGCCTTTCGAGTTTTTCAAAAGCGCCGGATTTTTGGCTACCGTTGGGAAAATTGATTTGAGTAGCCCATGGTAATAATCGCCAATCTTTTGTAATACGCAGGCCTTTTCCAAGTCTCTCCCATTTTTCGCAAACAGCTCCGTCTGCGGAGACTCTTTGTAAAAAAGATCAAACCAATCTGTGGCGCCGAATACTTTATCCAACCGTTGTCTCCATATATCACCGGCGATCATTTATACCCCCGCGACAGAAATTTCAGTATCTCCCCCTTCGCCCCCCACGGATCCTTGATCTCCAGAAACGCCCATCGCCCCCATTGGCCGGCATTGTTCACCGCGGGAACCCATAAAGTGTTTGCCGTGGAGACCTTGGCATCTTTTTCGCGGTCCCGTTCACCCGTGACTTCGATGATAAGGTTCAGCGGATCCCCGCGACCCTGGCCATCGTCCAGCCGCACGATGAAATCAGGTTCGTAGTGGCGCTGGGCGCCGTCAATGGTGTAGGGAATTTGAAAGCCCAAACCCTGATTTTTTACGTAGCCGATCACTTCATCCATATCTTCCAGCGTCTGGGCCATTTTCTGCTCCCAGGAATCCGTGTCGGCGACGACGTGGGAAATATGACATTTGGCGGGGTTGGTTTTGTAGGTCGGACGTATGGTGTCGAACGAGACATACCGGGTAGAGCCGATGGTGTCGTATGGCTTGGGAATCGGCAGCAGGCGTTTCGCGCCGGATTCCATCTGATCGGCGCGGATGATGGCGCGGTAAATGCGGTCGGCGGCATCGTGGCACTTCTGCGTCAGGAGCAGAAGCTGCTTGAATGTATTGTCCTTAAGCGTGACGCATTCATCCAGCCAGCGCTTGGTGATCGTCAGCAGATCGGGAAAAACCCACATCTTGGAGTTGCCCTCTTGGTCCCGGAAATATTGTTCCAGCACGCGCCGGGCCATGACAAAGGCGACATGCTGGAGCCGGGCCTTCTTCAGATCATCCAGCGTATGGATGCTGCGCTCGCCCACAATCGGATCGCAGTCCACTTTTGTCGGCACATCGGCGGTTGACAGCGCCAACCGATCCGCGGGCCGCCAAGTCAGATCGATGGGTAGTCGCTCGGCGGGCAGTTCATAGCGGTATCCGTCGATACGGGGGAAAGTGATTTCGCAGGCCATGCGGTCTTCCATAGCGCGGACGTGGGTGGGCATGGGGCCGGGCTTGGGGTCGGCGCTCGATCCCGAACAGGGAATAAAGGAAAAGGGAACGCCATAGACTTCGGCGTATTCGGTGGGGAAGGCGTCAAAATCGACCGCGCCGCTTGGCGTTTGCAGGCGGCGGCGTTCAGGTGAATAACTCATACGGCGCAGGCCGCGGCCCACAACCTGCTCGCACAGAAGCTGCGTGCCGAAGGCGCGGATGCCAAGAATATGCGTGACGGTATTGGCGTCCCACCCCTCCGTAAGCATGGAGACGGAGACGACGCATTTTATGTTCTCCCCCAATTTTCCCTGCTTGCCAACCGTGTTCATAACCTCGCGCAGCAGGTCTTCGTCGGTCAGATTGTCCGTGTCGGAACCGGGGAAACGAACGCGATAGTCGGCCTTGAACTCATCGATTTCGCGGGCGGCGATCTTCTTGAAGTCGTCGCTCATGGATTCGCCGGATTCAAGTTGTTCGGAATCCACAAGGATGGTGTTGGGCCGCGCCCGGAATTGCCGGCCATCAACATTGCTCAATAGGGAAAGCTTACCTGGAACGGCGACCGTTGTGCCGTCCGGGAGGGTCTTTTCCCAGCCGGCGATGTAATCGAAAACCATTTTCGAGACATTGGTGTTGTTGCAGACGACGATGAACACCGGCGGGGTCAATCCGTTGGTCCGTGCGTCGGTGTTGGCCTGCCAGCGCTGGTAATACTTAACGTAGTTCTCGTAAAGGCTCTGGATGGCCCCTTCCAGAACGGCGGGTAGCTTGGGTTCGCCGGAAATGGCGTTGGCGCCGCGCCCCTTTTTTGGCAAATCATCGCGGATGCGATACCACAATTCCCGGTAAGTGGGCATGTTGCCGGCCATTGAATTATCGGCGACGGGCACGCGCGGCACCTTGACGATGCCGCTTTCAATGGCGTCGATGAGCGAAAAATCAGAAACCACCCAGGGAAACAGGGTGCCTTCCGCGTAACCCGATCCGCGCAGGAAGAAAGGCGTGGCGGACAAGTCGTAGACCGCTTTCACGCCGATCTTACGTTTGACGGCTTCGATGCCGCTGATCCAAACACGGGCTTCCTCTTCGCGCTTCTGCGCCTCGCGCCGCTCCTCGCCGGTGAGCTTTTCGGAGTTTTCCACACCATCGGTGTCGGGCTTGCGGCGGTAACAGTGATGGGCTTCGTCGTTGATGACAATGATGTTTTTCTTATTATCCAGCCCGCGACACACGCGCCTGACCATTTCGCCCTCGGATTCGGTGAAAACCGAAGTGTCTCCATGGCCATGGCTAAGGATGCTTTTCGTCACCTTTCCAGCGCCAAATTTCTCACGCCGTATGAAGGCGTGGTAGTTGGTGATGACGATTTTGGCTTTACCCATTTCATTCCTCAGATCGGGGGGAACGATGTCCATCTTGTCATAATAGTTTTGCGGATCGTTGGGCAGCAGCACGCGGAGCCGGTCGCGTATGGTGATGCCGGGGGTGACGATGAGGAAAGCCTCGGTAAAACGGGCGTCCTGTGCATTGGACAGTTTGTTGAGCGCCTGCCAGGCGATCGCCATCGCCATGACCACCGTTTTGCCCGAGCCTGTCGCCATTTTGCAGGCGATGCGTAATAGTCCGGGGTTGGAGTCTTCATTGCAGCGGCGAAGGTCATTTTCGATAAAGACATCGCCGGACTTTTTGGCCGCTTCAGCGATATAGATGATGGTTTCCAAGGCTTCAATCTGGCAGAAAAATAGGCGCTGCCTGCGTTCGGTGCTTTTCCAGTGTTGCAGCAGGCGATGGGTGACGCGGGTGACGCCGGGATAGCCGCCTTCCCGCCATAAGCGAACCCGTTGGCGGATGGCGTTAACGGTTTTGCTTTCCTTAATGCGGTCGGCGGTCCACTCTTCGAACGCTTGCTGTTGTCTATTACCCTTTTTCCTGGGTTGGGCGATGGGGATGAAATATGCGCTGATGCGGCGGGCTGCAACGATTTGATCGGTGATGCCTTCATCGTCGAATTTAAAGTGCCGGGCCGGCTCTTCAAAAGGCGAGTTGATTACTGGATTCTCTATTGTCACCTGGGCCATGAATGATTTTCCACCGTGCGCCTCGTTGCCAGACCTCGCCGCGTTTGGGAATTGATTATGGCGTTTAGATTAACACGTGGGCGGCCGGATTCCAACTGAGTTTTTCCATCCAGTTCAGATATTGAGCGAGATCAAACGGACGCGGCCCGGCGAGATAGTAATTGGTCGGCCCGGCGAATTGCCCGGGAACTGGGGATTCACCGGGAGACGGTCAGCCGGCATTTGGCCCTGAAAGCTCTGCTTCAATGCCCATCCTGATGAGTCGTTCTCTGGCGGCGTCCAATTCCCTGGCAATTGATTCCAAAGCTTCATCGCGGCTTGCGTGATGGTTTTTATAAACCACGTCAATGTCCACCGACAATCGTGGCATGTTTTCAACAAACAAATTAATAGCCGTGCCGCCTTTCATGGCGAAATGCGGTGTTTCAAAAATTGCGGGAGCAATTTCGAGCAGCAGTCTGACTGTCTCAATACAGGTTTTGTCCATCATGGCTTGAGTACCAGAACCGTTCCGTCTCGAAGGCGACCCGTCCAGCGGCCGCGACCCAAACGCCCGCTCGCGGCTTTTCTTGCCGCGACTGCCCATGGCAAATTCATTTCTTGTGCCCAGTTCACGCAGAGTCGCACGACCTTGACTCGCCGGCAATTTTTCAGCAGTATGGTCAAGATGTCCGTTCGTAGCGACCTGGCGCTCTCCATGATATTCCGGGTTTCTTCGATTCCTTCGTGCACGCCCACTTCACTTAACATCTCCAAGATCGCCCTTTCAGGTACGGACACGGGAACTCCGCCTGGCGCTTCCGGCAACGGCTGCAGACCAAAGTTTTTCTCCAACGTGGAAGAAAATGGATTTCGCACCGTATAACGGGATGGAAATTGTTTCAGAAACCACGTCGGCAAGCCGCCCTTTTCATCACCCCATAAGCAAAGCACTTCACGGACCGGCACGTTGTGGCGGATGCCGCGCCAGGCTAAGGCGGTCTTACCACCGACATGAAGGCCGGCCACTCGATGTGACAGAAATTTCAGGCAGTCTTCCTGGCGGAGAGTGTCGTTGGGGAAGGCAAAGACGCCCCGTCCCAGTCGCACCAACCATCCTGATTTCAAATAATGATGCGCCAAGGCGGACGATACCCCCAGTTTCGTCAGTTGCGCATAGTCAAAAGGTTCGCCCCGCCGAAAAGCGGTTTGCAGGTTCTTGATTAACGTATACCTTGTAGTTGAAGCCATGCTTGAACTATAACGATTAAACAAAGCGACTGCAAGGCAAGTATTGGCGAGGTCTTATTAACCGCATCTTGGCGGAATTCTTAACGTGCATCGGCTGGCCGCAGCACTTTCTACACGCTAATCGGGTCATAATCGGGTCACATTCGGGTCATGGCTGACCCGATTATTATCAGCCAGTTTGTATTGTCGCTCGAACTATCGCTTACCGGGCGGAATCCGTCACAGGTTCAAAACAATTATTCACGCCGCGGCGGGCTTGACACGGGAACGTCCGGATGGGATTTATAAGCGGAAGATTTTGATGCCGCGCCGCCCGTCGCTCGTGCGGGATCGGGATATCGAAAAGTCATGGAAGGGGCCAGCCGCATGATGTCTCCCGAAGATCGTTTTTATACTCATACGCACGAATGGCTCAAGCCCGAAGGCGACGGCATTCTCGTCGGAATCACCCGGTTCGCAGTGGAAGAGCTTACCGATGTTACGTATGTGGAATTGCCCGGCCCGGGCGCGAAGCTCGCCGCCGGCAAAACCTTTGGTGAAATCGAATCGGTCAAGGCAACCAGCGAGCTTTATGCGCCTCTGGACGGTGAAGTGTCGCGGGTGAACGAGGCTGTAAAAAAAGATCCATCGCTGGTAAACCAGGATCCATACGGAAAGGGCTGGCTGATCCATATCAAGACCAGCCGGACGGACTTTTCCGATTTTCTACCAGCCCGGAAATATGACGCGGCGCATCCCACGGGTTGAGCGGTTCCGTCCAGCGCGGAAAAAATTTGCTTTGCCGGCGGGGTGTCTTATATAATCCGCCTTAAACATACACGTGAAAGGCGCTTTCGTGCTACGGCTGGAGATCAGAGCTTACGAGTCGGCGGAGACATATGAGCAGTTGCAGCAACGGATGATCGAGGAGACCGGTCGCTTTATTCAATGGGGTCTGGCGCACCCGGAACTGGTTCCACGAATCCCCACGCACCCCGTCGGACGCAGGCGGTTTTCCGAGCAGCTTAAGTGGTGGTTCTGGGAATTCGTGCTTACGCAGGAGTTCGGCCCGCCGGGATTCTAAAGTCCGCAGGCGCCCGGGCGTCCAATATTTGGAAGTTGGGAGGTCCTCATGGCCATCACGGCGCGATTGGGCAAGTGGGAACGCCGCCGCCCGCTCGTTTTCGCCCTGCTCGCTTTACTGACAGCGACATGGTTTGCCTACGACGGATGGTACGGCTGGCCCCAAGCGGATAACGCTCTCGTTCGGAAGATGCTTCATTCCCGGGATGTAAGTCCCGCGGATCGGAAACAGTTAAAAAGTTGGCCGAAGGGTGGCTGGTTCCAGGCTTCGACCCTGGTACGGCGGTCCTTCGATCGACTGGTGTACCGTTCGCACTTTTCCGGTTGGCATTCCGTCATCGACATTAAGAACCAACGCCGCATAGTCATGCTTTTGGCGGTAGTTTTCTTGGGAGCGATTGCCTGGTATATAGCGGTTCGCCGGCGGCGGATTGTCGCCGATGAATCGGGATTGCTGCTTGGGCGCGGTCCGAAAATTCCCTGGAATGACATTGTCCGCATTGACAACAGCCATTGGCGCAGCCATGGTGAGGTGACCATTGCGTACCGATCGTCCGGCGACACAACACGGCAGGCTCGCCTTGATGGTGTGGCATTTGAAAACCTGCCGCTCTTGCTTAACGAGGTGGCCGCGCGAGCCGTCAAGGCACAGATCGTTCCGCCGGCCCCGGGTAATCCAGTCTGAAATAGTGGGCGACGGTTCAAGAGAGGAAAAGGGGCAACTATGGCAACGATAACAAAAAAAGAATTGGTGGATCGTATCGCGGATCGGCTTAATCTTCCCCACACCCAGGTCAAGCGGGTGGCGCAATGTCTGTTTGACGAAATTCTCGCCGAACTGGTCAAGGGTAACCGGCTTGAATTCCGTGATTTTGGCGTGTTCGAGTGCCGCCGCCGGCCGCCGCGCGTGGCGCAGAATCCCAGGACTTTGGACAATGTACATATTCCCGGCAAGCGCCGCGTGCGGTTCAAGCCGGGCAGGCTGCTCAAAACCCAGTTGGGCGAGCCGTTCGCCGAGTCGGAGGCCCAGGGCCGGCCCCAAGTGGAATTGATGCAACCGGCGGAGCGCGTAAGCCTGCCGGCCCGTCCGGGGGCGAAGACGGACGTACCGCCGCTTCCCGGTCCATCCGTTAGCGCCCCGGCGTCCTGAGGACCCATCTCCATAGACAGGCTCTAACCGGAATGCTTGCCGCCGGCGCCGCGGACCGGGAATGGAAACACCGCATGCCCGACGAAGATTGCAATGTTCCGGCGCCGCGCGCCACGCGCGATTGGCTGGCGGCGCTGGCCGCGGATCTGGCGGCCCGCAAGCGCGATCATCTCTGGCGTCGTCTGCCCGTGGTGCAAAGCGCCCAAGGGCCGGTATTAGAAATCGACGGAAGAACATATCTACAATTTTGTACAAATAACTATCTCGGCCTGGCCGCCGACGCCGAAGTGATCGACGCGGCCCGCAGCGCCCTGGACCGGTGGGGTGTCGGGGCCGGCGCCTCGCGCCTGGTGGCCGGTTCCCTGGCCGCGCACCAGGAATTGGAGCAGGCGCTGGCTGAATTCAAAGGAAGCGAGGCGGCGCTGTTGTTTCCTTCCGGCTATACCGCCAACCTGGCGGTGCTTTCCACGTTCGCCGGCGCCGCGGACAGAATTATCTCGGATAAGCTTAACCACGCGAGTCTGCTCGATGCCGCCCGTTTATCCGGCGCCGCGCATCGGGTGTTTCCCCACCGGAATTACAAGAAGGCCGGCATGTTTCTGCAGCGCCCGCCACACGCCGGCCGCGCGGCGCCGGGTACCCGCCGGACGGCCGTTCCCGCCGCGACGGTGCTGGAGCGCCGATCGCCGTTCTCCCCCACCGCCGCTTCCGGACGGAATTTTCTGGTTACCGATACGGTCTTCTCCATGGATGGCGATCTGGCTGACCTGACCGACTTATGCGCCCTGGGACGGCGGGGCCAGGCGTTGGTGATTATCGACGAAGCCCACGCCACCGGCGTGCTGGGACCGGAAGGGCGCGGCGTCGCCGCCATGCAGCGGGTCGAAGCGGAAATTGCCTTGAGCGTCGGGACGCTCTCCAAAGCCCTGGGTTCTGTGGGCGGTTTTGTCTGTGGATCGGCCGTGGCTATCGAGGCGCTGGTTAACCGCGCGCGCGGGTTCATCTATACCACGGCTCCGCCGGCCGCATGCAGCAGCGCCGCATTGGCGGCCTTACGAATCATGCGGCGCGAACCGGCCCGCCGCCGGCGAGTCATGGATCTGGCGCAACGGGTTCGGTCCACACTGGAATCGCTGGGATATCGTTGTGGTAATTCGCAGTCCCCCATCATTCCGGTGATCCTCGGTTCAGCCCAGGCGGCACTGCAGGCCGCCGAGTGGTTGCGCGCGCGCGGAATCTTTGTGCCGGCGATCCGTCCGCCCAGCGTGGCGCCACGTTCTGCGAGGCTTCGCCTGAGTCTGATGGCCACCCATTCCGACAGCCACATCGAAGAGTTGCTCGCGGCGTTTGGCCGGATGCGCGACCAGGACTTTCTGACGGAACTTGACCGGTGAGGGTATCGACCTTACGCAGAACGGATATGGTTTTCCTGAGCCTTGGGGCTACAACTCGCGCAGCCAGCGGGCGATTTGTGTGGCGTAATAGGTAATGATGAAGCTCGCTCCCGCCCGCCGGAAAGCGTGCATCGCCTCCAGCACGCAGGGCTTTTCGGCAAGCCAGCCGGCGTTGGCGGCGGCTTTGAACATTGCGTATTCACCGCTGACCTGGTAGGCCGCACATGGGACGGGAACCGCATCGACGACGCGGCGAAGAACATCCAGATAGGGCAGGCCGGGTTTGACCATTACGATGTCCGCACCCTCTTGCACGTCCAGCATGGCTTCGCGCACCGCTTCGGCGGCGCCGCGGCGGAAATCCATCTGATAATCGCGCCGGTCGCCGAACTGCGGCGGCGATTCGGCCGCCTCACGGAATGGTCCGTAAAAGCCGCTGGCGTATTTGACGGCATAACTCAGGATGGCCCGGTCGTGATAGCCGGCGGCGTCGAGCGCGCGGCGAACCGCGGCGGTGGCGTGATCCATCATTCCCGACGGCGCAATGATGTCGGCTCCCGCCCGGGCGTGCAGCACCGCCTGCCGCCCGAGGTGTTCAAGGGTCGAATCATTATCCACGCAAGGAAACGGTGCGGCGGACGCCGCGGGCGATTTTCCGGTCTGTACGCCCTTGCTTCTTGCTTTGCGGCGGATGGATTGGGGATGGCCCGATGGATCCGCCAACACGCCGCAGTGCCCGTGGCTGGTATACTCGCAAAAACACAGGTCCGTGATCGCCAGCATATTGATGCCCGCAGCGCGGGCCAGCCGAAGGGTTGTGCACACGGCGTTGTCCGGGTCGTGGGCGTGACTGCCGGCTTCGTCCTTGTCCCGGTCGTCCACAACGGCGAAGAGTAGGTACGCCCTTAAACCGCCGCCGGCCATTTCCGCCAGGTCTTCCAGAGCCTGATCGGGAGAAAGTTGATATTGTCCCGGCATGCTCACGATGGGTCGCCGGATGTTTTCTCCCCGGCGAACAAACAGCGGCATCACCAAGTTTGCCGGCGAAAGCGTCGTTTGGGCGACCAGGTCGCGCAGCAGATCGCCGCGCCGCAGCCGCCGCATGCGAATGGAATGATACGGGGGTTTGTCCATGGCCTGAATCATAAGACCTTGATCCACCCGCCGGCAAACGACGGAATTTTCAAAAGCGGAAAGAAGTTATCAAAAGGGTGAGTAGCGTGGGGAGAATTTCACCCCCACGCCATCGCAGAACCGGATGGGAGCCACTCGACTATAGTTTGTAGTTCCGCGGAACGCCGCCCGTCCGAATGGTTCGCCCCCCAAGCGGCCAGAAGTCAGGAAGAGCGACAAGGCTATTTGACGCCAAGTTTTTTTGCGATTCGACGGGCCGTTTTCAAACGTTTGGCGATCATCGGGGCAAACTGGCGGCGGGCCGAGGCGATCACATGCGCAGGGGCATCGGAAATACTTCCACAATGAAACGGCGGCTCCGGTGCGTACTCCATGGCCAGTTGAATCCTCCTGGCCCGATCCTTGCCGCTGATTTGCGCTACCGCCGCCAAAGCGCCGTCAATTCCTGATGTAACCCCCGCACATGTAATCAGATTACCACTGGATACGAAGCGCTTGGGCGAAGGGATGGCGCCAAAGAGCGCAAGCAGATCCAATGCCGCCCAATGCGTGGTCGCCGGTCTACCGATCAATAGCCCCGCAGCTCCACAGAGAAGCGCCCCGGTGCATACGGACAGCACGATCCTGGCGCGCGGCGCGCGTTGACGTATAAAGAAAATTACCGCTTCGTCTTCCATCAGAGCTTCCTGGCCGGCCCCCCCGGGAATGATCAAAATATCCAGTGGCGGGCAGCGGACCAGTGTGGTGGTGGGTGTTAGCATCAGTCCATGGATATCGCGGATGGGCTTTTTGTTTTTCCAAAGGAGATAAAATCGCGTCTCCGGCAAGCGCGCCAGAACTTCAAACGGCCCGGTGAAGTCAAGCTGATCCATATCCGGAAAAATCAGAGCGCCAATGTTCATGGTCAATGCAGACCGATGCGGCAAACGGCGGTATTGCCGTCGGCCTTGATGACCACAAACACAATTCGCCTGCCGTGCAAATGGCGTTCCGCACGTTTGAGCAGCGTCATGAATTGTCTGCCGCCGGTTACTTTCCGATTGTTCACACGGGTGATCACGTAACCAGGTTTAAGCGGAGTACGGCCAAGAGAGGCCGGCGCCCCACCTTTGACCAACGACACAATAACGCCCCGGAGGGAAGCGGAGAGTTTGCGGGCATAGGTGTCGGCGAAGGCGATTTTCCGCACAACCAGCCCCAGCTTGTGATCGTAATAGCGGGCCATGCGGGATGGCGGCGGGGGCAGCGTTCCTATCTTTACCGGAATGGTCATGTATTTCTTGCCGTGGCGAAGGATACCGAAATTGACAGTCCGGCCCGGTCGCATCTTCTGCAAGGCCCGTTCAAAGTGAGCGAGCATGAGCGAAGGCACGGCAGAACGACTGAACGGTTTGCCATTGATGGTAAGGATGATGTCCTGGCTTTTGAGACCGGCTCTGGCGGCGGGCATGGCCGGGATAACCGAACCGATGACGATTCCGGCGCGTTGCTTGATTTTGTAAAGTTTGCGCAGTGCCGGATTCAAGCCGGTGTCGTCGGCGGTGCCCAACCACGGGCGGGCGGCGTGAAACGGCTTTTCGGGAACATTGGCAAGCACCTGCGCAACTGTGCGCCAAGTCAGAAAAACACCTTCCTGGTTGGGATCTTTCACCAGCACGGGCACATTATGACCAAGCAGCGCCATACTGATGGATTGACCGGGGTCGGGTACCGTCAGCCCCAGAAAGGCGCCGGTGCGAGAGTCATAGACGGGACTGGTGGCGCGGGTAAGTCCGAACATATCGGTCAGCGCCAGAGGATGAACCAATGGGACAATGGCCTTGACGTGATTGATGCCGACATAAGGCCGGTAGCCTTCGTCCTTCGGCAAAAGGCCGATGGCAAAAACGCTTTGCCCCAGGCGCACACTGGCGTGGGGTGATATTTTCAGCGGCGGCAGCTTGAGTCCCCCTTTGGCGGAATCAGCCCGGATAAAGCAGAATAAGCCATTGACGGTGCGGCCGAGATAGGTGGCGGGAATCTTTTTCAAGGCACCGCAGGGAAGGCGAATGACCAGGTGTTTGACGTAACTTAAAGGGATATCGCCCGGAATAAGATTGGCGGAAATGAGCACCACGCCGCGGGAGTTCAGTACAATCCCCTGGCCATCGATTTTGGTGGTTTTGTGAAATTCATTTTCGGCCGTGTACTGCACAATCACCAGGCTGCGGGCGATGGCCGGAATAAAAGAGGCCAGTCGTGGCCGCGCGGCAGCGGCGGCGGGCGGGCAAACCAGAACTGCAAACGGCACGAGTAACGCGACCAGAGAGCCAAGCACTCCGCTGCGGCGTCCCGTCGGCCATCGGGGTTCCTTGAAAAAAACTTTCATAAATGTGCTCCGTAATTTTTTTGGGCGGCGGCCAAGCCATCCCGCCATCGTTATAAAAAGTCCCGCCCCAACCCGTCCCGATAGTAAGCGGGATCGAGATAGGGATAGCCATCGGGAATCAGTTCGGGGCAAATACCAGCGTCATTTCTCCGCGGCCGCGTTTGACCGTCACGGCGGCTGGTTTTTTGTCGCGCGTGAGTTCAATGGTGATTTTCTTCAACCGGCGGCTGGAGACGACAGCCCGGCCATTCACGCGGCGGATGATATCGCCTGGTTCCATGCCGGCGATATCGGCCGGTGAATTGCTGCGCACTCCGGTAACCAGCACGCCGCGGATCATGGGCATTCGCCGCCGGCGAAGATAAGCCGGCGTCAGGTTCCGCACGCTGATGCCCCAAGCGGTAATGGCGTGCTGCGGCGAGACGGCGCTTTGCAATCGCTGGGTTTTCAAATGCAGGACAAGCCGGGTCAGTTTTCCGGTGGCGGCGGGGCGTTGAACCACCAGCGTCAAAACAGCACCGATGGGTTGATCGGCGATGAAACGGCGAATGGGCGCAAGCTGTTCCGGAAAGCGGCAGTTGGTGGGCCGCCCATTGACGCTGATCAACACGTCCTGCGGCTGGATGCCGGCGGCGGACGCCGGGGAATCGGGATCGACCGAGCGGATCAATACGCCGGTATGGGCGGCGAGATGGTAGAAATTTCCCAGATCGCCCAGCGGCTGCAGACGGATGCCGATATAGCTGCGATACACCCTTCCATGCGCCAGCAGCGAAGGGATGACACGCTTGGCGACGTTGATTGGAATGGCGAAACCCAGGTTGTTGGCGTCCCGCGCCCCGCGTGTATTGATGCCGATTACGCGGCCGCGCAGATTGATCAGGGGGCCTCCGGAATTGCCGGGATTGATGGCCGCGTCAGTCTGGATCCAGTTGTTGAACCAGCCGGTTTCATAACCGTCGATGGTGGTAGCGCTGAAGTAGCGATCGGTATTGGAAATAATGCCGCGGGTAACGGTGCGCGAAAGGCCGTAGGGCGTGCCGATGGCCAGAACACTCTGGCCGAGTTGAATATGGGAGGAGTCGCCGAGCCGGGCGCAGGCAAAATGGATGTGCTTGCGTTTGATCTCGGCCATATTCATTTGCAGCAGGGCCAGGTCGGTCCAGTGATCGGAGCCAACGAGCCGGGCGTGCACGCGGCGCTGATCGGCAAGAATAATTTCGATGCGGCGAGCGCGGCCGGCCACGTGAAAATTAGTCAATACGTGTCCCTGCCGGTCGATGATTACGCCGCTGCCGACCGCCCGGAAAGATACGGGCGAGCCGTTGTCAAAATTACGCATAACCACGTCGATGCGGACCACCGCGGGACATACGCGGGCCAGGGCATAGCGGACGGCAAAAGAAGGGCGGTCATGGACCAGTACGGACGGAACAGCGGTGATCGAACAGCCGGAGAGAAGCGCCAGCATCAGCGCCAGGAGCATTCTGCTCCCGCCAGCCACCGGGAGCGGGATAGCCATCCGGGCAGGAATACCGGCGCGCACGAACATCCAATTGTTTCTATATTTATAGCCATCTCGATCATTATATAGCGATCGCGGTCCCTCCGCTTTCGCCGGGTCCCGGGGCGCTGTCTTAGCGGCAACATTTCGGTTGCCGGTTTCACGCAGGCAGGCGGCTATCGGGAGATCGCCCCCCCGCGGCCGCCGCCGCAACCCGACGCGCCGGGACAGATATTCAAACATAACAGCTCCATAAGCTTTGAGCCGGCCGGTCCACCGTGTTCCGATAGATATCGGGACACCAGCCGGCCAAGTCCCGATGGCTATCGGGATCGGTTCTTCGGCCTCGGTGGCGGGCGAGCACCGGACAGAACCAGCGTACGTACCGGTTTATTGGTCGCATCCACTAGAAGTACACGGGCTTCATGGTCCGCGGCTTGTTCGGGGGACATCTGGGCGAAGGCCATGATGATAATCTTCTGGCCGGGTTTTACCAGGTGGGCGGCGGCGCCGTTTATACCGATCACGCCGGACCCCGCCTCTCCAGCGATGATATAAGTTTCAAACCGCGCGCCGTTGTGAATATCAACCACCAGGACCTTTTCGTTGGGCAACAGAGAGCTTTTGGCCAGCAGATTCCGGTCTATGGTGATGCTGCCAACATAGTCCCGATTGGCTTGTGTGATGATGGCCCCGTGAATTTTAGCTCGCAGCAGAGTCAGCAACATTGGATATTTCCCAATCCCGACATCCGTCGGGGTATACTCTGGTCCCGAACAGCTCTGCCGGCGGGCAGGCAATCGGACAATCCTTGAAGTTTAACGCGCAGGACCTTGGTGCGTCTATTGTTTGGAAAAAGGATTGGATCGTATGCAGGATACGCGCGGGAGCGACCCAGTAGCCATTAAGATAGGTTCTTAGCCAATGCCGGCGCGAGTACCGATGTCGCGGCGGTATTGCATGCCCGCGAAATGAATTTTCTCCACCGCCGCATACGCACGGGTCCGGGCCTGGGCCATATCATCGCCCAGGGCGCAAACGTTGAGTACGCGACCGCCGGCGGTCACCAGCCGGCCATCCTTCATAGCGGTTCCCGCGTGGAATATCCGCACGTGATCCAGCGCCGCGGCCTGGTCGATTCCGGTAATCGGGACGCCTTTAGTAATCTGGTCGTCCGGCTTGTAGCCGTAGCCCTCACTGGCCAGCACCACGCAGAGAGCCGGACGAGGATCCCAGCGCAGCGTTACCCGATCGAGCTTTCGCTGGATGCAGGCGAGCATGGCTTGCACAATGTCGCTTTGGAGCCGCAACAGCAGCGGCTGGGTCTCCGGATCGCCGAAGCGGCAATTAAATTCGAGCGTTTTAGGACCGCCGGCGGTGAGCATAAGCCCCGCATATACGACTCCGCGATAATCAATTTCATGGCGAGTGAGCGTATCGAGCAGGGGAACGATAATTTCCCGCTCGACCCGGCGCAGCAGGTCTTCGGTAAGCAGAGGGGCGGGGCAGAAGGCGCCCATGCCGCCGGTGTTCGGACCGGTGTCGTTTTCGCCGATGCGTTTGTGATCCTGCGCCGCATCAAGCAGATAAGCGGTCCGGCCGTCGATGAACGCCAACAGCGAAACCTCTGGCCCGACGAGGCGCTCTTCGATGACCACGGCGTCGCCGGCGGCGCCGAAGATTTTTTTCTCCATGATGTTCCGCACCGCGTCGAGCGCTTCGACAGGATCGCGGCACACCACGACTCCTTTACCGCGAGCCAGCCCCGCCGCTTTGACCACCAGCGGTTCCGTGCGGCTTTCCACATAAGCCAGGGCGTCGCGCATGGTGGTAAATCCACGGCCTTCCGGGGTGGAAATTCCCGCCTGGCGCATGAATTTTTTGGAAAACACCTTGTCCGCTTCCAGCATTGCCCCGGCACGCGAGGGACCGAAGGCGCTTATCTTTTTTTCCGTCAGCGCATCGGTCAATCCCAGCGCCAGCGGAACTTCCGGACCAATCACCGCCAGATCGATCTTTTGATCGCCGGCGAATCGGGCCAGTTCGTCGATGGCGTTGGCCTGGATCGGAACCAGATCTCCGAGCGATGCCATACCGGGATTGCCCGGGGCGATAAAAAGCCTCTCGCACAGAGGACTGGATTGGATCTTCCACGCCAAGGCGTGTTCGCGCCCCCCGGAGCCAATAAGAAGTATTTTCATTTTAGAGCCTATCCGAATAACTAATGGCCCATCGCGGTGTCATCAGTTATCCGGACAGGCTCTTACCATGAACGATTGTTAACTTTTAAGCATTCCCGCTTCGCGGGCGTACGCAAATACGCCGCCGGCGTCAATAATCGGCTTGACGTCGCCGAGCGGCTTGAGAGGGTAGGTGGCGCCGCGTGTGACATTGGCCAGCTGGTTTTTATCCAAATCCACCGTCAGTACGTCGCCGGTGTGAATCTTATCCATCAGGCGCTCCACGGATTCGCAGGGAACCAGGTAGCCGCCGTTGACGCAGTTGCGAAAAAAAATCCGGGCGTAGAATTCCGCCACAACCGCCCGGATGCCGGCCTCGGCCAAGGCCAGGGGGGCGTGCTCGCGCGAACTGCCGCAACCAAAATTTCTTCCAGCGATTACAATGCCGTAATCGCTTTTGAACTCATTGGGCCGCACGAAGCGAATTTTTCCATCGGGCAGACCGCTTTGCGCCGCGGGCACGCCCTCCATCGCGTACATTCCGAAATACCGCCGCTCGTCGGAATCGGCGGGATTATAGCTGAGATATTTAGCGGGAATGATCTGGTCGGTATCGATATTATCGCCCAGTACGAACGCCTTGCCGCGGATTACGTTATGCATATTTGGCTCCTGCTTCCGGGGCGTGGCCCGTTTTCTCAGGCCGCATGAACAAAGCCCGATGATTAAACTGATCTGCGCCTATCTGTGTGTGACCCACAGAGAGGCGCCGCGCCTGCGGCTGCGACACAGGCGGATCGGGATTTCTAGTGTAGGGGAACAGCCGATGTCGAACAAGTTCGGTCGTTTTTTCGATTCGCAATTCGCAACCAGGGTAGAACCATATTTTCTGGCAAAGATGAACTCCATTGGGCCAGCGACTTTTCCGGAGGTGAAAAAAAGTGGAGGATTGACACCGCGCCGGCGGCAAGCGTAGCATAAGTTTCCGGAAAGCAACCGATTATCGGGGGCGTAGCTCAATTGGTTAGAGCATCGGATTGTCGATCCGAAGGTTGCGGGTTCGATCCCCGTCGCCCTCGTTTAAGTTTTCCCCAATAAAAGCGCTATTTTCGGCCATTTCATGCGGGTTTTGCGATTCAGCGCTGTTTCCTGTAGATATGTCATTATCCGCCAATTCCCGCCCGTTTCCGGCGGTGATTTGTCCCACATTTGTCCCACGCGGGATATTCTCCTCCCGCCCGGTGTCCGTTGTCCCGGTTGCCCGCAAAACCTCCTTTACCGGATCAAGCCCCGGCAAAACATCCAACGCCCCGGTAATGTCGCCCCGGAAAACGTGCGTGTAGCGATCCATGGTCAAGGTGATGCTGCTGTGCCGGGCAAGCTGTTGGGCGGTTTTCGGATGAACGCCCCCGGCGGCCAAGTAACTGATAAACGTATGCCGTAGGGCATGAAAATCGGCACAACGGCCCGCGTCATCCCGATATGAACAGAATGTCGATTGTTCCCTTGCCGCACGTTCCACGGGCGATTGTGCCCCATCCAGCCAGGCTTTACGGGCGGCGCCCAAGTCGGCTTTAAGCATATCCGCCGTGTAATCGCTGCTGGGCATATTAAAGGCGATGGTTTTCGAGGTTTTACCGGCCAGGTATTCCCGTAAAGCGGCGGCGGTGTCGGCCCGCAACGGCAACGTGGCCTCTTGTCCGTTTTTCGTATAACCGGCCCGCACCGTTACGCTCGGCTCATTACCGGACAGGGCAAAAGCCCCGGCGGTAAGGCTCCGCAACTCTCCCGCCCGTAAGCCGGTTTCCGCAGCCAGGCGATAGAGCATGGCCCTCGCTTCGCCCGTCATGCCAAAACGATACCGCCCGGCCCTAGCGGCGTTAAGTAGTTGCCGGAGTTCATCCGGCGTTAAAGCCCGGCGATCATGGCGGCGATCCGCTTTGGCGTTTACGGGTTGAAGAAAAGCCAAAGGGTTACTGGTCGCCCGCCCGGTTTTCATGGCCCAATGACAAAAACTCTTGGCCGCCCTTAAATAGTGATTGCTCGTTTGCGCGCTCATGCTTCGGGCCGGTTCACCCGTACTATCAGCATTGGTTTTGATTGACATCCGTTTACCGCGTTGATCCGCCAGCCATTGTGACACCTTTTCCGCACTTATGTCCGACAATTGCTCAAGATTGCACGCTTCGGACATGGTAAGCATCTGGCTTGCGGACATATCCGCGTGCTTGGCTGTATTCCCCTTGGCCAATAGCGCGGCTTTCCAGGCGTTGATATGATCGGTAAGCGGCAACGCCCCGGCGGCCTTGGCGATGTCCATATCGGCGGTGACAAAGCCCTCCTGCCTTAACCGACCCTCATACTCATGCTTGGCGGCAATTTGTAGCGCCATGCCCTTATCAGTACCGGCGGCCATTTTACACCAGCGCCCATCGGCGGACTTGTACCGCGCATACCATTTTACCGTGCCCTTGTTTGTTACCCGCTTGAAAACGCTTGCCACAAAGCACCTGCTTTCCGCCGGACAACCCGGCAATTCTATTTTTTGCCCACCTGCATCAACGCGATAATAATCGGCAGCAAAAGTAGCAGTAAAATAATCACGGCCAGGCAGCCGCAACAACCGCAGCCTTTTTTGGGCGCCGCCGGATCCGCCGCGAAGTGCTCCCCGGTATGCAGCCCCGAATGCCAGCCGTGCTGGGAAGTGTAAAAAACGCCCGTTCCGGGAACGCCCACAGTTCGGCGGATTCCACGGCGCCCTACGGTCATGTGTGCTCCACGAACGCCGAAAGAAAGCGATGGCCCGTGCTTGGCCAGGTTCAGCGTCAGCCCGGGCGCAATTTTAATCCGGCGGAAGAGACGCAGGTAAGCCATGGTTACTTGCCCCTCCGTTGAATAAGCCGGTGCTCAATGCCCACGAACGCGGCCAATTTGTCGGCGCTATCCAGCCTAAGAAACCGCTCGCCGCGAAGAAACTTCGCTATGCTTTGCCGTTTAACGCCGCTGCGTTGCTCAATGCTGTTCAAGCTGCCCATCTTGGGCAGTTCCCGCCGCAATATTTCGGTTAAAGTCTGATACATCTTCAAGCCTCCACGGGTTAATTGTATCGAACGTTCCAAAGCTTGTCGAGTCTTTTTTTTTGCCGCCCCGCAGGCCGTCCAAGGCCCCGGCGTTACGTTGTGGGCCGTTTAATCAAGCCGTTTTCCCGGTTATGGCCCGAAAACCGGCATTTTCGGCCCTTTCGCTGCCTCGAAAGCCGGTTGTGTGCTCCCTACAATGCCAGGCAAGGAGCACCCATGCTTACCTTTGAACGCCGGGCCTCCGGGGAATACCCGTATTACCGGCTTGCCACCTACTGCCCGCGTAACGCCTGCTGGAATGACGGCAAGCGGGTATACAATTCCCTGGCCGATGTGCTGGCGGCGGCGAAAACGCCGGGCCGATACCGCATAAGCCGAATAACCGAAGCGGCCCGCGTTGACCTTGAACCATTTAACGTCCCGTCAGCGGTATCGGTATCGAAATTCACCAAAACCTAAGGAATATCGAATTTCGATACCGCTACCACGCCACCGCGTTCAAGTCGCCGCGCCGTTTTGTTTATCGCCCGTGTCGGGCCAAGCGTTCAGTTCATCCGCCGTGGCCGGCGGCGGTTCTTGAAAAGCCCCCGGCTCCCGCTTGGCTAAGCCCAAATCGTACCAAACCGAATTGGCCGGTATCTCTGTCGGTGGTATATCGCCGTCCGAGTCGGCGAGACAAGTCATCATCCAGCGGCGGCTCATGGGTGTCCTTTCAATTCGGACAAGCGCGCCGCGAGCACC
Source organism: Planctomycetota bacterium (assembly GCA_021831565.1). GTDB lineage: Bacteria > Planctomycetota > Phycisphaerae > WQYP01 > WQYP01 > JAKBMM01. Next base: position 27,644 of record JAKBMM010000043.1, read on the forward strand.
GGAAAACGCGCGGCCAGGACTTCCGGCGGCGTCGCATGACCGTCCGAAAGAATCGGCGGATCGCCGCGCAAGTCGAGGCCTTGCTCCCGCAAGTCTCGCATGAGCCGTTCGACGCGCCGCGCGGCCTTGACCGCCGCGCGCTGGGCGTTGGCGCGGCGCTGGCTTGGCGATAGGCGACGGCGGCGTTTCATTTCAAGTCGCCGCGCCCGCCTTGCGGAAAAATCCGGCCAATCGCGCGCCGGATGCGCTGCTCCGCCGGAATACGCGGGCGCTCTGGAATCGCCTCTGTTTCCGATTCGGCGGCGCGCTGCCGCTCGGCCAGTTCAGCCTCGCGCTGCCGCGCCAGTTCAGCCTCGCGCTTTGCGAGACCCTCAAGGAATTTCCGTTCGATGTCAATTGCCATTGCTGGCTCCTTCAAAAAAAACTAACCTTCCGTGCCGCCGGGTTCGCCCGGCAGCGGTGTATCTTCCAATGAACCATATTCACAAGGCCCGCAGGCGGCGGTTGCCCGGCGCGGATTGCCCTTGCAGAAAACCAGAACCGTTTGGTGTGTCCGGCCAAGTTTTCGGGAAGTCTCGAATTGCTTGCGTACACGCAACGGCAAGCTGCCGATCATGGTGATGAGAATCGCTTCGTTGTAGTACGACAGCCCGGCGGCTTGCATCAGCCGCACGGTGTCCGGCACAAAGCCCCGGTATGTTCCATCCGGCCCGCGTACCTCGCTGACAACCACCACGGCGAAGCGGTCGGGTTTGAGCAGGGCGCAGCTCGCC
>JAKBMM010000078.1 GCA_021831565.1 Planctomycetota bacterium
GGTGACGGACGAAGAAATGAAGCGAGTGAATTTGGAACGCGGTAGGTTTCATGGCGACTGGAACTACACGATTCGGCCTCAATCGACACGGCCAAGTTGATACCTTTATTTATTAACGCAGCCTTAAATAATCTCGATGGCCATGGTAATGCTTCAGCGCGTGGCGGGCGGGGTGGAGTCGCCCGGAATACGAGGGGGAATGGCGATTTTCGGGAACAGTTTCTGCAGCCGGCCCTTGTGTTCCTGGCTGCCGGTAAGGTCGTTGACCTGTGATAGAATACGCGCCGGGTCGCTGGGGCGGCTCCTGATACCTTTGATCGTGAAAGCCTGGCTTCCGGAAATGGCGTTCATGGCCTGGCCGCAGACGGCGATGGCATTGGCCACCACCAGCTTCTGCGTGCGGTTGAGCAATCCGGCGTTCCAATACTGGGCGGCGTAGCTCATCAGATCCGCCAATACTCCCAAGGCCGCGGTTTTCTGTTGCGCTGTGCGCAAGCCGCCGCCTGCGAGAGTCTGGTTAAGGTCGGATGCAATTCCGGCGGCCACTTCCAGATTTTCCGGCGGAACTTGTCCGTAGGCGGCTACAATCTTTTCCAGCGATCGCACCATCAGGGGCGCGGCGCCGGTTGATGGAGGGTTTAAGCCGGCCAGCGTATCGCAGAACTCTTCCATCACGATGGGGTCGGTTTCTTTGGCCAATGCGTCCTTGATCCACCGCACGCTTTGCCTAAACGCCGGCGGAATTTGCTCTAATTCCGGCAATAGGGACGCCAGCCCCCGCCCGGCCCAGTAACGCACCGCCGCGCTGGGATTTTGCAATCCTCTTTTCAAGGCTCTCTGGGTGCTTAAATCGTTTACTTTGGCGATGGTGATGATGGCGGCAAGCGCCAGCCGTTTGTCGGAGAGCAAAGGCGTCAGTTGCGCGGCAATCCGGGTTCCGTATAGATTGCTGAAAATGGCGGAGGGAGGGTTTCCTTTTTCGCGCAGCGGTAGAAGAAGGTTCTCGCGGGCGCGAAACATTTGATGGGGGTTTTTAGCCTTTCGAAGCCGTGCTACGTAATAGCCCACATACGCCGCCACTTTCGTTCGGCTGGCGCGGGAGAAATGCGCCGCCGCCGGATTGGGAACTGTTGGAGCGGCGGCGTTCGCCGCGACACTCTGCACGAGCCATCCGGCCGTCACAACCAGAACCGCCAACCGCCATTGCCAGTTTTGCATCCGGTAATTCTCCCGCTTAATTAAGGAACTTTCCCCACCGGCGGAACCGCACGGGCTCTTATAAAACAATCCTGTCCACCCCCCATGAACCGTATCACACGCCGGCGGGAGTGTCAAGAAGTCTGGGAATCCTTGAGCGCAACCCCGCCTGCCCCTTGCCTATCCCGATAGCTGCCGGGATGCCGGCCAAGCACCGGCGTTACGGAGTATATTCGCAGGCGGGTTAACCATCGTTGAGTTTTTCTTCCAATATTTGTCCAACCATTTTCGGATCCGCCTTGCCCTGGCTGAGTTTCATGACCGCCCCCCGCAGAAAGCCCAGCGAAGCCTGCTTTTTTTTGGGATTGTTCCTGTAATCGCCGACCGCCTGGGGATTCGCCGCGATCGCCTGGAGCACCCATTGAAGCGTCCGGGCCGCGTCGCGCACCTGCAAAAGCCCCTGCTGCGCGGCCACCTGGGCCGGATCGGATCCCGGATGGGCGGCTAGATATTCAAAGACCGCCACCGACGCCGTCGCACTGATCGCGTTCTGGTCCACCAGGCGCGCCAGCGCGGCGTATTGCCCGGCTGATACCGGCAGATCGCTGATCGGAACCGGCCGCCCTTGCGCCGCGGAGCGTTCGTTGGCCAGTTTGGCCGCCGGTCCCAGCAGCAGATTGATCAGCCGCCTTGGCGGCGCGCCGGCGGCGATCGCCTGGTCAAACAGGTCCGAGAGGGACTTTTCCTCAGTCAGGGAAAATGCCTCCTTGGCCGAGAGACCAAGCTGCTTGCGATAGCGCTCCCGTCGCGGGATCGGCAATTCGACCATCCGCGCGCGGATTTGTTCGATCCACTCCGGCGTCACGCGCAGGGGAACCAGGTCCGGATCGGGAAAATAGCGGTAGTCGTGCGCTTCTTCTTTTTCCCGCTGCACCAGGGTGACGCCTCGGTCGTCATCCCAGCCGCGGGTCGATTTGCCGCGGGGCGGCGGGGCATCAGGCGAAGCCATCCACTCGGAAAGTTGCCGCTGAATTTCATAGCCGCAGGCCCGTTCCACCGCGCGGAAGCTGTTGAGATTTTTTATTTCGGCGATCGGCGTTGGGACCCATTGCCCCTGATGAAAAATGTGCAGGTTAATATTCGGTTCAAAACGCATGTGCCCCTGCTGCATAATACCCAGGGAAACGCCCAGATAACGGCAGATGTGCCGCAGTTCTTCGCCAAAGAGGCGGGCTTGTTCGGGGCCGGCCAGGTCCGGCTCGGTAACAATTTCCAGCAGGGGCGTGCCGGCGCGGTTCAAGTCCACCAGCGAAAACGCTCCGTGATTTTCGTGGAGCAGTTTACCGGCATCCTCTTCCAGGTGCGCCCGGCGGATCCGCACCGTTGCGCCGGGGCCATCCGCCGGCGGCAGTTCCATTTGACCGGCGCCGCACAGGGGCTGATCGTACTGGCTGATCTGATAATTCTTCGGCAAATCGGGATAGTAATAGCTTTTGCGGTCCCACTTGGTTTGCGCGGCAATCCGGCAGTTCAACGCCAGGCCCACCATGATGGCCATTTCCACCGCCTGCCGGTTGATCACCGGCAGCACGCCGGGCAGGCCCAGCACAACCGGATCCACCTGCGAATTCGGTTCGCCTCCAAAACCATTGGCGGCGCCGGTGAACATTTTGGACCGGGTGGCCAACTGCACGTGTATTTCCATGCCGATGAGAACTTTGTATTGCGGTAGGGCGGCGGCGGATGCCATGCAAACTCCACGTTGAAAAATATCCGTTTAATCGCGTTTTTCATTGCTGGTCGGCGCGCCTTCCAGACGCCGGGCGAGAGCTTGGATGATGCTTTCCGGCTCGCTCATGCGGCCCATACCCACGGTGCGGCAGGCCTGCCAGCCGCTTTCCGGACCGATCATCATTGTGCCGCGCCGCTGGAGGATATCCACATTGCTTTGCGTGGCGGGGTTGTTCCACATGGCCTCATTCATGGCCGGCGCGACCAGGATCAATTCCGGCCGCGCGGCCAGCAGCAGCGTGCTGACAAGGTCGTCGGCGATGCCATGGGCTATTTTGGCCAGCATGTCGGCGGTGGCGGGTGCGACCAGAACCAGATCGCAATGGTGGATCAGGTGAAGGTGTTGCGGGTCCTGGCCCCGGGGGTTGGACCATAAGTCGCTGTGGACGGGCCGGGCGGTAAGGGTTTCAAATGTCAGCGGCCCGATGAACTGCCGGGCTGCGGCCGTCATCGCCACATCCACTTGTACCTGCTGCTGGACCAGGCGGCTTACGATGTGACAAACCTTGTAGGCGGCGATGCCGCCGCACACACACACGAGCAGTTTTTTGCCGGCGATGGTCATCCCGTTTCCCCTTTAGGCTTGCCGAGGATTTTACCCGCTTCGCGGCGGTTGTTCGACATCCGCGCCGCGCTGCTGCTCGTTCGCCGCGTCTGAGAGGCTCCCGCTTTCCGCGTCTGTACCCGCGACCGCACCTTCTCCGGCTCCGGCCGCCGGCGCCAAGCGGAAAAGCTGCTGAATGGCCTCGGCCAGATGCATGCGCTTGGGATGCGAGGTCGGAGCGGTTAACTCCGTCACCGGCAGATGCAGGATTTTTCCAACCACCCGGCGCGCCAATTTCTCAATCGCCTGTTGCTGCTGGGGCGTCAATTCCGGATGGGCCGCCAGCAGCGTTTCCACTTCCGCCTGACCGATCCGGCGGCAGTGCTGATAGAGCGCCCGGACCAGCGGGCCGGTGTGGCGGGCGCGAAACCAGTGCATGAAATCTTCGGTATGCCGGGCGACAATCTCCCGGCTTCGCCGCTCCTGGTCGCCGCGGCGCCGGCGGTTCCCGGCGGCGACTTGTTCGAGATCGTCGATGTTGTAAAGGTAAACGTTGTGCAGCCGGCCCACCGCGGCCTCCACGTCGCGCGGTACGGCGATGTCCACAATCACCAGCGGCCGGTAATGCCGCGACTTGAGGAGCGGTTTGATGCGCTCGGCGGTAAGGATCGGTTCGGGCGATCCCGTGCTGGTCAAAACGATGTCGGCGGCGATCAAAAGTTCGGGAAGACGGTTATAATCCGCGGCCTCCAATGACCATTGCGCCGCCATGCGGGCGGTTCGTTCCGGCGAACGGTTGGTCGCAATCAACCGGGCCGGATGCAGCGCCTGCAGGGAGCGAAGCATAAGCCCGGCCATTTTTCCGGTTCCGACAAGCAGGACGGTTTTTTCGTCAAAACGGTCGAATACGCCGCGGAGCAGTTCCACCGCGACACTGGCCACCGACACATGGCCGCCGCTCAGGCCGGTCTGCTTGTGAATGTCCTTGGCCGCGGCGAAGGCTCGCTGGAAAAGGGCGTGCAGGGCGGTTCCAACCGTTCCGGCTTCGCACGCGGTCTGATAGGCCTGTTTCACCTGAGCGAGAATCTGCGTTTCGCCGAGTACCAGCGAATCCAGGGAACCGGCGACCGAAAAAAGATGCTCCGCCACCTCTTCCTGCCGCCGATGGTAAAGACACTCCCCCAGCGTCGCTGGTGAAATCTGATGGCAACGGGCCAGAAACTGGGCGAGTTCTTCCGCCGTGGGTTGGGCCGCGCCGTTGCACGCCACGTACAATTCCACACGGTTGCAGGTGGAAAGAATTACGCCTTCGGTTCCGGGGAATTCGACCGCCAGCCGGCGCAGCGACTCCCCGGCCCGAACCTGGTCGAACGCCAGGGTTTCGCGCAGCGCCACGGGAGCGGTCCGATGGCTAAGTCCCGCCAGAAGAAGCATGGATGAACTCGCAGATGTTGCGGGCATAGGCATCATCCGCCCGGCATCCAATTGGCGGCTGCAAACACCACCAGCAGAAGCACAAAACCGGCGATGCTCAGCCAGGCCGCGCGTGATCCACGAAGCGCCGGCGCCAGCCGAACGTGCAGCAACGATGCGTACACCAGCCATATCACCGCCGTCAGAATCACCTTGGGCGAATAGAACCAATCCGGGCCCATGGTATGCGGGTCCTCCATGGCCCAGAGAGCGCCCGTCACCGCCGCGATGGTCAGCAGCGGAAAGCCCAGCAGGATGGCGTGGCGGTTGAACTTTTCCACGCTGGCCAGCGGCGGCGCCGGCAGTCGCCGCCAGCCGGGACGGTTGGGGAATCGCAGACGCCTCTCGGCCAGCAGGTACACCACCCCGCTGGCTCCGCCGGCCGCGAAGCACGCCGCGCCGAGCAGAATGCTGCCCACGTGCGCCAGCATCCACGGGTTGCGGGTGTGGAACATGCGGTAGCCGGCCATGTCCAGACCCACCCCGAGCAAGATCAGGATCGCGATTGTCGGCAACAGGAATAAGGCCAAACTGCGCAGATGACGGGTCCATTCAAACCACGCCCACAGGGCCGTCAGCAGCAGCGCCAGAAGAATAAAGGTGTCAAAATAATTGGAAAGGCCCAGCGTCAGACGATGCGCGCTGACCGCCCGGCTTACCAGCACCAACGCCACCAGCGTCGCGCCGCCGCCGGCCGCCAGGCCGGGTGAAAGCTTCCAGGGCGCCGCGGCGGGCGGCGTTCCGGAAGGTTCGGAGCGTATGTCCCGGCTGAAACGCCGCAGTTGCAGCCAGAAAGCCAGGAGGAAAAATCCGCACGCGGCGAGTATCGTCGCCAGTTGAAGAATCGAAATATGGATCGCGTTATCCATGATCGTCTTTCTTGGATCCGGTTTGGAAAGTCAGCGAGCCTGCGAGTTTCCCAACGCGGCACATTCAATATGCCGGCTAACATACCGCCTGCGGGTCGCCGCCGGAATTTTCGCGGGCCCCGTTCCCCGCCCGTGCGCCGATCCACTGAACAAAAAGAGCCTGGGCGGCGCCGGCGCCACCATCGCGGATCGCGTGCTCCATGTCAACGCCGGCCGCCAGCTCCAGCAGTTCCCTCCGAACCGCGGCATCCGTGACCTGGGTTCTCATTTCAACCCGCCAGCGCGCCAGCAATTGTGCCTGGAGCGACCAGACAGGATCCATCCGTTCCAGAAGCTGATGGCATATCCGGGCCGCCAGCGCCGGCGAAGCGCCGTGCGTGCTCACGGCCAGGGTGAGGGAGCCGTTGTTCCCCGCCGCCGGCGATATGAAATCGCCGAGTTCGGCTTCATCACAGCGGCAGCATAACATGCCAGCCGCTTGGGCATCTTTCAACACTTGTTGATTGATATCCACCTGGTCGGTGGCCGCGAAAACCAGTTTCCAGCGCGGCCATCCCGGCCGGCCCAGCCAGCCGGGCGCGTAGGGTTGCACAAACCGCCGAACATGCGGTAGATCGTCGAAACCAGCGTTAAAATGAGGACTTATGATGGCGATAGCCGCGTCGCACTCCGTCAAACTGCGAGCCTTGCGCAGGGCGACATTGCCCCCGCCGACAATCAATACCGGCGCTCGTTTGAGTTGCAGGAAAATAGGATAGCCGGGGGCACTCATGATGCGGTTCATTTTAACATATTCTCCATACCACCCCCCAACCGGATTATTCAAGAGAAATCGCAGGGTGTTGGCCATAGTCGATGGGCCTGTGACAGTTTATGCAGCTTTTTTTCGTATCTTGGCCAAAACGTAAGCTGGGCGGTTGGCCCACAGCCGTTCCCAGCGGGCATCCTGGCTTTTCCACGCCGCCCGTAATGCGAGAATGGC
>JAKBMM010000044.1 GCA_021831565.1 Planctomycetota bacterium
CTGGCTCCTTTCCGCCCGAGGGCGGGGCCATCATGCCGTAAATCGCCGAGGAAGTTGAAATCGTGGAGTGTCAATGTTGCCTCAAAAGCCAAGCCCAGTCGTACTTTTCTGCGTAGTACCTGTTTTTTAACCGGACAGTAGTGATACGCAGTGCCAAAACCAGAATAAAACCGCGTTTTTTGAAAAAAAACGCCAGTTTCCCAATTTGCCCCCCCTCTTGGGGGGCTACCTAATGCCACCCCCTATGGGGGTGGGCGCTTACTCTGGCCGCTCCAATAACAATAATGCTTTGTCACTCGGATGGTGGTTGGCCGCCTTGAAAATCCGCCTGGATTGTTCCCATCGGGACAGAAATCCCAATTCTGCCACCGAGAGCATAAGCCGTTTTTCCCGGCGTTTAACGATGTGGACGCGCTGAGCAATGCCGGCGCTAATGCACCTTAACTATTGTCCCACAATGGCCAGCGTACCTTGACAAAATCTGCCAACTTTCGCGTTCTGGCATCAACAGCTTTAGCGTTGAATGGAGTGCCACCCGCAGCGACCTCAGCGACGAGAGATCTTGTCGTATCGAACCGACTTTCTTTGTAAAGTTTTACGTCTTCAAGTTTCTGTTCCGGTGTCTTCTCTTGACACCGGCTGTTCAATGCTTTCTCCAAGAGGCAGAGATTTCCAAGTCGGTCGTTCGCACCGAGATATTGTTCCTGTGTCTCAAAACCACGCCCAGGGAACGTGAAGCCAGGAGTCTGCGCGAAGATGTGTTCAATGGTTGGCTGTGACCGCATAAAGTCGATTAATTCTGCAACGGTATACCCGGCACGTCCTTTTTCGGTTGCGCAGGCTTCCCCATGCTGCAGAAGAATGTGCAAGATCGCCTCGTTGCCATACATGCTGCCAGACAGTGCGCTAGCGAAGAGTCCATCATCCATGAAACGCGACACGATGTTGGCAAGGCTCGCTGCAATTTCCTTTTCAGATTTCGTGACCGCATCGCACGCCAATCGCGAAATATCCTTTGCTGGGTTTGTGCCACGAGTTTTATAAACTCTTACGTCGGCGATCTCGATTAAATCCGCGAATGTCAGATTACCCTTGCCGACTGCAACGTCCAGAAGTTCGCGTCCTTGAAGCCGAATCGCTAGGGGGTACAGGTGGGTTGACAGACCGAGAACGCAGAACAGCTTGAAATAGCGAGGCTCACATTGAACCCGCTTAGCAAGTTTCAGAAGGCTGTCAAAGAAGCTCTTGAGATCCGAAACGTAAATATTGATGAATTCGCTTAATTCACTCAGCTTTGTCTGCCGATTGCGCAAGCTGCGCTTCAGAAATCCATCCAGCACATAATCCGTAGTTGGCTTGAAGTCATAGTAGTCATTTGGAAAACTGAGGAAGTGATACCGCATCACCGAGTCTTCGGTGAAGTTTGCCGATGACAGTAATGGAACTCGCGTATCGTCAGCTTCGGTGATGTCCTTGAGCGCGGTGAACACGCGGAAGATGTTGCCGAATGATTCGTTAATTAGATTATCGTGTTTGCCAGCGAGAAAGCGGTTCGAATAGTAAATCAGAAGTGCCTTCGTCTTTTCAACGACTGCCAAGGGACGTCCGCGATCATTCACCGTCTGAAAGATGCGGATGGCCTTTCCTTCATCGCTTTCAATGAACTCCATCACCTCAAGTTGCTTGACGCCCACAAGGTATGCCTCCAGCGCACCATCATTGCGTTTCTGAATCTCCAAGATACGACCACCAATATACTCATAGGCGTCTTTGAGAAGTTTTTGACTCTTGCTGTCTGGCACCGGCACTTTGCTCTCGAGAAGTTCCGCGAAAAACGTACGGTTATAGTCCGCGAGTTCCAGCCGCCAACGTTTCTTCGTAACATCTTGAATGAACGTATTTCGATAGATGATTCGTTGTTCAGAAGGCAGTTGATTAACGAGAGTGTTGAGAAGCATCGTGAGCGTCGTAAGACGCTGCTGACCATCCACGACGCTGTATGTGTCCTCGGCTGGTTTGCGTGAAAGAATAAACGTGCCGATGTAATGGCTTGTGTTTGTTTCGATAGTCTCGGCAATGTCGTCAAGCAGATCGTCGATGTTTTGTTTTGTCCAGGCGTAGTCGCGCTGGTACGTCGGAATTACGAAGCTTTTGCCCGTGAAGAACTTCTCCAGCGTGTTTCGTTCCATGGGAACCTCGATGATTCACCTTTGATAATATCCGCATTAGTTGGCAAAAGATTGTGGTTTGGGTGCTCCCCATTGTCAAGGCGCGCCGGAGGCGAATTTAAGGTACATCGTCGTCAGCCAGGGAGTGTCCGCCCCCTCGGCCCCTTACACCTCCGCCGGTGTTAGGTAGTCCAGCGCCTGATGAACCCGCTGTTGGTTATAAAAGCGGAAGTATCGCCCCAGGCCCAGCCGCGCCTCGCCCAGCGTCTGGTAGTCGTGAATATATACGTTTTCATACTTCATGCAGCGCCATAACCGCTCCACGAAAATATTGTCGAACGCCCGCCCGCGCCCGTCCATCGCGATGGCCATGCGGCGGATTGCCATGTGTGAGCAAGCGGGTACGGGCTTACGCATGATGCGCGAGGCGTGGCGGAAACTGGGCCATCCGGCGCCCCATTACAAAAATGACCGGCCCAGCAAAGCTTTCGAGTTCTTCATCCCGGAACTGGACAAGGAAGTGGACATGGCCTCAGATTTGGTAAAGGCCATGTTCGGTGGCTATTCTCAGGCCAATGTCTCTGTCGAGGCCCATGATGAGGCCCATGAACGCCTTAGCGAAATCGAGCGGAAAATCCTTTCCGCTTGCATAGATAAGCCACAAAATACTCCCGACCTCTTAACCCTGCTCGGCTATGGAAATCGAACCGGCAACCTTAAAAAAGCCCTCGCCAAACTGCGCGATACCGGATTGTTGGAGTTGACCATTCCCGAAAAGCCAAGAAGTAAAAACCAGCGGTACCGCATGACCGCCAAGGGACGCCGGATGCTGCTGAGAGAAACTCATGATTAAAATTGTGGACATTTTTGCCGGCCCCGGCGGCTTGAGTGAAGGCTTCGCGTCTGTGACGGACAGTCACGCCAAGCCCGCGTTCACCGTCGTGTTATCCGTGGAAATGGAGCGATTCGCCTTTGAGATATTGAAATTGCGAACATTCTTCCGTCAGTTTCCCACCGGTGCCCCAGCAAGTTATTACAGGCACTTGCGGGGTGAATCGACACGTCGGCTCGGACTTGTCGACGGCGTAAACGCGTTTACGTGACGTGTCGATGATAATCCGCGACCGGCACTGTAAGGATTCGGGAAAGCAAGGAACCAACTGATGGGCGAGCAGCGGATTGAGCGCAGCGACCGCGACTACCCAGCGATCCGTCCGGATCGCTGGGCTATGGCTGCGGCTGACTGCCTCCACGCGCTGGGTGATCTGGCCAGCCTCCGCCATCGGCGTCCGCCGACTTAAGGCCCGGCGCCATACTTTTGAGTTTCTGGTGAGTTGGTCTTCGCCATTTGCCGGAGCCGGAACGCAGCGTAACGGCGCCACCGGATTTCCGGGCCGGTTTACCGGCCACTTCCGCCGGCGCTATAAAAAACGACGGGCCGGTTCGTCTGGAACCGGCCCGTTTGCCTGTGGATTTAGAAGCTCGCCTGAATTCCGCCGAACGGCGGATCATAGCGCTCATCGTTGGCGACACATTGTCGCCGGGAAAACTTACAAACTGAGTGTTTCCGCTTCAGAGCCATGCGCCCGAAACATAGCGGCGCCTGGACATCCCGGTACGCCGGGACCACGGTGATTTACCGTCCGCCCGCCCGCTGGGCTTGGAAGCAATCACGACAATAAACCGGCCGATTTCCGGACGGCTTGAACGGAACTTCCGTGGGCTTCCCGCAGGAAGCGCACGTGGCGGGGAACATTTGACGGGGGCCGGAGGAGAATCCGCGACCGCCTCCACCGGACGACCTGCCGCCGGACGAGAAACCCCGTCCGCCGCCCTGGCCGCCCTCGCCCTGCTGGCTCTTGCGAGTCTCCCGGCAGGTCTTGCAACGTTTGGGCTCATTGGTAAAGCCTCGTTCCGCGAACCGTTGCTGTTCATCCGCAGTGAACGTGAACTCCGCGCCGCAATCGACGCATACGATGGTTTTGTCTTCATAAGACATACTAGTGCTCCCTGGTATTGAACCAGAATGGGGTGAGACAATCGATGGGCGGTGCGGGAATGGCTTCAGCCAACCTCGAACTCGGACGCTACAGCCCACAGGCAAAGTAATTATAACGGGGGTGACGGCAATAGCAAGCCCCTTTTTTTAATTTTTTTTTGGGGGGGGGCTGATCCGGCTTTATCCACTGCAGCCGAAACGGCATTTCGTCTGATCCAGCCAGGCGATAACCACGGCCTGATTGACGTAAAAATAGAGGCTGTTGCACTGGCGCCGGCACTGGACAAGGTTCGCCCGCCGAAGCATTTTCAAATGGTGCGAGACCGTCGGCTGGGTCAGGCCCAGTTCCTCGGCCAGTTCCACAACATTATACATGTCGCGGCAAATAGCCTCGCGCGGAAGCATCTGCATGATGCGCAGCCGCGTGGGTTCGCCCAAGGCGGCGAAAATCAGGGCAAATTGGCGGTCGTTGCGGATCAGGCGCCTGTGTCCGCCAACCCGTTTGTCCCGCCGTCCGGCCATGATCGCTCCAATCCTCAGGCGGATCCGCCCGCCAGCGGCGGCAGCGTAAAGCTCTTGACCACCTCGATCCCCGGATCTTTACGCAGATCCGCCAGGCACTGGGGACTCGGCGGCGTATCGAGCTTGAGAAGCATCAGGGCCTTGTCGCCCTTGCGGCTGATGGTCATGTCGGCGATGTTGATGTTGAGCCGGCCGAACGTATTGCCGACGAATCCGATCACACCGGGGCGATCCCTGTTGACGATCAGCGTCATGGGACCCTCCGGAACCATATCCATCCAGTAGCCCTTGATGGCCAGAACGCGCGGCAGATGATCGGCGAACACGGTCCCGATCATGGTGTGCCGGGCGTCGCCTTCGGTTATTTCCAGTTCAATGCTGTGCTGGATCGCCCGCTGCATGGCCTGGCCGATCGTTTCCTGGCGAATGGTGATGCCGCGTTGTTCGGCCAGATGCAGCACGTTGACCACGTTGGGCGTTTCGGCGATATGCGCCTTGAGCAGCTCGATCACCGCCAGCCGCTGCAGGGTTGCGGCGACGCGTTTGGGCGGTTCGCCGTTGGTTCGCAAGGTAATGGAATCGAAGCCTTTCTCGGCAATGGCGCCAAGAATAACACCCATGCGGCGCGCCAAGTCGGCGTAAGCCTTTTCCAGCCCGGAAAGATTCAGATCAATTCCGCCGGCGTTGACCGCGCCTTGAATCCCCCGCCCGCGCAAGTACAGCAGCAATTCCGTTACCGCATCAAGCGAGACGGCTTTCTGCGCCTCATGGGTGCTTGCGCCCAGGTGCGGTGTAAGCAATACCTTTTCGGCCAGACTCAAAAGCGGATGATCTCCAGGCGGCGGTTCTTTTTCATATACGTCGAGGGCGGCGCCGGCCACCTGACCCGATTGGATGGCCTGGGCCAAAGCGATCTCGTCAATGACGCCTCCACGGGAACAGTTGATGAAGCGCACTCCCCGGCGGCACCGCGCTAGGCGATCGGCGCTGATAAGCCCCCGCGTCTTATCTCCGGGAACATGCAGAGTGATGTAGTCGCACTGTTCCAGAAAGGCATCAAGGTCCTTGATCATCGCCACCTGGCCGTCGAGGGCCGTTTCAGCGAAAAAAAACGGATCATGGGCGAGGACCTTCATTTCCAGGCCCAGCGCGCGGCGGGCCACGGCGCGGCCAATCCGGCCAAAGCCGATAATGCCGAGTGTTTTGCCCGCCAACTGGGTTCCCATGAACCGGTTTCGTTCCCATAGTCCCGCGCGAACATGGGCGTCGGCGGCGGCGAGTTTGCGCGACAACGCCATCATGAGGGCCACGGTGTGTTCGGCGGTGGTTATGGTGTTGGCGTCGGGTGTGTTCATGACCAGCACGCCGGCGCGGGTCGCGGCTTCCACGTCCACGTTATCAACGCCTACGCCGGCGCGGGCGATCGCCTTGAGCCGCCCCGGATTGGCCAGTTCCGCCGCGGTGATCTTGACGCCGCTGCGGATGATCACGCCGTCGTGTCGGCCGACAACTCCCGCCAACTCACCAGGATTCCACTGGGGATGGTTGGTTAGTTCCACGTCCGGCTGCCGCGCAAGCTCCGCCAGACCTTCTTCGGCAATTTTGTCAGCCACCAGAATCTTGAACATCGCATCGCGCCCGCTGAAAAATCTACAGTCCTGTCCGCCGCCGTAACCGTTCACGGCGGCGCAAAAAACGGCCGCGGGATTGCGATCCTCGCGGCTGCCCCATGGTCGCCCCCCCCCCGCAGCCGTGGATGGAAATCCACGGCCGTCCGTAACCGCAAACCATCATGCCTCGGTGCGTGAACGGTTACCCGCCGCCGATACGCCGCAAGTATAAGACAAACGCGCCGCGTCGAACAGGAACTCGAATAATTTCTCTAATTATTGAGAAAGACCGATCCGCGCCGATAAAATTACAGGGAAAGAGTCGCAACGGGAGGTACGAACATTGAACGTACTCGGTTTGCTGCAACTGGTTGATTCCGCCCATGCCGGCGGCGATTGTTCGTATGGTGTGGGAATACGCAAACTCGTTGCAGGTGGTCATTTGCGCCGCGGTGAGCAGGTCCCGGCGCTGGTGGAGAATCAATTGGGAGCGGTAATCGGTCCTTCGGAAGGCGTCGCGGCGGGTGTGGCGTTTCGCGCGGCGCGGCGCGGCCATCTGGAGTTGCTGTCGGAAGTTTCCCGGACGCTATCGAGCGAGCGTCTGCCGGAACCCATGCGGCTGGCGTCGCTGCAGATGGGAACATACTTGTGGGAGCTTTCGCGGCGGTGGGAATGGGCCGCGGCGGTGCACGAACAGATGGACCCGCTGGCGGGGATCGGTGGTCTGCATCATGCGGTGGCATTCGGGGCGCTGGTGAGTGAAACCACGTCGCAGCAGGTGCGGGCGATCGCCACGTACCTGTTCCGGGCGGCAAAAGTGATGGTCAGCGCCGCGGTGGAAGCGATGCCGCTCGAGGAAGCGCTGGGCCGGCGTTTGTTGGCGAATGTTCTGGAGCGGGTTTCGGAGCTGGCGCCGCGCTTTGTGGATCGCGAACCGGATGAAATCGCCGCGGTCCAACCTATGCTTTTCTTATCCCCGGAGAAGTGGTCTTCCAGGCCGCCAGGGTTCTGATCCTCTCTGGGACGGGATGTCCGCGTCCCATTGGGCCTCTGATCTTGTACCGATCTGTTGTTCAAAAAGGCCAGCCGCTGCGAATGACGGCGCCGAGGATTTCGGCCAGCTTGCGCGTGGCGATCTGCGTGTGGCGGCCGAGTCGCATGACTTCGGGAATCAGAAGGGGCCGGCGGGCGAGGCTGATCGTAATTTCCCAGGGTCGCACAGCGCCCAGCGAGTCGACAAAACGCCCAACCTGCGCGGGCATGTTCGCGAAAGCGGTATCGCTGATCGTACGAATTCCCAGCCAGGGAATTGCCCGGCGGTTAGCCAGGATGCGTGTATACTTGTTTTCCATTTCCACAGCCAAAGCCCGGGTCTTCTCAAACAACAGTTTCTTTTCTTTCGGCGAAGTGACCATGTGCTTGCTGGTGAAGATGGGGCCGATGCGAACGTTCTGTCCGCCTGACATCGCATGGATGAACTCCGCGATGCGCGGCGCGTCTTGCGATGCCGAATCGATCACCACGTCGCCGATTCCCAGGCGGGGATCTAAAGCGCCGGCCACACCGGCAATGATGACGCCGGCCAGCGGGCTGTGGCTATAGCGAGGCAGAATTTCGCGCAGGGATTGGCCCCGTATTCCGATTTGTTCAACCACGATTTCTTCGTAGGCGTTGGAACGCGCCGCCGCCGGCGTATCATGCATCCAGTGTTTTACCGCGGAAGATACGGCTTCGTATTCCGGCTTGAGGGCGGTAAGAATGAGCAAAAGCCGAGAATCACAAACGGTCCGCGTTATCATCGCTTGTTCTATCGGCACAACCGGCGGGCGGAAATAACATATTGCCACAGATCGCGGGGCATCATGACGCATAGCGCAAAGTATATCCAATTCGGAGTCGGGCCGCGCTATTTGCGGCTGCGGCGATTTTTTCAGAGAGCGGGTTGTCTCCCACCGCCCACGCCCCTTGGATGCGTCGTGCCGGCGCTGAATATGGGCCGCCACTGTCCCATTTCGCGCAGCTCTCGATAAATTGCCACGCCAATATTCGTAAAACGCGAGTTCCCTCCTTCTTCCCGTACTCCGGCGGGCGGCGGGCCAACATGGAGAAATTATCGGAACCTTCCGATATGATACCGCGCGCACCCAGGAGGGAGACCTCATTCCGACGGCCAGCGGGATGAACCGGACGTACCTGCCACGGCGCCAATGTTGCAAACATGGCGGCGCGCAGTATATAAACCTCTGCGATCCTCCGCGTCCCCTGGGGTAAATGACACCCGGAAGGAAAATCGATCATGCTTTCCATTATGGGACAATCGGCCGCCATCGCCCATCTCCAGCGGGTGATCGCCTCGGGCCGCATGGCGTCGACATGGATTTTTTCCGGACCGCCCGGCGTCGGGAAGCATCGGGCGGCCATCGCCCTGGCCAAGACGTGCCTGTGCGAGAGTCCGCGCCGCGTGCGCAATCAACAGACCGACGGACTGCGCAATCCCGCTCTGGAACCGGATTTCGATATGATCCTGGCCTGTGACCAGTGCGAATCATGCCGGGCGATCGCCCATGGCGCGCATCCCGATCTGCACCTGATTTACCGCAACCTGATTCGTTACCATGATCGTTCAGGCAAATCCAAGGGAACCACGCTGAGCATCGACGTGATACGCGGCGAAATAACCGGTGACGATTCGGAAGAACACCGTGTGGAACCGAAGTTGTATAAACGCTCGCAACGCGGCCGCGGCAAATGGTTCATCATCGACGAAGCGGACCTGATGGAGCCGCCGGCGCAAAACGCGCTGCTCAAAGCGCTGGAAGAACCGCCGCCGCAATCTTTTCTGGTGATGATCACCACCAGCCCCTCGGAACTTCTCGCAACGATTCGCAGCCGCTCGCAATGGGTGTCGTTTCGATCGCTGCCGCCGGCGGTTCTGATCCCGCAGCTCGTACAACGCGGCCTGACTCAATCACAGGCGAAGCTGCTGGCCCGGCTCTCCGATGGCAGCCTGGGGCGGGCCGTCCGCTGGCTCTCGGTCCAGGAACCGGGGCGGTCCGCGGAAGATGATCGCGCCCCGACCCGTCCCCCGATGGCCCTCGGGATCGGGAGCAAGCACCAGGAATCCACCGAAAAACAGCCCGCTATTTTTGAATGTATCGAGAGGATATCGCTGGCCATGGACAATCTGGCGACGGGCCGGGCGGGCGCGATGGTTCTGGTGGATGCGGTAAGGGCTTATGCGGAACAATACGCCAGGATGGCGCTGCAGGAGGATCCGCTCTGCTCGAAAGACCGGGCGGCGCGCGACGGCACGGCGATTCTGCTGGGTTTTGTCGCGGCCTGGCTGGATGACCGGCTGCGGTACGCCATCGGTTCACCGATCGAAGCGCCGTTGCCTTCCACGCAGCAGGCCTTGCCACCGGGGGCGATGGTGCGGTGCCTGGACCTGTGCCAGACCGCCCAACACCAAGTGGACATGAACGCGCATGTTGGACTTCTACTGGCCGCTACCGCCACGGAATTGGAAGCAGAAATTCGCCGCTGTCGGTCCTGACAGCCATCTTTTTTATGTTATGTAGGTATTTATTAGAGCAGATGTTGCGTCATTCCAGGATGGGTAACTTTCCCAATCATCCACACATGGTTACCCGCGAACATGGCTTTATTTTGGAACCGGCGGCGGCTGATCGGAAAAAGCGGTCTTAAGCTCATCGACCGTTTGGGCGGGAGACCATTGCGGCATGCCATGTTTCCAGACCAGAGCGTCGGGATGAAGATCGCCCGTCTTGATTTTTCCGATCAGTGTGGGCAGATCAAAAGGTCCCGTCTGGGCGCCCTGGATGGCCACGAAATAGGAAGCTTCCTGCGGTATCGGCGGTGGTCGGCCGGCGGGGGGAATCATAGCGCCGGCCATAGCGCCGGCCATTTGATTACCAATAGCCATGCCGGCGCCCAGCCCCGCGCCCATTCCCCCCATCCCCCCGGGATTGCCCGCCGCCATGGGTATGGCGGTGGCGGCTTGATAGCGGGTGTACTGGTTCATGTCGCCCAGGACGCCCATCCGGGTGCGCGTATCCATGGCCTGCTCCACTTCCGGCGGCAGGGAAATGTTCTCCACGTAAAACAGCGTCAGCTCCACGCCCAGCGTGGCCAGGTCCGGCTTGATTTTCTCCAGAGCCAGCTTGCTGATCTTGTCATAATTTCCCGCCAGTTCCAGGGCGGGTATATGCGCCTGGCCGAGCACGTCCGTAAAGCGCGAGACAATGGTGTCGCGCATCTGTTCGGAAATCTGAAATGTTTCAAACTCAGGATTGGTGGCCACCTGCTGGCGCAGAAAAGTCGCCGGATCGCTTACGCGCATCGCGTAGGTTCCGAAGGCGCGGATGCGCACCACCCCGAATTCCGGATCGCGCATCATGATGGGATTCGGCGTGCCCCATTTCAGGTCGGTGAACTGCCGGGTGCAGATAAAATAAACTTCGGCCCGGAACGGCGAATCAAAACCATATTTCCAGCCTTTTAAGGTGGAAAGCACCGGCAGGTTCTGCGTCGCAAGCGTATACATGCCGGGATTGAATACGTCGGCGAGTTTACCCTCGTTGACGAAAACGGCGGCCTGGCCTTCGCGCACCGTTAACTGCGCGCCCATCTTAATTTCATTGTGGTAGCGCTGGAACCGCCAGGCGAGAATGTCGCTCTGGTCCGGTTCGGTCCATTGAACAATGTCGATGAATTCGCCGCGAACTTTCTGAAACAGGTTCATCATGGCTCCCGTCTGAATCATTGCGCCGCGGGCGTCCGCGCCGCGGGTTTATGTGCCGCCGCCGGAACCGGCGGTTGCCGCGGCCGGGGCGGGTTCCTGTTCTCGGGGGATGGGAATAAATTTCAAAGTGTCGCCGTCGCGGTCGATCTGTATCCGGTCCATCCCCTTATATTCGCCGCGGAGGATCGACTCGGAGAGCGGATCTTCCACGAATTGCTCGATGGCCCGGCGCAGCGGCCTGGCGCCGAAATCGGGGTTGTAGCCCTTCTCGATCAGAAAATCGTGCGCCGCCGGCGTGGTTTGAAGATTGATTCCCTGCTCGTTCAGACGGCGCACCACCTTCTTGATCTCGATATCGATGATGCGGTAGAGGTCTTCCCGCGTGAGCGACCGGAAGATGATGGTGTCGTCCAGACGGTTAATGAACTCCGGCCGGAAGAATTTTTCCACTTCGCGCAGCAGGCCCGTTTTCATCTGCTCGAAGCCCTGGTCGCTGTCGCGCTTGGAGTAGCCGAAGCCCTGAATGCCGCCGCTCTTGATCAGATCGGCGCCGATGTTGCTGGTCATGACCAGAATGGTGTTCTTGAAGTCGACCTGGCGGCCGACATTGTCGGTCAGGCGGCCTTCCTCCATGATCTGCAGAAGCATGTTGAAAACGTCGGGGTGGGCCTTTTCGATTTCATCGAGCAATACGACCGCATAGGGGCGGCGGCGGATGCGCTCGGTGAGCTGGCCGCCCTCCTCGTATCCGATGTAGCCGGGCGGAGCGCCAATGAGCCGGCTGACGTTGTGTTTTTCCATATATTCAGACATGTCGATCTGAATAAGAGAAGTTTCGTTGCCGAACATGAATTCGGCGATGGCCTTGGAAAGCAGCGTCTTGCCGACGCCGGAGGGACCCAGGAACAGGAACGTGCCCATCGGGCGGTTGGGATCCTTCAGACCCGACCGGGCCCGGCGAACGGCGCGCGACACGGCCTTGATCGCGTCATCCTGGCTGATGACGCGTTTGTGCAGTTCGGCTTCCAGCTCCAGCAACCGGGAGGCCTCCGCCTTTTCCAGGCGGGTCAGCGGAACGCCGGTCATCTTGCTGACCACTTCGGCGATCATTTCCTCGTCGACCACGCCGTCGACTTCCTTCGATTGCTCGCGCCATTTACGCTGCTCTTCATCTTTCTTGCGGCGCACCGCTTCGGCCTGATCCCGCAACTCGGCGGCGTGCTCGTAATCGGCGTTTTTGACGGCTTCGTCCTTTTCCATGGTGAGCCGCTCGATCTGCTCCTCAATTTCCGCCAGGTTGGGGGGCTTGGTCATGCTCTTGAGGCGCACGCGGGCGCCGGCCTCGTCGATGACATCGATGGCCTTATCCGGCAGGCAGCGCCCCGTGATATAACGGGTGGACAGCTCCACGGCGGACCGGAGAGCCTCTTCCGTGATCTGCACGCGGTGGTGGGTCTCATAGCGGTCGCGCAGCCCCTTGAGAATGTCGAGGGTTTCCTCCTTGGTGGGCGGTTCGACAATAATGGTCTGGAACCGCCGCTCCAAAGCCCCGTCTTTTTCCACGTACTTGCGGTACTCGTCCAGGGTGGTCGCGCCGATGCACTGAATTTCACCGCGGGAGAGCGAGGGTTTGAGCACGTTGCTGGCGTCGATGGCCCCTTCCGCGCCGCCGGCGCCGACCAGCGTGTGCAATTCGTCAATGAACAGTACCACGTTTTTAGCCCGGCGGACTTCATTCATCACCGCCTTGATGCGCTCTTCAAACTGTCCGCGATACTTGGTTCCCGCGACCATCATCGCCAGATCCAGCACCACGATCCGCTTGTCGATGAGAATCTCGGGGACGTCGTTGTTGATGATCTTCTGGGCCAGTCCCTCGACAATGGCGGTTTTTCCCACGCCGGCTTCGCCGAGCAGAACCGGATTATTCTTGGTGCGGCGGCAAAGAATCTGGATCACGCGTTCAATTTCGTCGACGCGGCCGATCACCGGATCCAGGGACCGTTCCCGGGCCAGCTCGGTCAGATCGCGGCCGAACGAATCCAGTGCCGGGGTGCGCGATTTGGACTTGGTTTCCTTGGATTCCGCGCCGGAAGACGAGGCCTCCGACTCGATCCCCGCGCCGAGCAGATTCAGCGCCTCTTCCCGCACCTCTTCGAGTTTCAGACCCAGGTTCATCAGGACCTGCGCCGCCACGCCGTCGCGTTCCCGCAGGAGACCAAGCAATAGATGCTCGGTTCCCACGTAATTGTGCCCGAGATTGCGGGCTTCCTCGATGGCGTATTCGATCACCTTTTTGGCCCGGGGAGTCTGCGGCAGCTTGCCCATGGTCACCATGTCCGGACCGCTTTTGACGAGCTTTTCCACCTCCAGGCGGACCTTGCGCAAGTCGATATCCAGATTTTTCAAAACCGTCGCGCCGACGCCCGAACCTTCCTTGACCAGCCCCAGAAGGATATGCTCGGTGCCGATGTATTCGTGGTTGAATCGCTGGGCCTCCTGGTTGGCCAGCGCCATCACCTTACGGGCGCGATCGGTGAATCGTTCGTACATAAAACGCTCCTGCTAGCCGTTCCCGGCCGGGATTTTCCCATCCCTGCCTGATTGTACGGATTCATTCATCCCGTAATCAAGCCCGCCCGCGCCGGGAAGGCTTGCCGGCGCGCATGATCCGCGCCCTGGATCATCATCGGCCAGGTCGGCCCGGCGGCATCAATAACGCTAAACGCTAAGCATCCCGCGGGAGGGCGTCGAGAAGATGGTCGATGTCTTCGGCGGTGTTGTAAAAATGGGGCGAGGCCCGCAGCCGGTTTTCGCGCACCACAATAATGATTTTCTTTTCCTCCAACTCCTTGACGAGCGGCTCGTGCCCGTGGCGCCGGCTGACGAAACTCACGATGCCGCTTTCCTCGCCCGGCCGGCGGCTGGATATGACCCGGTAACCTTTTTCCTCCAGTCCGCGGCAGAGGCGCCGGGTCAGGGCCAGTATTCGCTGGCTTATGGTGTCGATACCAACTTCCAGCAGCAGCCCGAGCGATGCACCCAGCGCCAGAACGCCGGGAATGTTGTGGGACCCGCATTCAAAGCGTTTGGCATCGGGACGCAGGGTGAAGTCGTAGTGGCCGAAATCGGTGGCGTTGATGACGTTCATCCAGCCGATTTCCGGGTGCAGGGCGCCGAGCAATTCCCGGCGGCAGAAAAAGAATCCCGCGCCTTCCGGCCCGAGCAGCCATTTATGGCCGTCGGCGGAAAGAAAATCAATGTTCATCGCCCGCACGTCAACGCTCGTCGCCCCGCAACTCTGGATGCCGTCGACGCAGAACAAAATTCCCCGCCGCCGGCATTCGGCGCCAATCGTCGCCAGGTCGTGCCGGAAGCCACTGGCGTATTCAACGTGGGAAAGAGCGACCAGGGCCGTGCGGTCATTCAGGGAGGCCAGCACGGCCGCGGCGTCGATTCGTCCGTCGGTTTCGGGCAGCATGACGTGTTCGACTCCGCAACGGGCAGAAACATCCATCCATGGATATACGTTCGATGGATATTCCACGCGGGTGCTCACGATCCGCCGCCCCGGCTGCCACGCCAGGCCGTTGGCCACAAAAGCCAGACCCTCCGAAGTGTTTTTAACGAAAGCGATTTCCTCCGGCGCCGCGTTGATCAGACGGGCGCAAAGACGGCGCGTATCCTCGATGCGGTGGTACCAGCGGCCGGTAAGATAGGCGTCGTCCCGCGCTTCGCGGGCGAATTGCCCGATCGCGGCGGCGGCGCGGGCGCTGATGGGCGCTACGCCCGCATGATTGAGAAAAGTCCAGCGGTCAACGATGGGAAATTCCGCGGAACGGTCGAAACCCGGGGGCAGGCAAGGCGCATCATCATCCATCGGCAGCCAGTATGGCGTGCGAATTTCCGCGAGGCAAGAGGCGCGGCAATCGCGCGGGCCTCTCTCAGGGGCGCGGCGGAAGACTGGACATGATCCAATTGATCAGAAACGCAATCATCGCCAGAACCGCCAGAATCAAGGCGATCGTCATCCACCACGGGTGGCGCGCGCCGCCGGCTTCGCCGGCAGATACATAGCGGCCACAGTGGGGACATCGCTCGGCATCCTCGTAGATCCGGCGATCGCAATGGGGGCAGGCCGCAGTGGCGTTGCAGTCACCCGATTCCTCTCCGGCGTCTTCAAAATCGTCGTCGCGCATTGCTAAGAACCGTGCGAAATCAAACGCAGCTTCCGCTATCCTGTCTTGTCAGATTGGTTGGGGGGATTTAATCCCGCGGCCATCGTTTGGCGCGCCGACCGCGACGGCGGCGGACGCGGGAGGCGCCGCCGGCGCCGGCGGCTGGGGGCGCAGGGCGAGCTTGGACATTTGTTCGTACAGGGCCAAGCGGTTGCGCAACTCCTGTTGGGCGGTTTCCAACATTTTTTCGAAACGTTCCGGATCGGCTTGTTCCACGGTGCGAAAGCGGGTTTCGTTGCGTAAAAAATCGACCACCGGCGTTTTGGGTGCGGGTGAATCAAGCTGCAAAGGACTCTCCCCCGCCGCCGTTCGCCGGGGATCGTAACGCAACAGCGGCCAGTACCCGGTCTCCACCGCCAGGCGTTGATGTTCGGCGGATTGCGCCAGATCGTAACCGTGGGCGATGCAGGGGCTGTAGGCGATAATCAGGGATGATCCCGGGTAAGAGTCGGCCTCCTGGAAGACTTTGACGGTTTGCATGTCTTTGGCGCCCAACGCCACCCTGGCCACGTAGATATTGCCGTAGGTCATGGCCATCAGGGCCAAATCTTTTTTTCCAGTGGTCTTGCCTTTGACCGAAAACTTGGCCGCCGCGCCCAGGGGAGTGGACTTGGAAGCCTGTCCGCCGGTATTGGAATAGACCTCCGTATCCAGGACAAGGATGTTCACATCGCGGCCCATGGCCAGCACGTGGTCCAGTCCGCCATAGCCGATGTCGTACGCCCAGCCGTCGCCGCCAAGAATCCAGACCGACTTTTTGACCAGATAGTCGGCGAGTTCCTCCAACAGGCGCGCGGCGGGATCGGGGATGTCCGCCAGGGTCTTGCGCAATTCCACAATGCGGCGCCGTTGCGCGGCGATGTCCGCTTCCCGCGACGAATCGGCACGGAGAATTTCCTCGCGCAAGCGATCGGGAACCCGGCTGCCAAGTCTTCTTAAGAGTTCTCCGGCGAACTGCCGGTGCTTGTCGATGGCCAGGCGCATGCCGAAGCCGAACTCGGCGTTGTCTTCAAAAAGCGAGTTGCACCAGGCTGGTCCGCGGCCATCTTCATTGACGGTGTAAGGCGTGGTAGGCAGATTGCCGCCGAAGATGGAGGTGCATCCAGTGGCGTTGGCGATGAAGACGCGGTCGCCGAAGAACTGGGTCAATAGTTTGATGTAAGGCGTTTCGCCGCAGCCGGAACAGGCGCCGGAGTATTCGAAAAGAGGTTCGAGGAATTGGGAACCTTTCACATCGAGGCGCATCGCCGCGCGATTGGGATTGGGGATATCCAGGAAAAAACGGTAGTTGCGGCGCTCCTTTTCCCGCAACGGCGCCTGCGGCGCCATGTTGATGGCCCGGCGATCGGGCCGCACTTTGTCTTTGGCCGGGCATACCGATACGCAGATGCCACAGCCGGTGCAGTCTTCCGGCGCGACCTGGAGGGTGTACTTGTGCCCCTTGAAATCGGGAGCTTTGTAATCCATCGACATAAAATCCGGCGGGGCGTTCTCTATATGTTGGACGGGGTATACCTTGGGGCGTATCGCCGCATGGGGGCAAATGATCGCGCACTTGTTGCACTGGATGCAAAGTTCCGGTTCCCACACGGGAATTTCCCGGGCGAGATTGCGTTTCTCCCACCGGGACGTACCCATGGGCCAGGAACCGTCAACGGGGAACGCGCTGACCGGCAGCAGGTCGCCCTGGTTGGCCAGCATCAGCGCGGTGATGCGTTTGACAAAATCCGGGGCCTCATCGGGTACGATCGGTGGTATGCCGCGCAGCGTCGTCGGTGCCGCCGGAACCCGCACTTCGTGCAGATTGGCCAGCGTGAAATCCACCGCCGCGAAATTTTTCCGGACGATCGGCTCTCCTTTTTTTATGTAGGTCTTGTGGATCGCTTTTTTGATCTGGTTGATCGCTTCCTGGCGCGGCAGGACGCCGGAAATCGCGAAGAAGCACGTTTGCATGATCGTATTGATGCGCCCTCCCATGCCGGTTTGGCGCGCGACGTGATAGGCGTCGATTGCATAGAACTTGAGTTTTTTGTGGATGATCGTCTCCTGAACTTCCCGTGGCAACTGGTCCCAGACCTCGGCCGGCGGGAAGGGCGCGTTGAGCAGGAACGTTGCGCCCGGCGCAGCGCAGGCCAGAACATCGTACTTGTCAAGAAAGTTAAACTGGTGGCAGGCCAGAAAGTTCGCCTGTTTGATCAGGTAGGCCGACCGGATCGGTCGCGGGCCGAAACGCAGATGCGAGATCGTCACCGTGCCGGATTTTTTGGAATCATAAACGACAAAACCCTGGGCGAAGTTGGCGGTCGTCTCGCCGATGATCTTGATGGAGTTTTTGTTGGCACCCACCGTGCCGTCGGAACCCAGACCGAAGAATACGCAGCGCGTCACGTCATCCGGCTCGATATCCCAGTCCATGTCGTAGTCCAGCGACAAGTGCGTGACGTCATCCCGGATGCCGATGGTGCAGTGTTTTTTCGGATGGGAGCGGGACAACTCATCGAAAACGGCCTTGACCATGGCCGGCGTGAATTCTTTGCTGGATAGTCCATAACGACCGGCTATGACCAATGGGGCCGGCGCGAACCCGGCCTGGCCCGCCGCCCGCGCTTCATGCAGGGCGGTTACCACATCCATGTACAGGGGATCGCCGATGGCGCCGGGCTCTTTCGTGCGGTCGAGCACGGCCAGGGCCTGAACCGTCGGCGGCAAAGCCTGAATGAAATCCGTGGTGGAGAAAGGCCGCCACAGTCGAACCGCCAGCACGCCGACTTTTTCGTCGTGCTTCCGCATCCATTCCACGGTTTCCTGGGCAACCTGGGCGCCCGAACCCATGATCACGATCACCCGCCGGGCCTGCGGATCGCCAAAGTAATCAAACAGGTGATATTCTCGGCCGGTGCGCGCCGCGAAGCGGTTCATGGCGTCCTGGATCGCGCCGGGTACGGCGTCATAAAAAGGATTGCAGGCCTCGCGGGCCTGAAAAAACGTGTCCGGATTCTGGGCCGTGCCGCGGAGCACCGGGCGATCGGGCGTCATGGCTCGCAGGCGATGCGCCCGCACCGTCGGCGCGCCGGTCCCCAGCATCGCCGCCAGGTCATCGTCGGTTAGAGTCTCAATCTTGGCAATCTCATGGCTCGTCCGGAACCCATCGAAAAAGTGGAGCACCGGAACCCGCGTCTGAAGCGTTGCGGCGTGCGCAATGGCGGCCATGTCCTGGGCTTCCTGCACGGAATTGCTCGCCAGAATGGTAAAACCCGTCTGCCGGCAGGCCATGACGTCCGAGTGGTCTCCAAAAATTGAAAGGGCATGAGTAGCCAACGTGCGGGCGGTTACGTGCATCACGAACGGCTGGAGTTCGCCGGCAATCTTGTACATGTCCGGGATCATCAGCAGCAGGCCCTGGCTGGCCGTAAAAGTGGTGGTCAGCGCGCCCGCCTGGATGGCTCCGTGCGCAGCGCCGGCGGCGCCGCCTTCGGACTGCATCTCCTGGACGATCGGTACGGTTTGCCAAAGGTTCACTCGCCCCTCGGCCGACCACTCGTCGGCAAATTCACCCATCGGACTTGACGGTGTGATGGGATAAATCACGATTACTTCCGTGAGACGATAGGCCACCGAAGCCACGGCTTCATTGGCGTCCAGTGTGACTGACGTGTGTTGCAACATGTTCTTTTCCTTTTCCGTCCGGGCGGCGCGATGGCGAAAATCGCCAATACCCGCTTTGCTTTTTCGCAGGCTCCTCTCGGCTCGCTAATAACAAGTCCGCGCGGTCCTTGAGACGTCTCGCCAGCGTCTTATTTATTATAGAGGTTGGATCAACCTTTGTGGTATCGCGCGGCGCCCCGCGGTGTGTCTGGACGGGCGGGAGCGGGGGCATCGCCTTGCCCGCGGGCGCCTTAGCGCATACACTCCCAACGCGAGTTGCGGGGAGGGGCGGCGTGCCGGTCCGTGGCCCGTCGGACCGACGAATCGGACGAGCTTGCGAAGCGGGTCATGACTCGTAGGAAAAATGATGCCCAAATCCCGAACATTCCCGCGCGGCGTTCCGGTGGGCCGCTGGTTTCTCCTTCTGGCGACAGCGGGGATTACCGGGATGCTCGGCGGCTGCGGGCACAAACCCCCGCGGCGCGGCCCAACGGTGATTTCGTTCTGGGAACCCTACGGCGGAGCGAGTAAAGCCCGCCTGCAAAAAGTAATTGATGAATTTGAGCATCTACATCCGAATATTCATATTGCGGTTTCTTACGCCGCCAACAATCTCACCAGCAGTCAGAAGTTGTTTCTGGCGATCGCCGGAGGCGTCCCGCCGGACGTAACCGTGGTGGACGGGCAGCAAGCGTCCGAATGGGCGGCCCGGGGAGCTTTGGACAACATCACCGGGCCGGTGCGCCAGGCCGGCATTTCCGGCAAGGATTTCTGGACGCCGCGCTGGAAAGAAAGCGTTTTTGCCGGCCGGGTCTATGCGCTTCCCTGGGGCGCGGACCCCAATTTCGCGCTGGCCTGGAACAAAAAGCTTTTTCGGCAAGCCGGTTTGAACCCCAATGATCCGCCGCGCACCATGGCCCAACTGGACCGGGATATCCGCCGGCTCACGGTGATCGGTCCGGAGGGGCGAATCATCCGCATGGGATTAATTCCGTGGGAATACGGCAGCGCCAATTCCCTGTTCACCTGGGCGTATGCGTTCGGGGGAAACTTTTACGATCCGCCGCGGGGAAATCACCTGATCGGTCGCGTGACCATCAACAATCCCCGCAACATCGAAGCGCTGCGCTGGATGGCGCACTACGCCAAACGTTATGGAATCAGCCACGTGGCGGCGTTTCAATCGAATTTTATCGGCGTCGCCGCCAACCCTTTCTACACCGGGCAGGTGGCCATGACGTTGCTGTATATTGAACAAGATTCGCTGATCCGGCGTTATGCCCCGACGCTGGATTACGGGGTGAGTTTCATTCCGGCCGGGCCGCACGGTCACTATCCGACGGGTTGGCTGGGAGGCTGGTCGCTGGCCATTCCCAAAGGAAGCAAAGTCACACCCGCCGCGTTTGAGTTTATCCGCTGGATGTGCGCCTCTCCCGCCGGCACCCTGGCGTATGGGAAAGACATGGCGATGTTCCCCGCCTATCGGAAGAGTCCGTATTACCAGACAATTCGGAATAACAAACATCTGATGGTTTTCTACCGGATCGTTTCGCAGAGCACCCATGCCCGCTCCCTTATGCCGGTGCAGGGATACCTTATGGAATTGCTCCACCGCGCCGGTCAGCAGGTATTCTATAACCATCGCAGCGCCCGCCGGGAGCTGGACAAGATCAACCGGCTCGTAAAAGAACGGCTGGCGGAAGTTGTCCGCCGCGCACGAAACCGGCTGGAGCGGCGGCGATGAAACACTTCCGTCCGACATCCCCCTTCCACCGCTGGCCGGTCGGCGTGGCGTTTTGTCTGCCGCTGATCGCGGGACTGGCGATGTTTACGGCGTTTCCGGTGGGGATGTCCTTGTATTACAGTCTATGCAGTTATCCGATTTTTTCGCCGCCGCGGTTGATTGGTCTGCGGAATTATCAGGAACTGGCCGGCGATCCGCGGTTCTGGCTGTCGGTATGGAACACGTTCTATTACGCCATGGTGGCGGTGCCGCTGGGTATGGTGGTGGGTCTGCTCCTGGCTCTATTGCTGAACCTGAAGATCAAGGGTCTGGCGTTTTACCGCACCCTGTTCTTTTTGCCCACGGTGGTGCCCCTGGTCGCGTCCTGCGTGCTATGGAACCAGATACTCAATCCCCAGCAGGGGCTGATCAACGAATTTCTGCGATTCCTCGGCCTGCCGGCGGCGTGGCTGCCGGGCTGGCTGACCAGCGTCACCTGGTCCAAGCCGGCGTTGATACTTATGTCTCTGTGGGGCTGCGGCGGCGGCATGGTGTTGTACCTGGCGGCGCTGCAAGACGTACCGCAGGAACTTTATGAAGCCGCGGCGCTGGATGGCGCCCGGGCCTGGCATCGCCTGCGGCACGTGGCGTTGCCGATGATTTCGCCGGTGCTGCTGTTCACGTTGATCATGGGATTGATCGGGGCGGTGCAGATATTCGCCCAGGCGTTCATCATGACCAATGGGGGGCCGGCGGACAGCACCCTTTTTTATTCCCTGAAATTGTTTAACACCGCCTTCACCGAATACCGGCTGGGGTACGCCTCGGCCATGGCCTGGGTGATGTTTGTGCTCATACTGCTGGCGACGCTGGGCGTGATGAAACTGTCCAACAGATTCGTGTACTACCATTCGTAGGGATGTACGAACGTGCGCTCTTTGATTCGAAAACACCGCCTCTGGAAGACAACCATCGCCCAGGCGGCGCTGCTGGCGCTGGCGCTGGTGTTCTGCGCACCGTTCATCTGGATGCTCAGCACCTCGCTCAAGACGCCCGACCACATTCAGAGCGACAGCACCGACCCGATTCCCAAGGCCTGGTTCCTGGACTATCACGGACAGAGAGTCCGCGTACGCCCGCTGCGGCGCAGGCGGGGGCGGCTGGAAGCGCAAATCCGCAGTGGTCCCTACCGCGGGCGAACGCTGCTGGTGCGGCCCGGCCGGATCCACAACGGCGTTTACCTGGATTGGCGCAACTATAAGAAGGGTTTTGAAGAATTTCCATTTCTGCGGTACCTGTGGAACACCCTGGTGATCTGCGGCTTGTCCGTGCTCGGCACGGTGCTGAGTTGTTCGCTGGTGGCCTACGGCTTGGCGTGCGTGGAGTGGAGCGGACGGGAAGCGCTATTCTGGGTGATGCTTTGCACCATGATGATCCCCGGCCAGGTCACAATGATTCCGCTGTTCATTTTGTTCAAAAACCTCGGTTGGATCAACACGATTCTGCCGCTGGTGGTTCCGACATTTCTTGGCAACGCCTTTTTTATCTTTCTGCTGCGGCAGTTTTATCGCACCATACCGCCGTCGCTGCTGGAGGCGGCGCGCATTGACGGCGGCGGCGACCTGCGCATCTGGGCGCGGATCATCCTGCCGTTATCCAAGCCGGCTCTGCTAATTGTGGCGCTCTTTACGTTTATCAATTCCTGGAATGATTTTCTCAATCCCCTGATTTATCTGCTCAATGACCGCAAGTACACCCTGTCCATCGGTCTGACAATGTTCCAGGGTCAATACAACAGCGATTGGGGGCCGATGATGGCCATGTCGCTGATCATGAGTTTGCCGATCATCATCCTGTTTTTCCTGACACAGAAAACATTTATCCAGGGTGTGAAACTCACCGGGGTGAAGGGATAGGGAACCGGAGGCCGGGAACACCGCGTGTCAGGGGCTTTCGGTGAGGCCGTTGGCCAGTCGCTGCGCGATGAGCGCGGCGTCGTTGAAGACACAGCTTTCCAGCCGGGTGATTTTTTCGAGACGGCGCAGGTGGCGACCCTGCTCGAAATGCGTGCGGAGCCAGGCATGCGTGATGCGCTTGATGAGTTCCTCGCCGAGCAGGTCGGCCGCCAGGCAGAGCACATTGGCGTCATTGTAGCGCCGGGAAATTTCCGCGGTCAATTCATCGTGGCAGACCGCGGCGCGGACGCCGGGAAACTTGTTGGCGACGATGGACATGCCGATGCCGCTGCCGTCGATCAGAACGGCCCGCTGCGCTTTTCCCCGCCCCACCGCCAGCGCCACGGGAATGGCCAAATCCGGATAATCGCAAGGCTTTGTATCGGCGGTGCCGAAATCCTCCACCGCATGGCCCTCGTTGCGCAGCAATACAACCAGATGCTCCTTGGCGAGAAAACCGCGATGATCGGATGCAACGACTATGTTCATGGGATCATCTCACCTAAGCGACGGCGCAAGATCGCCTCCAATCGCTGCGCCGTCTGTCGATACCTATCCACGTCGCCGCCAATCGGATCGGCAATATCGCCCTCCGGATCGAGCAGAAATATCTTGTCGCCGGCCGCGGACGAGCGGGAAAGCATATCTCTCCTGTGGGCGTTGGTCATTGTATAGATGACATCCGCCCGCCGCAATAAATCGTCGGTCAGACGACGCGAACGATGCCGCGAAATATCCGCTCCCAGTTCCCGGGCCACCTGCACCGCCTCCGCAGTCGCCGGCAGGTCGGCGGTGGCATAAAGTCCCGCCGATTCAACCCGCACACCCCGTGTGGAGAGTTCGTCCGCAGCCACCCCTAGACGCGCGGCGATAAGTTTCGTGGTAATTCCCGCCGCCAGCGGCGAGCGGCACGTGTTGCCGCTGCACACGAAAAGAATCACCTGATCGGCCATGGAACGGATGAGGCGCTCGGCGATCACGCCTTCCCGGGCGATGACCAGGCCCTTCTCATGGATGCCCACCACCGTGGAGGGCTTGTGATAGCGGGTGCGCCCATCATCCACCACCAGCGCCAAATGCCCCCCAATGGAGGCGGGAATGTCGTCCGCTTCGAATACCGCCCGGCTGGTTCCCGCACCGATCACGGCGACCGGCGCGCCGGCGCCGGCGAGAATCGCTCGCGCCATGTCGTTATCCGGGCACCGCAAGGTCAAACGCCCCCCCGAAACGGCTTCCGACGCCGTGCGTTTTCCCAACCGGGTCTCCAGTCCGCGAATATCCGCTGATGAAACCGGCAATTGCAACGACACCGGTCCCGGCCAGAGTTTGCGCATCAAACGTCTTGCTAGAACCGGAATGTCCGCGACGTAGTCGCAAGCCTCCTGCGGCCCGGCCAGATGCGGCACCCAAACCGGATGTCCCTGCACGCCCACAAGTTGACGGAGTTTTTCCACGGCTCTGTTGTGGGTGAGCAATCCGGCGACGCCATAAACCGTTTCCGTCGGCAGGCCAATCAAGAGTCCGTCTTGCAGAGCCTGTACCGCGCGGGCGACCGCGGCGGGCCGGTCGCGCGACGAAACAACCTCGGCGTGAGAACCGCTCATGATAAAAACCGCTCATGAAAAGTTTTCTTCTATCTTTTTTCAGGATAGAAGGTGTTATAAAACAGGCCGTAGTTGGTTTTGACCATGTTGCACAGATCCCGGCCGAGAATGTCCTGGAAATCCGGCGTTACCGGCTCGACCTTGCGCCGAATGCGGTGGTCGCCGTAGATTGTGTGATACTGGTCGTTTTCATGAGTGGACTGTTCCACATTATTGAAATCGTGCTCAAACCAGGGTTCTTCAAGATATTCGTACACCTTTTGCATGACCGCCCGGGGATTGCTCGTGAGATCCTCAAACCGCACGATGTGCAGATGCTTGAGAACGCCGGTCTGAATCGCCTCAATCAACCGGCCGACGGCGATGCCCACCGGCGGTCCGTTGAGCCAGCGCATCACGCGGTTGTTGACAGTGATCATCGTCAACGTGCCGGTCACTTCGTCCGCATCGGCGCGGTCGCGATTCTTACGGAAGAGCTTTTCCATGGAAGCGAGAATGGCCCGCAGATCGCGGATGCACACGATGAACTTGGGATTCGGATGGAACAACTTGACCCAATCATAATAGTGAAACCAACTGCGGCATTTGTCTATGCACACCGGCTTGTCGGTGACGCCCTCAAAAAAACCGTGCAGGCCATAGCGGCAGTAACTGATAAAACCCGCCTGCATGAGGTCGGCGTCCTGCGCCTTGAACTCGGCCAGTTCGGTGTAAAACTTGCGCGACGCCAGCAGCAGGTCGATCACGGCGCTGGTCGGCGTACAATAAAAGCGGGGATTTTGGGCAAGAATATTCTCCATGAGCGTGGAGCCGGAACGGGGCAGGGAAGCGTTAAAGTAGATTTTCTTGGAAAACATAGGCGTCCTTTCAAATGACGATTATCCTGTATGTCGTGGGATTATATAAATG
This sequence comes from Planctomycetota bacterium, assembly GCA_021831565.1. GTDB lineage: Bacteria > Planctomycetota > Phycisphaerae > WQYP01 > WQYP01 > JAKBMM01. The sequence continues at coordinate 25,136 of JAKBMM010000044.1, forward strand.
AAGGCCCGCGGGCGAAAGCCGGCGACCTATCCAACATCGCTCCGTTGGTCGCTTTCCACCCTCCGGGAGAACATACATTCCATCGCCCCCAAGACATAACCGGCGTGGCAATTCCCGGGAGAAGTCGCAGAAGCCGCGCGGCGCCTGACGCGTTGTCTGACGGCAACATTTATGTTGCCGGTTCTCCCAAGGGTTCCCCAAAAATTGCCACATCCAAATCATCGGATCAGCGCCGTCGCTTACAATAGTCTCAGATTGCCGCGGGCGAGCTTCCCCCGGCAATAAGAGTCTGTTCGGATAGGCTCTAAAGACCGGACAGGAGAATCAGAAATATGAATGTTAAAGACCGTTTTAAGAAGATACAGGATCGCATTGCAGCGGCCGCCGCCCGCTCCGGTCGAAATATCCACGACATCACTGTGGTTGGCGTGACCAAGTACGCCACCATGGCGCAGATTCAGGAGTTGATTGCCGCCGGCCATTTTGATCTGGGCGAAAGCCGGGTTCAGCAGCTTCAACTTCGCGCCCAGGAGGTGAAACGGTGGCTCCTGGAAGGCGTCTGCCCCACTCTTGCCGCGCCGGAGAAAATCAACTGGCACATGATCGGCCATCTGCAGCGCAACAAAGCGTCGTTGGCCCTGTCGCTGGCCTGGCTGATTCACAGCGTGGACACCCTGCGCCTGGCGGAGGAACTCAATGCCCAGGCCAAACGCCACGGGCAGATGGCCCAATTGTTGCTGGAGATCAACACCACCGGAGAAGAAAACAAATACGGCGCGGCGCCGGCGGCGGCACGGCCGATGGCCCGCGCGATCCACAAACTGGAAAACGTGCGGTTGATGGGTTTGATGACCATGGCCCGGCAATCGGAAAATCCGGAGGATTCCCGCCCGGCTTTCGTGTGCTTGCGGAATCTATATGAAGAGATTCTCCGCGAAAAATCCGCCGGTCCCCATTTTACACACTTATCCATGGGCATGAGTGGTGACTTTGAAGTGGCGGTGGAGGAAGGGGCGACATTGGTTCGCATCGGAACGGCCTTGTTTGGGGCGGAGTCTGGGCGCATGGCGTGATTTGCCATGAGAGTTGCTGCAATGGACGCAGGTGTGGTCTGAGCTCGACTTTTGCCGATTTTGGAAAGGCCGAAAAGTGTGATTTCACAAGCTTTTGAAAATCATCTGGATTTTTGGCACACCCGTGAAAACCATGGGGTGTATCAAAACTCGGATCGAAACCATGATTTGCAAGAGATTCAGCGATTTATGCTCCTAAAAATCGGCAAAAGTCGAGCTGAGAGACCGGCCAACGAGCATGCACACAGGTGAGTTTTTTGCCCGCGTAGACTTGCCGCCCGCAGTCCCGACCTGTCCCGATCGCTATTGGAATTGATTATTCCCAGAAAAAAAATGACCCGCCATCGAAATAGTTGCAATGCAAATCGGCTGGGCCTTTCCACTGCACCGAGCCATCGTTGTAGAGAATGTTCGCGCCCCGCACGCCGTTTTGGCCGACATGATTCGACAGGGGCACGATTCCCGGCTCGCCTATGTTATTGGGCTGGAACAGCCAGGACAGCGGCGGGGGCTGTGAATTGCTGACCGTAACATCACTGCCCAGAATCGACTCCACGGCGCTGTGGCTGTTGGTGACCGAAGTGAACGGATGCGCCGGATCCAGAAGGGAGGTATTCGCCGAAATACCCGTCCAGGGATTGGTTACGTTAATGGGGCTGGTGTTCGTAAGCCCGTGTTTGCCCGTTGGGTTCGAAAACGTGCCCTGGGAAAATCCGAACCAGTAGTTGTAGCCAAGGTAAATTGCCTGCAAAAACTCGTAGGGTTTGGTAAGGCTTTTCTGCCAGGGAGAAAGCGGCTGGCCCCATTCGGCGGGATCGTATAGCTTCTGCGGCGCAATCCAAGACATGGGAAACGTGCGGGACTTTTGCCCGGCGGTACCGTTTGCCTGCCAGGTATCCCCGTCGAGGGTAAACAGGCCGGCCTGCGGGCAAAAGAAAACCGTTGGATTCTTGATGATGCCGCTGGTATAGAGCAAACCATAACCAAAGGAGTAAGGCTGGTTGGCCATGTCCATGCCGGGGCCGGTGGAGTCGAGATTGCCGAACGGCTCGAGGTCCTCGTGTATATATCCTCCCCCGCTATTCTGATTGTGCCACCCCGCCGGCATGGGATAGTTTTTGTATTCGCCGATGTAAATAAACACGCCCTGCCCCAGCGATCGCAGATTCGAGGCGCAGACGATCTGCAGGGCCAGGTTGCGCGCCTTGCCCAAAGCGGGCAATAACAGCGAGAGCAAAACGGTGATGATCGAAATGACCACCAACATCTCCACCAGGGTGAAACCGGGCGCTGCGCGAGAGGTTGGAGCAGGTGAAATGTCAGCGGGCAGGTGAAAACCGGCCAGGGAGGTGCGGGTCAAAACCGGCCAGTTATTGCGCTTCCTATATATATACGTCATCCGTCGCGTTCCCGTCAAGTAGTTGGCCAGGCGTTTGTCAGGTAGCGTTAGCCGCCGGGGCGGCCGCGCCCTTCTTTGGTGCCGTCGAGGGCGGCGGCTTGCCGGCCCGATCCTT
>JAKBMM010000079.1 GCA_021831565.1 Planctomycetota bacterium
TTGGACATTCGTAACTTCCTCGCTTTCCAGTACGAAAAGCGTCAAGCCTACGAACTCCTTGCATCGTCCTTAAAGTGGCCGGTTTTCACCTGCCCGCAAGTGGCCGGTTTTGCCCGCCCGCTGACAGAACAGGTCAACAGGCGACGCGCCGGCGAGCGCGTGGCGGAACAATTATTTAACCGCGGACGCGGAGGACTATTTTGGGAACCGCCGGGACTCGGTTTGGAACCGCCAAGACGCCAAGAACGCCAAGAATTTTTTTTAACTACAAATACATTCTTGGCGCCCTTGGCGTCTTGGCGGTTTACAATCGTGCCGTGGTCGTTGATTTTTTCACCTTTCATTCGTGGTTCTTTCTCCATCAGACGCCCTACCGTTCCTTTTGACCACAATTACACGGATTGCACTGATTGGGAGTCAGGATTATTTCACCCAATCTGCATTCCTCGCCGCCGAGCCTGAGGCAAAGGCAATCACCCTGCCGTTACGCAGTTCCGCCGCCATCGGCGTGGCGGCAAACCATTCATGGCTCTCATCCAGCGCGCCGTGCAACGCGAGGTTCGTATGAAAAAGGCCCGCCGGCGGCGGACTAGGCGGCTCCTCGGACGGCACGCGCACAAACGCCACCCGCGGCCCGCCGCCGAAGGCGTCTTGCATGGCCAGGGCCTCGTAAACCGGGATCGTGTGCCGGCAAACATCACAATCAGCGTGATAAAACATCACCACCCATCGGCCCTGCGCAAGCTGCTTGCCGATGCGGATATGTTTGAGCACCGGCAAGCGATGGCCGAGCCATTTATGCGGCGCCAGAATCACGATCTTTCCGCCGTCGGCAATCAGCAGGCCATGGCCCGCGGCAACGGGGCGTGGATGCAGTATAGAAACTGTGATTGATGCAAGTACCCCGGCAATAACCGCCGTGCCCACCGGCCAACGGCTATGGCCGGCATTCTGTTGGGAGGCGGCCTTGGCCGCCATTGTCCTGAGCGTCTGTCGGGCAGGATGCCCGACCCCCTTTGTGGAAGGCGCGGTCCTCGTGCCGTTGCCGCCGGATGGTTCTCGCCGGAAGGCGATCAGCAGGACAACCATCGCCGCATCCAAGGCAGTTGTAATCCACGGATTCACCCGCACCTGGCCGAAGCAACCGCAGGACACTTTTCCCGCCAGCGCTTCCCAGAACGCATAGCTGGCGAACAGAGTAAAGCAGCCTATTGCCGTGCGCCGGGCCGCAGTCGGCAGCGCGCCGCTGAGCAGCCAGAGGCCGAGAAAGATTTCACCACCGATCAGCGCGGGTGTGAATCCGGGTATTCCCAGCGGCTGGGCCATGGGAACCGGCGAATGAATGATTTGCCAAGCCTTCAGTCCCGCGGCCAATAGTAGAAGCAACCCGGCAATAAGGGTGGAAAGCGACAGCAGAAATGGTAACCGTTCACGGGCAAAAGTGGCGTAATCAGCAAAAAAACGCCACTTTTTGCCTTGCAGAGCACTTTTTTTGTGATTTTTATGCTCCATAAACTTCAGATTCCACATTATTTCTTTGGTTTTAAGCGGTTTTTGGCCCGTGAACGGTTACCGGTTACGAATCACTGTCCCATTCCGACGAACATCACCTTGACTGGTTTATTCCATTGCTTAAACCGCAAGAACAGCGTGGCCGAAATGAAGCCCTTACTGGTTGGCAGTGCATCGGCTTTAAGCATCGGTTTTCCATCCATCCGCCGCTTGGACTCCCTGACCGAGACAACCTTGATCCCATGGGACTGGATACGGTAACCTTGCAGCGTGGCTGTGCCGCCCGCAGCCGCACAAATTAACAAGGGGTAGACCTGCTGTCCGGGCATGAGCAGCACTTTATCGGGGACAACACCGATAAGGGGAACGGTATGGCCGGAAATAGGAAGCCGTATAAAATCTCCCGACTCGGCCCCCTGAAAGCGAATTTCTTCGTGAAAGCTACCACTGCCTTGCGGCGGGCGGATGATGACCTTGTATTCCGCAGCCATACTATTACTTCGCCAAGAGTCATAGACCACCTTGATCCACGGCGCCGAAACAATTGCTTTCACTTTTCCGAGATCCACCAGTCCATTCCTTTCAAGACGCACCATCTGGAAAAGCCTTTTCCCGGGTGTCGGGTAGCCAAGATTGATACTGCGGGGAATCGTCAAGAGATTCGTGCTCGAAGTAATGAATTTACCCGCAAGGTCAATCCGCCACACAATTGGTAACGCTGCTGCGGTGTGGCCGACGATCAACACGGTTCCGTCAAAAGTCCCTCCAACGGACAGGCTGTTAATCCGCACCGCAATATCATCCGCACCGCCAGCCGTGACTTTCCATGAAGCCGGCTTAGCTGAGGTGCAGCCGCAGGATGTTTGGATGTCTTTAATCAATACCACCTTCGGCAACGGATTCCGGATGGGCACGTGAAGATGCACCACCGTCCCAGCCGGGCGGTCTCCAAAATTGTAGGGTACTATGACCAGGGAACGCACCGCTGTCGCGGCGTTGGTTGCGCGCACATAATAAAATTGGATGAAGCCAACGATAGTGGTCACCGTTAATAATTGGATTATGGCTGTTCTCATGAGACCTGTTCTCCTGTAAAGCACAATCATCTTCCGGCATTCGCTGCTGACCGAACAAAACACCGATTGCGATGTTGTCATTTCCCTCGCGGCTTTCGCCGCAGAATTAAAATGGCGATTAAAAAGAGAGCAATCGCCCCTATGAAGGCCATTAGAGAGAATAACGTGTACCAGATGCGATCCGAGGGCGCCACCACCGCCTCTGGGGGCATCTGCGCTGTCTTTGGGGGAAGGATTTCCGTGGCTCCGATATTTTCGCCTACCGGCCCCTTAACACGGTATACTTGGTATACACGGTCCGAGATCGAGTCCGAAACATTGGTACCCCTCGGAAAAGCTAATTTGAACGATGCGGGCGGCTCCGGGATGTTAACTTTGGCTTCTGATATCGTGTAAACGATTTTCACAGGTCCCAGCGAATGGGGTACTTTCGAACTTGCCGGAACGTATGTTACGTTCACACAGCGGAATGGAAACCATAGTCCCTTGGCAACCTTCCTGAAACGGCTGAATCTGATAATCCATTGGGGAGCTCGTAGGCCGGGGTGGAAAAACTCATATCGGGTCGGAAGAAATCCAAGGGCCGGTGAAACTCGCGCGATGTTGCGTGACGCACCCAAAGGAGTAGGGACACTTGTGGTGATAACATATCGTTCTGCATGGGAATCCCATACAACCCGGCTATTGGAATCGCCAATCGGCAACCAGAACCAGTCCGCCCAGAGCACCGGTGGAATCAGTGAGCAACGGTGCACGTCGCCGTGCCACACATCACCCACCATACTTGGCTGCGGCTCCCCCAGGTGCGCACCCAAAAAATCATACGATTTGGTGAACGTTCGATTGAAGAGATATCCCAGCCGCCCTGGAACGTGAGTACCATCGGGAAAACGCAGCCACATTTTCGACCGGCATAAAACCCGTGTCGGGGTCCATATCACGCTTGATCGAACACAAGACTCTTGCGTTGCAAATTCCGCGCCGCCAGCTTGGCCGTCGTAGACGGACACGGTCCCCGTGTACACAATCGACCAGTATCGCTGTTGGCCTGCTTCCACGAGCGTCTTGAGCTGTCTAGCTGTTAATACCGCCGATTGGCCTCTCGCGACGTGCCGCGTCTGCAGCATCAAACCGACGGCGAGAATAAAGCCAATTATTCCCAATTTAGCGAACCGCATGGTCTTAAGCATGGTAGACCACCTTATATAATCTCCGGATAAGACCCGGCCTTGATCGAATCTCGATAACTTGTTACGCCGCTGGCGTGGCCCATTGTCAATCGGCGGGGCGGCCAGATGCGAAATAGCTTAAATTTCCTAGCATTGCGGACCATACTCTGGTAAGGAACCACGATGGCGCCGGCGCTTCGTCTCAATTGGTTTGGCACTGCGCGAGAACCTGATTATATGCACACAAGTGTTGAAATGGCGTTCTAAGTGCGCAGACGCCACCTACACAGTACCCAGTATAGATCGCTGCCATATCGCACTGATAATTTGGGGCGGACGAGCAGTTGTCATCCCAAAAGCTCGACTGGCAACCCTGCACCTGGTGGGTGTCGTCGCAGACGCTCACACCTTGAATTCCCGAGCAATTTCCGTTGATAGTACACGAAATGGGGAGCGGAGTGCACATAGTAGATGCACCTTGGTTTTGGCAATATTCATGGTTTGGCGACTCGGTACCTCTACACAGCATCGCATTGCCGCCGAATCCAATACACAACCCCGCGACGCAGACCGCCGAGGCTACGAGCACCTTTGCCTTCCTCATCTGCCAATTGGACCGAATCTTGGTAAACATGATAGAAACTCCTTAAACTGGAACAAACAACATTGCGAATTCCGGAACACCCGGAATCCGATGATTTCCTAATTGACCTCCGCCGTTCGCGGCGTTGTTTTTAATCCTTTCACGTATTTCCGTATCACATAAAACTCATAACGGCGATAGGAATAAGGCCATCCATCCCAACGCAAATCCTTTTCGATTTGCCGGGAAGTCAGAATGTGGCGCGATTTTTCCACCGCCTCCCAGTGATGAAAAAGCCCCAAGTGGTAATAACATTTTTCCGCGAGCACCGCGGCGGCGGGATTTTGCGGAAGCTCGCCGTACTTCGCCACGCACCAGCGCAGAACTGATAGATAAGCCTGCCTCTGATTGGCCGCCCAGGCGGCGGGGTTGCGGTGTTCGAGAACATTAAGAATTTGAAGAATCAGGCGGGCTGTGTGGATGGTCGCAGTATTGCGGACGAGGACGTCCGCTCCCCCGGGGCGCCACGCGGCGACCAACCGGGTGCGCAATTCCGCTCTCCGCCTCTCATGTGCTTGCCAGGCACGGTGGCCGAAATAATAGGGCGCCGGATGCTCGGCCAACGGATCGAGCATCGCCCCCTGAACGATGGTATCGAACGAATAATTTTTCGCCACGCGAATTGCCAGCCTCATCGGCCCGCGAACAAAAAATCTTTTCCATACCCCGCCCCAGAAATTCACCACTCGGCTCTGGGCCGCGCCGCGCATCTTCGCCAGCGGCGCTGTATTGGGCAAAGACCCGCCACCAAGGGGATAGGTTGCGCGCAGGGGAATCATGGAAATCGCGTAATCGCGATTGCGGTTTGGCCCGGTGTGGCCATCCTTGTTGAAAAAATAGAGTGAAAGCGTGTACGCGCCGGGCGGAATATGAAGGAACTCGTATAACCCTGGTCCCTGCCAGGTGAGAGGATACGTCTCGCCGTGGTCGTCGAGTTCCGCCTCGCGCCGATCCTCAGCGCAAGTCGTCTGATGCATGATGACGCAGCGATCCAGATAAACTTCCGGTAGTTCCAGCACCCGTTTTTTGGCGGTGTAGAGCCATGTCATATGAAATCGGACGGAATCACCACCCCTCACGTAAGTGTCACCATTACCAGGATGCAATTGAACTTCTCTGTGATGCGGGCCGATCGCATCGATGTGCTCCAACCCCACTGAACTTGGCCCCCAGACATAATCGAAAGGCCCCGGCACGCCGCACGCAAACAGACACGCCCAATATCTTCCATAGCGGCCCAGCCACGTGCCCTGCGTCCGCCAATCACTGGTGATGGGGACAACACGCGGGCCGAAATCCTGTTTGGAAACATTGTTGTGGAGCAACTTCCGGCATAAGCCGGCCAGCCTGCCGGCCGTGGGCGCCTGGGCCAGCGCCGGCAGGTTCGCCCGCCAGGACAACCAGGCCAGCGCATCGTGGAATCCGCCGAGCACATAATGGAATAATCTGCTCCACCATGACGGTTCCCAAGTGCGAACCGCCGAGACGCCCGTGCCATAGTGGCCGATCAGCGTTTTTCCATCGCTCCGCGGCAATATGGCGGTGATATATGAACTGCTGAACAGGCTCCCCCCGTGTCGGCTGACCGGCAGGACTTCCGGCATACTTCCCTTTGATTTGTTGACGCGGAATATACCGGTCCAGCAGCCGCTGCGCCACGTGCCCAGCCAGAGCTTGCCCCGGCTATCCTGGGCCAGGCAGGTGATGTGATCGCCGGGCAGCAGCAAATCTCTCGCCGCCGCCGGCACTATCGGCACGTGCAAGGGCGGGCGCCAAAGCTGGCGATCCTTGAGAGCGTAATCCGCCCCGCGCACATAGTGGAAAAGGCCGGGTTTGCGGAGACTGCTCCACGCCAGACCTTCATCCGTGGCCACGTAAATGCGGCCAGTCTTCTGATCCGCCAGCACCGCGTTGATTAAACTGCTCGGCAAGCCGCGGCCATAAGGCGTGATCGGTATTTGCCATGGGCCGCGAATGATCCACCATTTACGGTAAGGATAGGCGGCAAAGGCCAGGCCGTGGCATTGCGTACCCACAAACGCCAGACCGTATCGACCGAAGGCGACGC
>JAKBMM010000080.1 GCA_021831565.1 Planctomycetota bacterium
CAGCCTTCCCAGCCCGCTTCGGCCTGGAAGCATTATGACAAGGCCAACTCCCCCGGCCTGGTCAGCAACCATATCTATTCGCTTTGCCTGGACTCCAAGGGCCGCTTATGGGCCGGCACGCTGCGCCACGGCGTGTGCGTGTTCAACGGCAATAAATGGAAACATTACGGTTTGCTCCACGGCCCGCTGGGTTCGCACGTCGTGGCCATCGCCGTCAATCCCCGCGATCAATCCGTCTGGCTGTGCACGGAGGCGGGCATCAGCATCTATCAAACCGGCAAACATACCTGGCGTTACATCCCCATCGCCCCAACATCACCAGAGTTGTCGGAACGGACCACCAGCGCCAATGGGCTGCCTCCAGGCCCGGACTGCGTCGCCTTCGGTCGATACGGTCTGGCGTTTGTGGGTACGCAATGCCACGGCCTGGCCTTTGCCGCCTATCCTTACCGTAAATGGTGGATCATTCGCGGCCCATGGCAAATACCGATCAAGCCTTATGGCCGCGGCTTGCCGAGCAGCTTAATCAATGCGGTGCTGGCGGATCAGAAGACTGGCCGCATTTACGTGGCCACGGATGAAGGACTGGCGTGGAGCAGTCTCCGCAAACCCGGCCTTTTCCACTATGTGCGCGGGGCGGATTACGCTCTCAAGGATCGCCGGCTTTGGCGCCCGCCCCATCACGTGCCGGCGGCGCCGGCGGCGGATTTGCTGCTGCCCGGTGATCACATCACCTGCCTGGCCCAGGATAGCCGGGGCAGGCTCTGGCTGGGCACGTGGCGCAATGGCTGCTGGACCGGTATATTCCGCGTGAACAAATCAAAGGGAAGTATGCCGGAAGTCCTGCCGGTCAGCCGACACGGGGGGAGCCTGTTCAGCAGTTCTTATATAACCGCCATTTTGCCGCGGAGCGATGGAAAAACGCTAATCGGCCACTATGGCACGGGCGTCTCGGCGGTTCGCATCTCGAAACCGCCTTGGTGGTCCCGCTGGCTGTCGGGATTCCATTATGTACTTGGCGGGTTCCACGATGTGCTGGCCTGGCTGTCCTGGCGGGCGAACCTGCCGGCGCCGGCCCAGGCGCCCACGGTCAGCGGGCTGGCCGGCTTATGCCGGAAGTTGCTGGCCCATCGCGTGTCGGCACGGGCCACTGGTCCGCGGCTTGTCCCCATCACCAGTGATTGGCGAACGCAGGGCAGTTGGCTGGGAAGATATGGAAGATATTGGGCGTGTTTGTTCGCATGTATTTATCCCCCAATGGATTATGTATGGTCGCCACGCTCGGTAGAGTTGGATCACCACGAAGCCATCGGCCCACACCATAGGAAAAATGATTACGTTCGATTTCATATCACATGGCTGTATACCGCCAAAAAGCGGGTGCTGGAACTACCGGGAATTTTTATGGATAGCCGCATTATCATGTATAAAACAACTTCCTGGAAGAAGGACCGGCGGGAAGCGGAAGTCAACGATAACGGCTGGACTTACCCGCTCACCTGGCAGGGACCGGATTTGTACGAGTATCTGCACATTCCGCCCGGTGAGTACACACTCTCGCTCTATTTTTTCAACAAGGATGGCCACAGTGGGTCAAACCGCAACTGCGATTATGTCCTTTCCCTGATTCCCCTGCCTAAGTCTTACCATTTCATTATTTTTAATCCCCGGCGAGTCAATACAGCGTCGTTGGCGGATATGCGCGGTGCGGTCCAGAGCCGGGTGGTGAATTTCTGGGGTGGGGTTTGGAAACGGTTCTTGGTGCGTGGGCCGATGAAACTGGCGATTCGCGTGGCCAGGAATTATTCACTCATCGCCATTCTGTCCGGGGCGATGCTCGACCCGCTGGCCGAGCATCCGGCGCCCTATTATTTCGGCCACCGGGCTTGGCAAGCGCATGAAAAGCAGCGGGCGGAATTTCGCACCCGATTGGTAGCCGCCTGGCACAACCACACGATAGCCCGACACGGAAGCGTCGGGCGGCCAGACGTGGCTGGGGGTCAGACGTGGGCCATCAAAACGGCCCAACGAATTCTCGATATTCTTAACGTGCTCGAACACCGCAACCCCGCCGCCTGGTCGGCCAACCAGCGGCAGGCTTATCTGTCAGTTCTGCGCTGGTGCGTAGCGAAGTACGGCGAACTTCCGCAAAACTCCACCGCCGCTGCGATCGCTCAAAAATGCTATTACCATTTGGGGATGTTTCATCGCTGGGAGGCGGTGGAAAAAGCACACGGCATCCTCACCTCCCGGCAAATTGAAAAGGGATTGCGGTGGAACACCAGGACACCCTTCTTATATATGAATGGTTTTCACGTGATACGTTCGTACCTGCGCGGAAGCGGAAAGGATAAGGTATTAGCAAAAAGAAACTAAAAAATTTGAATTACTTCCCGGCGGATACTCCACTGCGTGGGCAAATGAGGAGGTGGCTCCGTGATGACTGGATTGCGGATCACGGGGCCATCATTGGAATAAGGAGTACTTGAGATGCGAATATTCTTGCTCTCCGCTGTGCTTGCGGTACTGTTGTTCGATCCTGGTGTCCGCGCTGCACACCAAAAAATGTCGGCCAACCCAATCGCTCAGGCCCTGATCTGGCAGGCGCGGCAATACACGCATATTAAAACCATTCATTTTCTAGCTATAGCCCACCATATACATACCACGACGAATGGCAAAACGAGAACATTTAAAAGTCGATACGAATTTTGGGGTGCGGGTATAAAATATCGTATCGAATCATTTTCCCCGCATGCTGAGATCGATAATGTCGTGACCGATAACGGCAGACATTATTATTTTTTTAGCATTATTGATGATGTCCTGACTATTGGCCCAACACATCCGACCCACGGCACGTTTCCCTTTATACAGAATCCCATTCTGGAGCCTATGGTGCCTCTGGTGCCCCATTATCCACGTCGTCTCCAAACGCCGCACGTGCACTGGATGAATCTCGCGCGGCTTGCGCGGAATCCCCAGTCGGTTTTCAATCGTTGCCGGCAGGTCAGGAATTGCGGAAATACAGGCCTGGACGGTAGTCTGCGGGGCTGTCTCTTGGGTGCGTATAATAGTCTTCCCGCGCACGTCAGATTTATAATTGGTGGTAAAATGTCCCATCCGCTGGTGACGGGCTGGAGGGCAAATGTATTCCGATCATGGTCCGCCGGGAGTTATGTTCGCCTCGGTCGAATTAGGTATCGAGCCTTTCGCCTTAAATCCGGACGAAAGATATTTCTGCCGGTGGGGTTTGATTTAACGGGCGTATGGAATAAGCCATTCCCAGAGACAGGCCCTTTCACCATAAGAATGACTATTTCCCATGTTTCCATTGATAAGCCCATCCCGCCCGGAAAATTCACCATTAATTATAAACTGGCGCGCGTCGTAGAAGAAGTGACCGGGCACGGTAAGTTCCGTAAATTCCATTATTTTACCGTTCATCCCACCCGCCCCGTCCCACCACGCGAGCGGAATTTAAACAAGTGAGATACCGATTTCCATGAAAAGGTTTGTGTTGCCATGCAAACAGAAAATCCGTACAAAACTGATCCACGCTCCGTGTTTCGCCCGCTCGCATTCGTAGCCGCCCTGTCCGGTCTGCTTTTTTGATCGCCGCATACCGCGGGCCGGTGGAATAACGCGAAGGAGTGCCCATCATGCCGACATGCACAACCATAAGACAAGAGCCTGCTGATCATACAATTGACCGGTGTGGACGCCGGTCCCACATACATACTCCAAGCCAAACGCGCCGGTCCCACAAACAACAATCCGGCTTCACCTTGGTGGAGATGCTGGTGGTCATTTCGATCATTGCCGTTTTGCTTTCACTGTTATTGCCCGCGTTGGGCAAGGCGCGCAACCTGGCCTTGCAGATCGTCTGCGCCTCGAATCTGCGATCGCTGGGGCAGGGCGTGTTCGTTTACATCGGCGAATATAAAAACTATCCCCTGCCGGCGGGGTGGAACGGGCCGCAGGGTGGGGATTGGAAAGGAGGGTATATACACGAGGCCCTCGAGCCGTTCGGCAATATGAACTCCGGCGGAACCGGTATGTCCAAGCATACGGGCCAGGATTTCCCCTTTGGTTATGCTTTGTTGTATACCAGCGGCATTATCAAGAATCCCCAGGTTTTCTTTTGCCCACAGTCCGGACTTTTAACTCTCGACGGGAATACACTGCAAACGGGCGGCGGCAGTGGTCAGCTTTCCCGCACCTTTCCCATGTCGTGGGTGGCGCCGCCGAAGCTGTATAACTCTTCCGAGTGGGGTCAAGCGCTTTCTCCCTGGCAGAAAAGCCTTACCCAACCCTACGAGTTTTTGCAGGCTATCTTTCTCGGCTACAATTACTGGTTCGGATTTTCGCAGGGCACGTTTTCGAATCCGAGGACCCAGCAGGGGTTTACGAACACCAGCCCCATTAACGTAACCAATCCCTGGACGGGTATTTCGGCGAATACCTCCCTTCTGGATCCGGCGCATCCGTTCACTTCGGCCACCAACAGCCACAGCGCCGTGGAGTCCATTTTGGGCAGCGACGTGACGGTGAGCAATTCGCAGCCGCCGCCGCTGTCCTGGCTGTTCCAGGCCGATAACTTCAGCGCGCCGGGCCGCGTGCCCCTGTCGAACCACGTCGGCCAAAACGGCGTGCGGGGCGCGAACATTCTTTACAACGACGGCTCGGTGCAGTGGAAAGGACCGGCCAATTTGCATTGCAACTATTTCGACAACGGGTCATTGTATTTCTGGGAATAATCAAATCCCGATTCCGATAGCCGTCGGGATCGGGATCGTCCAGCCTCCTCATGGCCGGCGTTCAATACGCAACTGATCCCGAACGCGGGTCGAATGATAAACGATATTTTTTGGCGTGCGAATATCTTGCCTTGATTTCCATTGACGCGCATACTAAAAACTCGTATCGAGAGTTTTATGAACGATTTTATCAGGAGATGCAAATGCCGAAATTAACAGTGGAAGGCTTTGGAGTCTTTGAGGTTCCCGGCGGAAAACGTCTTGTTCTGGCTTTGGAGGATCAGGCCAGGGTGGATCAGCTTCACGCCTGCGGCGGATTCGCCAGGTGCACCACCTGCCGCGTGGAGTTCATTGCCGGCGAACCGGCGGCGATGACCGAGGCGGAAAAAAACGTTCTTCAGGAAAAGGGCCTGACCAGCCGGCCGGGACTGCGCTTGAGTTGCCAGATTCTCTGCGATCACGACATGAGCGTTCGTGCCATCAGCCGGCAATCCGGAACCGCGCGAAAAGATTGCGGCCCGCGTCCCGCCGACGCCATAGAACCGCCGCCGGTCTGGACAGGCGCGTAACACTGATTGCGGCGAAAGTGGTGGGAGCGCCCCGCGGACGGCTCTTATCGCCAAAGATTAACGCCACACATGCGGCGGAAACTTTATCCGACGGCGGCGGAGAGGCATTCGAGTTCGCATATTGGCCGTCGGCCGCCATAGCCGGCGTCCACTTCGTGCCACCAGGCGAGGACCGGCTCACCGATCTGCCAGCAGAGCAGAATTTCCCGGCCATCGACAATGGTGGGGAAGTCGAGCAGACCGCGTAACGGGTCTTTCAGTTCGACGCCGATCATGACAAGTTCCTCGACAAAATAAGCCAGGCGTTCGGTAAGCTTGTCGAAGGAGTGTTCGATTTCGCGCATCTCCCGAGAGTCATGCGCTCCTTCCGGGATGGCGCCGGCCAATTCCACCAGGTCGCGGCGTTCCAGCTCAACCCGCTGAATGTCGGCGGCGATCCGCTGGACCAGCGGCAAAGCGCGGTGTGCTTCGGCGAGCGTGAAATATCGGTTTCGTTTCCTGGGTTGTTGCCGCCGCTTCGCATCGGGTGAATTCAGAGCCATAAGCACACTCGTTTCGTTGTTGTTATCGGAATCGGGTCGGTCTATATCTCGCTAGCTATCGGGACCGCGCCGCCGATAACGAACCGTTCCATTCTGGCATCGGCAGGAGCGGGTATAAAACTTAAGAGAAGTGGAAGTTGGAATCGCCGCGCCTCTGAAAAATCGTAACCGTTCACGCACCGGATGTTTTTGGCGCACGTCCCGGCGGGCATGGGTTTTCCCGGTGTGCCGGGACCGCCAATCGCCGCGCCGCCCAGTCACGCAGCCGCGTGGTGGGAATCCCGCGGCCGTTTTGCGTCCACCTCCGGGCGGCTTTTCACGGTCGTGGATGGTAATAGAGCGGTGGTTGGATTACGAGGCATGATGGTTTGAGGTTACGGACGGCCCAGGGCAATCGCATGTAGAATCAAGCGAGCAGCGTTTTGAACAGATAGCTCAAGCTGCTGGCGCAACGCTTGCGTTTACGCCGGAGGCTCATCGCTTTCGTGCCCTTCTCCTTGCCGTGCTGGTT
>JAKBMM010000045.1 GCA_021831565.1 Planctomycetota bacterium
ATTGGCGTGAAGGGCAAGTCGGTGCGCGTCAATGGCCAGCCGGTTCCGATCGTGCGCCGCGGCGCGGTGCGCAGTTACGTGCGGCTTACCGGTCCCGGCCGCTACGTCCTCCAAGGCCGGTGATGAACCGGCGGAAGACCGCATGTTTCCGCTTGCGCTATAAATCGGCCGAGAAAAAAAGCGCCATCATAGTATGACAGCGGGCGGTACGGAGAAAAAAAAGAGGGGGAAGCAGGCGGGGAATAACGTATGTTGAATTTACAAGAATTGATCCGGGATGTGCCGGACTTTCCCAAGCCGGGCATCGTGTTCAAGGACATCACCCCGCTGTTGCGCGATCCGGCGGGGCTGGCCCTGTCGGTGGAGTTGCTGGCCAACCCCTTTCGCGGCCGGCGCATTGAACTGGTGGTGGGCGCGGAATCGCGGGGATTTATTTTCGGCACGGCCCTGGCCCAGGCGCTTTCCTGCGGTTTTGCTCCGATACGCAAGCCCCAAAAACTTCCGGCGCCCAAGGCTTCGCTGACCTATGATCTGGAATATGGCCGGGACATGTTGGAAATCCATCGCGACGCCATTGTGCGCGGACAACGTTGCCTGATTGTGGACGACCTGTTGGCCACGGGCGGAACCATGGACGCATGTTGCCGGTTGGTGGAAATGCTCGGCGGAGATATCGTCGGAGTCGCGGTGCTCATTGAACTGGGCTTTCTCCAGGGGCGTAAAAAATTCAAACGGTACGAAATGCACAGCGTCATCCGCTACGATTGAAAAAGCGGGGGGTGCGGCATGGTTGCTTCCGAGTACCTGTTACCTGCGCCCTCCTTCCGCGGCGCCGCCATCGCTCTATTCTCAACTTTCTACTCTCCCGCGCCTTGTGCGTACCAGCAGCCCCAGGCCGCCCATGGCCAGCAAACCCAGTGTGGCCGGTTCGGGGGTTGAAGAGGTAGCCGCCGCCGGGCCAAGAGTCTTGCCGAAGTTGCTTCGTAAAATCGCGAAATCTGGCAGATTAACCGTTCCATCGTAATTGAAGTCGCCCTGATCCCATTGCATTCCGGTCTTGCCAAAATTGCTGCGGAGTATCGCAAAATCAGGCAAAGTAACCGTGCCGTCCAGATTGGCGTCGCCGGCCAATGTGTACATGATCTTTTCCTGGCCGGCGGCCAGTCCGCTGACCACGCCATCGGCCCCATCGGCATAGCCCAGGCTGTATACGCCGCCGGAGATGGCGGCCGCGGTGCTGCTGATGCCCGGACCGTTCCAGGCGCCCGCATTGTAACCGCTGATCAGATAGTTGCGGATGGCACTGTTGGGACTCCCGGCGGATCCGTAGTTGATGAGCACATTGGCGTTGACGGTGGAAGCGCTGGTGTTGGAAATATCCACCGTGGTGCCGTTGGCGATGCTGAGCGAACCTCCGTTGTTCAACACCAGCGAACCGTTGACGGTCGTTGTTCCGGGGGATATTTGGGTATAGTTGCCTTGAATCGTCAAAGTACTCGCCCCGCCGACATCAACCGTGCCGGTATTGGTAAAGTCGCCGGCCGTGGTGAACTTTGCCCCATTTTCCAGCTCGAAGGTTCCGGTGTTGGCTGTCATTGCGGTGATGGCCGGGAAGCTGGTGTTGGCGCCATAGAGGATGATCGTGGCGGCATTGGTGGTGATATTGGCACCGGGGATATTGATCTGCCCATAAGAATCGACAATCCATGTACCACCGGTAAGTGTGTTGCCGGCAACTTGGACAACCGGTCCGTTGAGAGTCAATGTTGCATTGTTACCGCCTTCCATGATACCGGGGTTGGTCACGGCGGCATTGAGGGTAATCGTACTGTCGTAAGTGGACTGCGTGGCCTCGATTAAGCCATTGTTGGTTACCATCGCAGAAATCGTTCCCCCACCCGAGATCGTGTGGCCGTTGGAGTTGGTTAAGGCATAGCCGGCGCCGGTGCTGCCGATGCTTCCGTTGCCGCCGTTATACGAGCTTAAGTTGAGAGTCCCCGTGCCACCTAATGTGGTGTCAGCCAGAATCTGAAACTCCCCGGCGGCGGAAATATAGCCATTGTCGGTGATGGCGCCACTGGCATTGAGCACCCCTCCGCCCCCGATGTTCAACGAACCCTGGTTGGTCAGACCACTGATTGTCGCCGTATTATTGCCTGCGACATTGATAACACCTCCATTGGCCGTATCCAATGTGCCGCCGCCAATACTTGCGCCGTTGTATAGCACCACTTGTGATCCAGTGCCATCCGCCTGAAGTTGCGCCCCGCCCGACTGGCTGACGGTGTCGTAAATCGCCAATTCCGCATTGGTAGAGGCTTCCATTGTGCTGTTGTTGGTCAGGGCGGCATCGACGGTGATCGTACTGTCATAAGTGGATTGCGTGGCCTCGATTAAGCCATTGTTGGTTACCATCGCAGAAATCGTTCCCCCACCCGATATCGTGTGGCCGTTGGAGTTGGTTAAGGCATAGCCGGCGCCGGTGCTGCCGATGCTTCCGTTGCCGCCGTTATACGAGCTTAAGTTGAGAGTCCCCGTGCCGTTTAATGCGACATCGGCCAAAATCTGAAACTGGCCGTCGACGGAAATGGTACCGGAATTGGACACATCTCCACCGACTTGCAGCGTTTGGCCTCCCCAAATCCCAAGCGTCGAAGTCGAGTCTTGAAGGGTCAAGGTGTTGACGCTGACAGTATTGACCCCGTTTGCCCCAGGGATATAGCTGCCATCACCGGTGGGAATAATCACATCATACTGCGTGCCGTCGGGATATTCGCCGCCCCCGTCGCTGTTGGTCCAGTTACTGTAAGCCGTAAGATTTCCGTTTAGGTCGAACGTCTGGGCCTGTTGCCAATTTCCTGGATCATTCGGCGCATAGTAGTCGTTGTAGGACAATTTCTGCCCGTAATCCGACGGATTAAATGTGGACGTTACCATCGAAACGCTTACGGCTTTCAGCGAGCCGGCGGAAGCGGTGCAAGCGGCAGCCAATGCGATCAGAACATACGATCTTCCGGAAATACGGTGATTCAGTTTCATGGTTGCAACTCCCAATACCCAAGATTACTAAACCTTGTGCAACCTCTCTTCGCCACTACATTAAGCATATTCAGGAAAGAGGCCATGCAAATACGTATTTTTACGTATGGTCAGCGGAAAATTTCCAAGGCCCGGACTACGGCCTGCAGGCGGCTTGGCACGTCCAACCTGTCGTAAATGTGCTCCAGGTGCTTTTCAATGGTGCGCGGGCTGGTGGAAAGGAGAATGGCGATCTCTGAATCGCTTTTGCCGATGCTCATCCAGGCCAGAACCTGCGCCTGCCGCGCCGTGAGGCCCAGGCGCATGTAAGCGGCTATGCGCTGTTCGATGGAATGTTCCTGCAGCACCAGGCAATGGCTCTCGCCGGGGCGGACGAGCAGGCGAATTGTCAGCCAATGCCCGCGGCCTTCCTCGATCAAGGGAAGACAGGGGCGGGTCGGATCGCCGTCGCCCAGTAAAGCCACCTGGCCGCGCAGCCACCGGGTCACTTCCTCGGGCAACTGGTCAGACCCGCCGCCGGACCGATAATATTTTTCCAACATGCTGCGGGCGGCGGGAGTGGCCTGGTGGATGCGACCGGTGGCGGAGACGATCGCCATGCCGGGGGCCACGGATTCCAGCAGTTCTTCGGCCTGGCCGCGTTGCCGCAGGGCCAGGTCCATGGCCTGGGCGTTGCGATACGCCTGCTGCAGATGCGGGCACAAATATTCGAGCAGCGTTTTTTCGGCCGCGGAGAAATCCGTCAGCTTCCGGTTCAGTGCGATGCCGACGACGATTCCGGGGCGCGTGGCTATGCCCACGGCCATCTGGTACTCCACGCCAACCGGCCGGAAAAACTCGGCGTACAGACCGGTGTGATGAAACTGGCGCCGGGTTAGAAAATCGGACATTCGAATGGGCGGATGCTCCGGGTGTTCGTGGCAATAGGCGACCAGGGGGTGCTCGTGGATGTGGCGTTCAAAAATTGCGAGTTGTTCGGGGGTATAAGGCTCCCCGGTGTCGGTGAACCGCTCCAGCCGCTGGGGGCGCAAGCATATCTCGTTGTACGCGGCCTTGTCCGCGGCGACCAGTTGGAGGACGGCATGGATGGCGCGCCGCGGGAACTCCTGGAGACTATCCAGAGAGTACAGCGAGAATATACATTCCTGCAGTCTGCGAAGTTCCGCGGCGCCAAGACAAATCATTCGCTCCCCCTGGTGCTCTGTCACACCTACAGTTGCGGGCTGTAGGTGTGACAGAGCACTAAAATCTCGTATGAATATACCTTGGAATCAAGCATTATGCAACCCGCCATCACGGATATCGGCCACGTATCTTGGACAGAATCGCGCACAGGCCCGTTGGCTGGGTGTTTTCATCCGGTTTTCATCCCGGCGGGCATGTGCACAGCAGATGACGGTCGCCGTAGGGATTGTCGATCCGGCGCACCGGCGGCCAGAATTTATGTTCTTCAAGGTAAGCCAGAGGATACGCCGCCTGCCGCCGGCTGTAAGGATAAGGCCAGGAATCGGCGGCGAGCATGACCGCGGTATGCGGCGCGTTTTTGAGCGGATTATTCTTACGGTCCGCGCGGCCCTGTTCAATTTCCCGGATTTCCCCGCGAATAGCAATCAGCGCGTCGCAGAATCGGTCCAGTTGATCTTTTGGCTCGCTTTCCGTCGGTTCGATCATAAACGTGCCCGGCTCCGGCCATGATACGGTCGGGGCATGGAATCCGTAGTCCATTAATCGCTTGGCGATGTCCTCCACCTTCACGCCGGCGGACTCTTCAAACTCGCGCGCATCGACAATGAACTCGTGGGCGCAAAAACCGTGGGTTCCGCGGAATAGAATGCGGTAATGGTTCTCCAGCCGTTTGGCCATGTAATTGGCGTTGAGAATGGCGATCGCGGTGGCGCGGCGAAGGCCGTCGGCGCCCATCAGGCGGATATACGCCCAGGGGATCGTCAAAATCAGACCGCTGCCGTAAGGCGCCGCGGCCACCGGTCCGATGGCCTGGGAAGATTCGTCGATGCGGAGAGGATGCCTCGGCAGAAAGGGGGCCAGATGCGCGGCCGCGGCTATCGGTCCCATGCCCGGTCCGCCGCCGCCGTGCGGGATGCAAAAGGTCTTGTGCAAGTTCAGATGACAGACATCGGCGCCGATGTCCGCGGGCCGGCATAGGCCGACCATGGCGTTCATGTTCGCTCCATCCAGGTAGACCTGGCCGCCGTTGTCATGCACGATCCGGCATATTTCCTGGATATTCTCTTCAAATACGCCGTGCGTGGACGGATAGGTCACCATCAGGCAGGCGAGTTGATCGCGATGCCCGCCGGCCTGGTGCCGCAGGTCGTCCAGGTCGATGTTGCCTTGGGAATCGCAGGCGACCGGCTGCACGCGCAGGCCGGCGATGGTCGCGCTGGCCGGGTTGGTTCCGTGCGCGGAGTCGGGTATCAGGCAGATATCGCGCTGCGGCTGGTTGCGCCGGCGATGGTAGGCGCGGATGACCATGAGGCCGGCGTATTCGCCTTGCGCGCCGGCGTTGGGCTGCAGGGATACGGCGTCCAAACCGGTAATTTCACGGATGAATGTCGCGAGTTGGCCCAGGAGCAGGTTGTAGCCGGCCGCCTGGTCGGCGGGGGCGAACGGATGAATGTCCGCCCATTGCGGCCAGCTTATAGGCATCATCTCGGCGGCGGCGTTGAGCTTCATGGTGCATGAACCGAGTGGGATCATGGATGTCGTCAGCGACAAATCCCGGGCTTCGAGCCGGTGCAGATACCGCTGCATCTCGGTTTCACAATGGTGGCTGTTGAAAACCGGGTGGGTAAGAAACGGGCTGGACCTCCGCAGGGCCGGGGGATATTCCAGATTCACTTCGCTCGCCGGCGCCTCCGGTGAAAAAAGAAGAGGACGGTTCAGACTGGCCGCGCCAAGCAGTTCGTGAACTTCGTTCAAGTCGGTCCGCTCGTCCAACGAAAGACCGATGTCGCCATTGTCATACATTCGCAGATTGAATCCCTGGTGCAAAGCTTCCGCGAGCAGTTTGTCGGCGGATAAATCCGCCGGCGGCCGGAAGCGCAGCGTATCAAAAAAGGCATCAAAGCGAAGTTCATAACCCAGCTTGCCCAAACCCGCCGCCAGCAGAGCCGTCCACGTATGAATCCGGCGGGCGATGGCGCGCAGGCCTTCCGGGCCGTGGTACACCGCGTGCATGGCCGCGATGATGGCCGGCAGCGCCTGGGCGGTGCAGATGTTGCTCGTCGCCTTTTCCCGCCGGATGTGCTGTTCACGGGTCTGAATTGCCAGGCGCAGGGCCGGTTTGCCGGCGGCGTCGCGCGAGACACCCACGATGCGCCCCGGCATTTTCCTGGCAAATTCGTTCTTTGCCGCCAGAAACGCCGCATGCGGCCCGCCGAAACCGAGCGGCAGGCCCAGTCGCTGGGCGCTGCCCACCGCGATGTCGGCGCCGAATTCCCCCGGGGGGCGCAGCAGTGTCAGCGCCAGAAGATCGCTCGCC
Organism: Planctomycetota bacterium; assembly: GCA_021831565.1. Lineage (GTDB taxonomy): Bacteria > Planctomycetota > Phycisphaerae > WQYP01 > WQYP01 > JAKBMM01. The sequence goes on from JAKBMM010000045.1 coordinate 6,542, forward strand.
ACCACCACCGGAGTGCCGGCGCCGTGGGCGGCTTGAATGAACGCATCGTAAGAACCGATATGCCCGTCCGTGGCGGGGTATTGCAGCAAAATGCCGAAAAAATCTTTCCCCGCCGCTTCCGCCGCGGTGACCGGTCCGATCGCACAGTCGATATCCAGTCCCGCGGCACGGGCGCGCACTACGGCGATGGTTTGGGGATGGCAATTCTCAGCGATAAAAAAACAGCGGCGCTCGCCGTTGGAAATCGCCCGGCACATGCTCATCGCTTCCGCCGCCGCCGTGGCTTCATCCAGCAGCGAAGCGTTGGCCAGCGGCAGGGCGGTCAGATCCGAAACCATCGTCTGAAAATTCAAAAGAGCTTCCAGCCTCCCCTGGGCGATTTCCGCCTGATACGGCGTGTACGAGGTATACCAGCCTGGATTTTCCAGAACGTTTCGCGCAATCACCGGCGCGGTGAAACAGCCGTAATAACCCATGCCGATCAGCGAACGCATGGTTTTGTTTTGGGAAGCGATGCCGCGCAGTTTTTCCAGCATTTGGTGCTCCTCCAGCGCCGCGGGAAGAGCCGGGGGATGTTGGGCGAGGATCGCTGCGGGAATGGTTCGCTCCACGAGTTGCTCGAGGGAAGCCAGCCCCAGCAGGGAAAGCATTTGTTCCACATCATGTTCGGATGGTCCGACATGGCGTGCGGGGAACCGGCTGGTCGGAGCCGACGTCGGTGCTTCCCCTGCCCGGACGGTTTGCGGCGACGCGGGCGCAGGCGCGGTGGAAAGTCTCATGTTCATAAAACGGAGAGAGCGGGATTCGAACCCGCGATACAGGTATAAGCCTGTATATCGGTTTAGCAAACCGACGCCTTCAGCCGCTCGGCCATCTCTCCGAAGCGGTGCGCTCAAAGTATCGGCGCGGGAAGCCAAAGTCAATGAATGGTCCGTTTCGGAGCCAAAAGGCCAACCGGGACTCGGCGACGGTCGGATAATTGCCATATCCGCAACTGCTCCATGAGTGCAACCCCCACGGTGCGATCGTGGGTGGAAACCACAGTGGTTCGGGCATGTCGGGATTCATGGCGAGGTTTTGTTTGTTCGATCTGTTATCGCACCGTCGAGGGCGCCGCCACGGTACAGAGCGTTTCTGGTCCGCCCAGATCGCCGATCGCCGGCTGAAGTTGAACCGTCGCGCGCAGATGAATGTCCGCCGAGGAACTGCCGATCAGCAGTTGCAACGCCCCCGGCGCAAGAACAAACTTCCGTTGCGCCTCATGCCAGTACCACAATGCCTGCTCCCGAAATGACAGGTGAAAGGAAACGCTTTTGCGTTCACCGGGTGCAAGCTCCACGCGCTGAAAACCCACCAGTTGTTTGATGGGTCGCTTCACCGGCGACTTGGGCGCGGTGATATAAAATTGCGCTACCTCCGCGCCGCGCCGTTGACCGATGTTTTGGATCCTCGCGGACAGAGTGATCGAACCGCCCGGACCGAGCGTATCGGAGGAAACTTTCAGATCACTAAATTGGAACCGGGTGTAACTTAGGCCAAAACCAAAGGGGTAGAGCGGTTCGCCTTCAAAGTACATGTAGGTACGGCCCTTGCGAATATCGTAGTTGTGAAATGGCGGCAACTGCTCCACCGATTGATACCATGTGCAGCAGGTCTTGCCGCCGGGATTGTAGTCGCCGAAAAGCACGTCCGCGATGGCCGTACCCTGGGCCTGGCCGGCGAAAATCGCCGCCACAATGGCCGGTAGATGCGCCTGTTCCCAATTCACCGCCACGGTATTGTTGGTATTCAAAACCAGGATAGTTTTGGGATTCGCCGCGTAACAAGCCTGGATCAATTCGTGCTGAGCGCCGGTAAGTCCAGTGGTTTTGCGGTCTTGCCCTTCTTGGTCCACGCTCTGATTGACACCGCAGACCATGATGACAACATCCGCGTCCCGGGCGGCGGCCACTGCTATCTGGAATAACTCTTCTTTTTTTGGCTCGATAATTCCGCAGCCAGGATGGTAGACGAGTTGTGGTTTGCCCGGTTGGGGGGGCGGTGGCGGAGGCGGCGGAGTAAGCTGGAATTGTTCGACGTTGAACAGATAGAAGCCGCTCCCGGAGAATTTAAAAAACACCTTGTGCTCGCCAGTAATGCCGTGCAGTGGGGCGGAAACATTGGTCCAGTTCTGCCAGCCGCCGGTTGGTGGAACTTTTAATGTGGCGGCCAGAGGACCACGGAGACTTCCAAGACGGACTTCAATGGAGCCGCCCTGAGTTTGGCTGGCGACCCGAATGACTATCTCCTTTTTGCCGGTGAAATCCTGCGGTTTGAATTCCAGCCAGGATCCGTTGGTAATAAAGCCGACATAGACGCTCCTTTCGTCGGATGGCGCGGTTTGAATAGCCCGTTTTCCACCGCCGGAGCGGATAAAACTACCCGCCAATATTTCAGGATAATAAATCTCCGCGCCCAAAGCGGCCGCGATCCCCTCCAGTGGTGAAATCTGCACTGCGGGCTGGCCGCTGTAGCCACCGAGATGAAAACCCGCCAGCGGCCCGATAACCACAACTTTTTTCAGCGCCGATTTATCCAGCGGAAGAAAATTATTGTCATTCTTGAGCAGTACCAGGCTTTGCCGCGCCGCTTCCACCGCCAAGGCCCGGTGGGCCGACGAATCCACCACGCCAAAAGATATCCGATTGTACGCAACCCGCTCCGGCGGTTCAAACAGACCCAGCAGGAAACGCGTCGTCAACAGCCGCGTGACCGCGCGCGAGATGTCGGCTTCGCTGACCAGTTCCAAATTCACCGCCTTGGCCAGATGATTCTGGTACGTATCGCCGCAATTCAAATCGCAGCCCGCCTGCATGGCCAGGGCCGCCGCCTGATGCAGCGTCGGCACGTAATGGTGGGGATTGTAAATGTTGTAGACCGCGTCGCAGTCGGAGGTAACGTAGCCGCGGAAACCCCAGCGATCGCGCAAAAGACTCGTGAGCAGAAAGCGATCGGCGCTGCAGGGCACGCCGTTGACGGCATTGTAAGCGCTCATCACCGTAAATACACCGGCGTCGGTTACGCAGGCGCGGTAGGCGCGGGTGTAATATTCCCAAAAACTTCGCGCATCGACCGAAGCGGATACCTCCTCGCGATCATCATCGGTGTTGTTGCAGATGAAATGCTTGGCGCAAGCTGTGGTTTTCAGGTAATTCGGATCATTCCCCTGCATACCAAGAACTACCTGCACAGCCCAAGTGCCCGCCAGGCAGGGGTCTTCACCCGGCGCTTCTTCGCAACGGCCCCAACGCGGGTCGCGGTGCAGGTTCAACGTTTGTGGCGAATAATAACTCAGACCGATATTTTCTTTCTTGTGGTAGGCCCGGGCCTCATCGGAAACCGCCGTGTAAACTTTGCGGGCCAACTCGGGATTCCATGAGCAGACCATCGCCAGCGGTAGCGGAAACGATGTGACCGGCGCCGCGCGCACCAAACCGTGCAGCGCCTCACCACTATAATAACTATACGTCGGCAGGCCCAGCCGTTTGATGGCCGGAGCGCTGATGCTGGTCTGAGCGATCTTTTCCGCCAGCGTCATTTGGTCCGCCAGGGCCGCGGCCCGGCTCCAGGCCTTCTCATAAGCATCCTGGGAAGGGCCGATTCGTTGGGCGGCCGCCCGCTGGCTATCGGGATTGGCAATCAGCATTTGCGCATAGTCGGTCATGGCTAGAACGGCGCCCGCCGCCGCGACTGCGGCGATAAATTCCCGTCGATCCAATGGGGCGCCGGCATTGGTTTGTTCGCTTCGTTGGGACATGACAATCTCCTGAAAAAATTTGCCAACTATTGCGTTATCGGCGACAAACACCGAAGGTGTCAATAGTGTAACCGTTCCCGGCCCTATAGCCGATCGGGACAGGTCGGGAAATGATTCTAGCCGGACGGTGATTCGGGGTGATTGCGGCAACGTTCGATTTGTTCCACTGGATGAACCGGCGCTCGCGCATCGCACATGCCGGGACAACGGCAAGAGGCCAGGCTCCAGGCCTCGGGACTTTTAAGATTCATATTCCAGAACGGCCAGGTGCGGCATTGTGTGGGCCGCACGGGATATATGGAACACGTCGCCTTATCGCCGGCGCGGTGGAGAAAAATGCAGTCATGGTTGGTTTTTTCAAGCAGGCTATAGTCATTTCCCACGCGCCGCACGTGCCGGCGGGTAAAATCATCCAACGGCATTGCGAGAAATGCGGCCATTCGCGTCATGTCCTCCCCAGTCAGCCAGACATAACCCGGGGCGCCGGAGCAACAGTTACCGCACTGCGTACAGCGGAAACGCAATCCCGCCGAGTACCAGGGCGCCGGAGTGTCGTTTTGTATGGGCAATGAAATTGCGCTCGGCATGGAACCATTCCTGAAAAAATGCGGTGCGAAGCACCATCGATCCGTGGCCGAATAAAGATCACCACGCCGCCGTTTCCGTCCCGATCCCCATCGGGATGTCTCTCGGCATCAGATAACCATCCGGCGGTGCGGATATTCCGCACGTTTCATTCCCATGATAACGGGCGGAATACTACCGTGTCAGATAAGACGATCTGCCCACACCAAGCCACAAGCGGATACTCTTCGTAAGATACCGGGTGCCGGTCGTGTTTGGGGCGTGGGGCAGGGGATGGCCGGTGATTTCAACCAGTTCGCCGGTGGCATAGCCTTTTAATAGGCGCCTCGGCGTAAGGACGAATTTTCCCCCGTATGTATCGGGAGTGGCGATGCGGGCATAACGGATGGTCCACTGGTTGGGGTGGGAAGTGGACTCTCGCAGAACACCAAACACGGTGGAATAACCCGGCGAATGCCAACCGGGGGCGCCGGGGGGGAAGTGGTAGCGATTGCCGCAACCAGTCAAGACCCACGCGGCGGCGACGAGCGGAATAAGCCGCCATCCATCATGGAGTATATTCGATATATTTCGCATCATGTTCATCAGCGTCAGGCTCATCTTAGCCGGAGTCGCCCCCGTCGTCACTGCCAGCGGAGGCAAGAGGCCGGTAGCTCGGCCACGATAAATTTTGTAGTCAGCGCCTACGGGGAAATCCCGCCAACCCCGGCTCTGCGGGGTTGCGTCGCCGCGTCGATGGTATGCATGCTCAGGCTGTTGGCGACACCCGCAGCGCCCAGGGGAGCGCCCGCGACGATAATGACGCGATCGCCCGTCCGCGCCCAATCCAGGCGGCATAAAAGATCATCCACCATGGCGGGCAGATCGTCAAAGTGCTTCGGAATTTCAGCTTGCAACGGAGTGACGCCATAATAGAGCGACATTCGGCGAACGGCGGCGGCATCAGTGGAAAGGGCCACCACGGGAATGGGCAGTCGATTCTTGGAGAGGTAGCGGGCGGCCCCGCCGGCTTGCGACCACACCACCACCATACGGGCGTTGCTGTCTTTGGCGATGGCCAGGGCGCCGTGCGCCAGCGCGGCGGTGCGATGATAGTTCATCTGCAGGAGGCGGGGCGGAACGGTTTCTATTCCCTTGTTCACGATATACCGCTCGGTTTTATTGGCGATTCGTCGCAATATCCGCACCGCCTCGAGTGGAAATTTGCCGACCGCTGTTTCGCCGGAAAGCATCAAAGCGTCGGCGCCGTCAAAAATGGCGTTGGCCACGTCGGAAACTTCCGCCCGCGTGGGAACGGCTTTTTCCACCATGGATTGCAGCATCTGGGTGGCGACGATCACGGGCTTGCCGGCCTCGTGGGCGGCGTTCACGATATCTTTCTGAATCAGCGGGACGGAGGTCAGTTCCATCTCCACGCCCAGGTCGCCGCGCGCCACCAGCACGGCGTCGGAGACTTCCAAAATAGCGGGGAGATCTTCCACGGCCTGCGGCATTTCGATCTTGGCGATCAGGTGGATGTCGGATTCATGCTGATCCAAATAATGGCGAACGATCCGTATGTCTTCGCTGGTGCGTATGAACGACAGGGCCAGATAATCCAGTTTGTGGGCGATGGCCCAGTCAATGTCACCCCAATCTTTCTCGGTAACGCTGGGAATGGAAAGCCGCGTGTGCGGGAGATTGATTCCCTTGTTGGATAAAATAACGCCGCCGCGGGTGACCCGGCAACGCAAGGCATCGGGTTGTTTATCAATCACGACGGCACGAATCAGGCCGTCATCGATCAGAACGTCCTGCCCCATCTGTACATCGTCAACCAGACAGGGGTAATTGGAACTCACGACGCCGTCGTCGCCAAGAACTGGTTCGCGCCGAATTGTGAAAACATTGTCGGCACTGACCGGCATTCCGCCCGCCACGACCTCTCCCACGCGTATTTTCGGACCGCAGATGTCGCCCATGATGGCCAGGGGCGACTTGGCGCAATGGGAGCGAACGAGTTCCAGAAAGTGTTGCCGCTGTTGAGGCGTGCCGTGTGAAAAGTTCAGTCGTACCACGGAAATACCCGCGTCGCCCAGGTGGGCGATCACCCGTGGGTCGGCGCAGGCCGGTCCCATGGTAATGACAATCTTGGTTCGTTGACGATCAATCATGGAAAGTCCTGTTGAACAAATAAACCGTGGTCCAACTTCTCAGGCCGGCGCCGCCGGCGGGCGAAGCACGCCGATCGCCAGGTCCTGGAGCTGGCGTGGATCCACTGCGCAGGGCGCTTGCGTCATCAGATCCCTTCCGCTTTGTGTTTTGGGGAAAGCGATCACGTCGCGGATGCTCTGGCGATTGAGCATGAGCATCAGCAGGCGATCGAGTCCCAAAGCGATGCCGCCATGCGGGGGGGCGCCGAAGCGCAGTGCGTCCAAGAGGAACGCGAATTTTTGCTGCGCTTCCTGCGCACTGATTCCCAGGAGCGAAAATATCTCAAACTGCATCTTCCGCTGATGGATACGAATCGATCCACCGCCGATTTCAACTCCATTAAGCACGATGTCGTAAGCCTTGGCCCGGACCTTTTCGGGCTGGCTGGCAAGTCGGGAAATATCCTCGTCCAGCGGCGCGGTGAACGGATGGTGGCGGGCGATCAGTCCCGGCGCGCCGGGGCCGGCGGTGTTGCGCTCGAAGCAGGGGAAATCCACAATCCAGACAAAGTCATGACGATCCGGAGGAATCAAGTTAAGCCGCCGGGCCAGCAGTTGTCGCAGTTCGCCCAGCGTTCGCCAACAGACCTCCACGGTGTCAGCCACGGCCAGAAGCAGATCGCCGTCGCCGGCGCCGGTCAGGTGCCGCAGTTCCTGTTGCCGGGCGGCGGAAAAAAACTTGGCGATGGGACCGCTCATGTTCGCGGCGCCGGCTTCGCCGCCGATCTTGAGCCACGCCAGCCCTTTGGCGCCGAGTTTTTTGGCTTCTTCGGTGAGCTGATCCAACTGTTTGCGGGTCATCGTTCCTCCGCCGGGAACGGCGATCATTTGCACGCGGCCGCCCTGCGCCAGGGCCTGCTTAAACACGGCGAAATCGCTTTGCGCGGCGATCGCACCGACGTCGCACAGTTCCATGGCAAAACGCATATCGGGCCGGTCGACGCCATAGCGATCCATCGCCTCCCGCCACGTCAGGCGGGGAAAGGGAGTGGGAAGCGTAACGCCGAGAACTTGTTTCCACAGCCGCGTCAATAACGCCGTCGTCAGATCGATGACATCATCGCGATCGACAAAACTCATCTCCAGATCGAGCTGGGTAAATTCAGGCTGGCGATCGGCCCGCAAATCTTCGTCGCGGAAACAACGGGCGATCTGCATGTAACGATCCAGGCCGGCGACCATGAGTATCTGCTTAAAAAGCTGCGGACTTTGCGGCAGAGCGTAGAACTCGCCGGAATGCAGTCGCGAAGGCACAAGAAATTCGCGCGCGCCCTCCGGCGTGCTCTTATAAAGAATGGGCGTTTCAATTTCCAGAAAGCCATGTTCATCACAGAAATCGCGAATGATTTTGTACACGCGGTGCCGCAGAACCATGGCCTCGGTCATGTCGCGGCGGCGCAGGTCCACGTAACGGTATTTCAGGCGCGTGTCCTCGCTGACCGATTCGTGCTGGGCCGGCGAGAACGGCACAGGATCGGCTTTGTTGACCGGTTCGACCTGGTCCGCGATCACCTCAATTTCGCCGGTGGGAATTTTCGGATTGACGGCGCCGGGACCACGCGCAATGATCCGGCCTCGCACCAGGGTTACATCTTCGTTGCGCAACTGGCGGGCGACGGCATGGGCCTGGGTCTGCTCGGGATGAAATACCACCTGAACGATGCCGTGGCGATCGCGCAAATCAATGAATACCACCCCGCCGTGATCGCGGTAAGACTGGACCCACCCCGCCAGTACCACCGTGCGGTCGATATCCTTCTTACCCAGTAAACCGCCGTAATCGGTTCGTTTGAGTGACACAAGTTTCCTTTCTTATGCTGCCCGACCGCGCAACCGCAGTCGAAAAAATTATTTCCCTATTGCCGGACGGGAAAATAGAATCGGTGCGTGGCCGGCGGCGGGAGTCCCTGACTCCCTGGCCGACACGCCTCTCTGAACTTTTCACTCCTTGTCACTCCTTGGCGCCGGCGCGGCTGCGTCAGCGTCCGGCTATCCAATTCGCCACGAGCGGCAGAGCCGGCTCGCCCTGGAGCGAATAGGTTCCATAATCGGTCGGTTTGGCGCCGGGCTGCCATTGCCAGATCATTGCGCCCGCAAAAAGCTTCCGCGGAATATGCCGCCATTCTTCGATAAACGCGACAAACGCGCGCCGCTGCACGGCGGGATTGATTTTTCCCGTGCCCACATAATCCCACGGTTTGGCCAGCGTGTTTTGCAGATTATCCCACCCTATTTCGGTCAGTAAAACCGGTTTGTGCATGTAGCGCGCAAAAGCCAGGATGCGATTTTTGATCGGTCGCCAGGAGCGCCGGATTCGGTCCACCGGCGTATGCGGGTCGTTGGCTAGATCGTAGTAGGAATTCATACCAATGTAATTAAGCCACGGCCATATTCGCACGTTCAGATAATGATCCCAGTTGGCGCTGTAGGTAAGCTTTCCGTGATAAACTTTTCGCACCATGCGGATCACACGCAGCCAGCGGGCGCGGTATCGTTCCGTCGAAAGCAGCTCGCTGCCAACGGAAAAAATTTGCACGTGGCAGCGCTCGCTCCAGCGGGCGCACCGCCGAATGTACCGACGATAATCCGCGAACCAGACGCTCCAGTTCGGCGGATGAATGACGCCGCGCCATTCGTCGCCGGTGGCGTGGTTAAGCAGCACAATCGGCATCAGCATGGTGTGGATGCCAAGCCGATGGGCGTAATCAAGAACCCGCACGATATCTTTTGGTTTAAGTGAATATCGCCGGTCCATCGCCACGTGCGATGATTTCACATCGTGCTGGCGGGCGTTAACGACAAAATTGATCCACCGGCAACCCATTTGGCGCAGTCGTTTGACCGACCGTTCATAGGCGGCCCTATCGTTGGGGTAGGCCAGTTGCATGCAAAAACCGCGGATCGGCGGCAGCCCCCGGCGCCGCAAATGCGCTGGCGGCGCCGCCCGTGTTTCGGACGGGGTGCGCTGTGCGGCCGCCATACCGGTCAGCAATACCAGAGCCGTTAATATCAGCACGACAATGGCGATGGAGAACAAAAAATATTGTCGTGCGCGCACCTTGTAACCTACCCCTTTACCGGGAAACCTTTATTCTCCGGTATTCTCCGGCAAGAGCACGGGCGTTGCAAACATGGGAGAATTATTTGTGATAAATCAGTAACAGAAGCAGGGCGATCAACGAGACCAGTCCCATGATAAAAGCGCTGTTAAGCATCCAGGTGTGTCGGTTGCGGGATTTTTCAATCCACTCCTGCATCTGCAGGGCTGAGGCGGCGTAACTATCGCGCACCTGCCGAAGGCACTCGACGGCGTTGCTGTTGGCGGTCTGAAGCCGATCGATCATCATGGAAAAACGATTGAACGATTCGACAAGCTGCCGGTCGATTTCATTTCCGGTTTCGATTTGTTCGCGAATACTCCGGAGCGTTTCACCCTGTTCCTTACCGGAAGCGTCGATGCCATTCATGGCGTCGGAGAGCTTCCGTTGCTGCTCCGCGTGCAGGGCCAGCCGATCGTTAATGACCTTGAGCATTTCCGCCTGCATTTTGCTGGCCTGCGGGAGAGTTTCGACGGCGTGCGGAAGCGTGCTCAAGCGGGAAAGCAACTCCTCCTGCCGGCGGGCTTGACCATCCAGCGCCGCCCGCAATGCCTGGACGGTTTCCAGGAGGGAATCATAACTCTGCTGGAGCCGATAGGTATTCGGTTCTGGTATCATCCCGCCGGGTCCCACGCGGCGCAGCACCGCGGGGTCCGGCCCATCCGTGCCGGTGGCGGTCGGATAAGCCTCGTAATCGACGAAGGTGAGATTTTTCCTGCGAAAGATGCGGCGAAAATCAGCCCACATACCCATAACGGCGCCTCCTTGAAGATACTTGATTATCTTAAGAGCCTGTCAGTATAGGTTTTAACGGCGATCGGGGCATTTAACTGCAGCGGTTGCCGAAAAAATTTTTCATTTACGGCAAATTCGTAGCGCCCATAAGATAACGGTCGCATTCGCGGGCGGCGCCGCGGCCTTCATGGATCGCCCATACGACCAGCGATTGGCCGCGCCGGCAATCGCCGGCGGCGAATACGCCTTCGACCGATGTGGCGAATTTTCCATATTCGGCCTTGAAATTGGAGCGCGGATCGGTTTGCAGACCGAGTTGATCCGCCAGGGTCTCTTCCGGTCCCAAAAAGCCCAGCGCCAGCAAGATGAGGTTGGCCGGCCACACTTTCTCCGTGCCTGGCGTTTCCCGGGGAGTGATTTTGCCGTTATCCTTCGACCAGGCCACCTGGATGGTCCGCACCGCGCTGACCACGCCATCGGAATTCCCCAGGAATTCCTTGGTCATAATGCAAAATTGGCGGGGATCCTCGCCGAACCGGGCGTGCACCTCTTCATGGCCGTAATCCACGCGATAAATTCGCGGCCATTGCGGCCAGGGATTATCCGGCGAGCGGGTTGCCGGCGGTTGTGCCAAGAGCTCAAAATTCACCAGACCGCGGCAACCGTGGCGCATGGCGGTGCCGATGCAATCATTGCCCGTGTCGCCGCCGCCGATCACGATCACATTTTTATCCCGGGCGGAAATATGATAGCCATCGGTCAGGACGCCGTCCCGGGCGTCGAGCAGATTTTTCGTGTTGGCGTGCAGAAACTCCATCGCGAAGTGGATACCCTTAAGCCGGCGCCCCGGGACGGGCAGGTCACGCGGTTTGGCGGCCCCGCAGGCAAGAATCATCGCATCAAATTCATGAAGTAATTTGTGTATATCAATATCTTTTCCAACGTGCGCGTTGACAACGAATTGGACGCCTTCCCGCTCCATCAGTTTGACGCGGCGTTCCACCACCAGCTTTTTGTCAAGCTTCATATTGGGAATGCCGTACATGAGCAAACCGCCGATGCGGTCCGCCCGCTCCCATACCGTGACCTGATGGCCGGCCTGGTTGAGCTGGTCGGCGGCGGCCAGGCCGGCCGGTCCGGAACCGATAACCGCCACTTTCTTTCCGGTTCGATTCTTTGGCTCGCGTGGAATCATCCAGCCGTTCTCCCACGCACGATCAATAATCGCCTGTTCGATGTTCTTGATGGTCACCGGCGGTTCATTAATGCCCAGCACGCACGATCCCTCGCACGGAGCGGGGCACACACGACCGGTGAACTCGGGAAAATTATTGGTTTGCCGGAGCCGATAAAGCGCCGCCTTCCACTGATTCTTGTAGACCAGATCGTTCCATTCCGGAATGATGTTATGAACTGGACAGGCGCTCTGGCAGAAAGGTACGCCGCAATCCATGCACCGGGCGCCCTGCTGGCGAAGCTTGGCGTCGGGCAGATGCTCGTGGAATTCGTTCCAGTCCAGGACGCGCAGCTTGGCCGAGCGATGGGGGGGCAGTTCCCGCGCATATTCCATGAAACCGGTGGGTTTACCCATGCCGCACCCCCTCTACGCCGGCGTGGCGGGGCCGGAGCGATTCCGCCTGCTGCTGGAGCGCCCGCCGGTAGTCAATCGGCATCACCTTGTGGAAATAGCGCAGATTGTTTTCCCAGTTTTTCAAAATATTCTCCGCAACCGTGCTGCCGGTATGCAAGCGGTGTTCTTGAATCATTTCCTTTAGCTCAGCGATGTCATCCGGATCGACCAGCTTCTCCAGTTCCACCATCGCCAGATTGCAACGCGTCAGGAACTGCTCCCGGGGGTCGTAGACGTAGGCGATGCCGCCGGACATTCCCGCGGCGAAATTTCGACCGGTCGGGCCTAGAATCGCCGCCCGTCCGCCGGTCATGTATTCGCAGCCGTGATCGCCAACCGCTTCCACCACCGCCCGGGCGCCGGAATTACGCACGCAGAATCGCTCGCCGGCCACCCCCCGGAAAAAGGCTTTGCCACTGGTGGCGCCGTAGAGAGCCACATTGCCGATGATGATATTTTCTCCCGGCTCAAACACGCTGCGGCGGTCCGGGTAAACCGCAATGATCCCGCCGGAAAGGCCCTTGCCGACGTAATCGTTCGCGTCGCCTTCCAGTTCCAGGGTAACGCCCCGCGCCAGCCAGGCGCCGAAACTCTGCCCGGCGGATCCGCAAAATTTCAAGTGGATCGTGTCGTCCGGCAGGCCGGTCTCGCCATAACGTTTGGCGATCTGGTGGCTGAGCATGGTGCCGACCGTGCGGTTGGTATTCTGGATCGGATACTCCAGTCGGACCGGCTTTCCATTTTGCAGCGCCTCTTTGGCGTCCGCAATGATGCGGTTGTCCAGCGCCTGGGCCAGGCCGTGATCCTGCGATCGAGTGGCGTACACCTGCACATTTTCATGGAGCTTTCTGGCCGGCGAAAGAATTGGGGTAAGGTCCAGCCCCCGCGCTTTGAAGTGACGAATTGCTTCTCCTACCTCCAGCCGGTCCACCCGGCCGATCATTTCATTTAACTTGCGAAACCCCATATAAGCCATCAGTTCGCGCACTTCCTCGGCCAGAAGGAAGAAGAAGTTGATGAGAGATTCCGGTTTGCCGGTAAATTTTTTTCGCAGCACCGGGTCCTGCGTGGCTATACCGACCGGGCATGTGTTCAGGTGGCATACCCGCATCATGATGCAGCCGAGCGTAACCAGCGGCGCTGTGGCGAAGCCGAATTCCTCCGCTCCGAGCAAAGCGCCGATCACCACGTCACGGCCCGTTTTCATCTGGCCGTCCGCCTGCACCACAATGCGGCTGCGCAGATCGTTGAGCACCAGGGTCTGGTGCGTTTCCGCCAGCCCCAGTTCCCACGGTGTGCCGGCATGTTTGATGCTGGTCAGCGGCGAGGCGCCGGTTCCGCCGTCATGGCCGGAAATCAGCACGTGATCGGCATGCGCCTTGGCCACGCCCGCAGCCACTGTTCCCACACCCGTTTCTGAGACCAGTTTTACACTGATGCGGGCATCGGGGTTGGCGTTTTTCAGGTCGTGAATAAGCTGCGCCAGGTCTTCAATCGAGTAAATATCGTGGTGCGGCGGCGGGCTTATCAACTGCACGCCCGGCGTGGAATGACGCAACTGGCCGATGTAACGATCCACCTTGTGGCCCGGTAACTGACCGCCCTCACCCGGCTTGGCGCCTTGGGCCATCTTAATCTGAAGTTCGGCGGCGTTGGTCAGATAATTGATCGTCACCCCGAAGCGGGCGCTGGCCACCTGCTTGATGGCCGAACGTCGCCAGTCGCCGTTAGGATCTCTCTTGAACCGCCGGGGATCTTCGCCACCTTCGCCGGTGTTGGATTTGCCGCCGATGCGGTTCATGGCAATGGCCAGCGTTTCGTGAGCTTCGGTGGATATGGAACCCAGGCTCATCGCTCCAGTGGCGAAGCGTTTGACGATTTCCGAGGCCGGTTCAACTTCCGCCAGAAAGAGCGGTTTATCCGCCGGCTTAAGCTTAAAAAGGCCGCGAAGCGTGCACAGCCGCCCGTTTTGTTCATTGATCAACCTGGCGTAATTGACGTAAGCCTCTCGGCTATTGGTTCGGGCGGCATCCTGAAGGAAAGCGATCGTCTGGGGATTGAGTAAGTGCTCTTCGCCCCCCGTTCTCCAGGCGTATTGGCCTCCTTCCGGCAGCACCGGCAGCCGTACGTCTGCACCGAGAGGATAGCCGAGGGCGTGGCGGCGCAACGCTTCGGCGGCTAAAACAGGAAAATCGACGCCCTCGATCCGGGAAGCCGTGCCCGCAAAGCAGCGGTCGATCACGTTGCGGTGCAGACCGACGGCCTCAAAAATCTGGGCGCCTTTGTAGCTTTGCAAGGTGGAAATGCCCATCTTGCTCATGACTTTGAGAATTCCCTTGCCCGCCGCCTTGCGATAATGCTTGACGAGCTTTTCGTCATCCAGAGCCGGTTCAATCAGGCCTTCCCGGCTCAGGTTCCAGAGAACTTCAAATGCCAGGTAGGGATTGATCGCATCGGCGCCGTAGCCGATCAACAGGCTGTGGTGGTGCACTTCGCGCGCTTCGCCGGTTTCCAGAACCAGTCCAATGCGCGTCCGCGTTCCCTGCCGCACCAGGTGGTGGTGCACCGCGCCGCAGGCCAGCAGGGCCGGCAAAGCGACGTGGTTCTCATCCATTCGCCGGTCGCACAGCACCACCAGAGCGCAGCCGTCCGCAATGGCCTGGGAAGTCTCCCGGCAAATCCTATCCAGCGCCTCGACCATGACCGCGGCGCCGCCGGCGCGGTCAAAAAGCGTATCAATCACACGGCTTTTCCATCCACGATGATTGAGCGTCTTGAGCCGGGCCAGTTGTTCATTCGTCAGGATCGGATGGGGAATTAACAGCCGGTGGCAATGCTCGGGCGTTGCCTCCAGTAGATTTTTCTCCGGGCCGATGTAACTTTCCAGGCTCATCACGATGGATTCCTTGTCGGAATCCAAGGGAGGGTTGGTCACCTGGGCGAAGGCCTGCTTGAAATAATCGTAAACCAACCGTGGCTGATCACTCAGACACGCCAGCGCCGCGTCATTGCCCATGGAGCCGATAGCCTCCTGGCTGTTAACACCCATGGGTAGAATCAACTTATAGACATCCTCGGTGGTGTAACCGTGGCACTGCGCCCGCCGCAACAGAGTTTCGCGGTCAAAACCGGGAATTTCCGGCGGCGCAGGTATTTCTTCCAACGTCAGGCGCTGTTCCTGGAGCCACTGACCATACGGGTGACCGCCGGCCAAGGCCGCTTTCAACTCCGAATCGTCGATGATCCGGCCCTGCTCAAAATCGACCAGAAACATACGCCCCGGCTGCAATCGTCCCTTGTGCACCACGTTCTCGGGCGGGATGTCCAGTACGCCTACTTCGCTGGCCATGATCACCAGGTCGTCTAGCGTCACATAATATCGGCTTGGCCGCAAACCGTTGCGGTCCAGCACCGCACCGATATAACGGCCGTCCGTGAACGCGACCGACGCCGGTCCATCCCACGGCTCCATGAGGCAGGAATGATATTCGTAAAACGCCCTCCGGCGGGGGTCCATGGATTCATGGTTCTGCCATGCTTCGGGAATCATCATCATGATCGCGTGCGGAAGGCTCCGTCCCGTGTGCAGCAGCATCTCCAGGCAGTTGTCAAATTCGCCGGAATCAGACGTATTCGGTTCAATCACCGGCTTGATCAGCCTGATCTGATCACCGAAAAGATGATTTTGGAACATCCCCTCCCGGGCGCTCATCCAGTTGATGTTACCGCGGCGGGTGTTGATTTCGCCGTTGTGAGCCATAAACCGCATGGGCTGGGCGCGATCCCACGACGGAAAGGTGTTGGTGCTGAAGCGTGAATGAATCAGCGCCAGGTGACTTACATAATCCTGGTCCATCAAGTCGGACCGGAAATACCGCTGGACCTGGCTCGACGTGAGTTGCCCCTTGTAAATCAGCACTTTCGTGGACAGGCTGCATACGTAAAAATAATCGGCCTGCTCCAGCGGGGAGTTGCGCACGCGCGCACTGACCTGCTTGCGCGCCATGTACAGCCGCCGCTCGAGCGATTCGGCGTCCATATCCGCCGTCCCCTGCACGAAAAGCATTCGCATCGCCGGCTCGGTTCGCCGGGCGGATGGGCCGATCATGCTGTTGTCCACGGGTACGTCGCGCCAGCCCAGCAACGTAAGCTCTCTGGCGGCAATCTCCTGCGCGAAAGCCTGTTCACACCACGCCCGCTGCTCGTGATCCGAGGGAAGAAAAATGATCCCGGCGCCATATCGTCCCGCCGGTGGCAGTTCAATCCCCGCATCGCGGCGGGCCGCCTTGGTCAGAAACGCGTGCGGAAGACTGGTAAGTATGCCGGCGCCATCGCCGGTGTTGTCTTCGCAGCCACAGGCGCCGCGATGCTCCAGGTGCTCCAGCATCGTGATCGCCTGGCTCACAATGTCATGACTTCGGCGTCCCTTGATGTGGGCAATGAACCCAACGCCGCAGCTTTCGTGTTCATATTGGGGATCATACAACCCACCAGGGAGGGATGGAGCGCGAGCGTTCATAAGTACTTCCCAAGCATCGACTCTTCCGTGAGGAAGCCGTAGTTTTACACACTCTCCTGAGCCGGCGGTCCGTAAATCCTGACAAAACCGCAGCCTTATCATTTTACTGCCGCCGGCCGCCTCCATCAAATGTTTACCCGGAGGCTGGATAATCATTTTTTTAGAGGCTATTGTATGAAAGAATAACTCTTCCGATGGATGCGGCACGCCCCGCCCGCATCGGAAGGAAGTCTTTTGCTCCGACGCCCCCTGCTGGACGAACCAAAAGGTTTGTTCCTTTCGCGGCGGGCCTCGCCGCGGGTGAATCTGCATGGAAATCAAAAAAGGCATTGGTGTTTCGACCGGCGTGGTAGTCTGTCAGGCTCTTCTGCTTGACGAAGGCGAGATTCGCATCGGCCGGCGATCCATTCATCCAAGTGAAGCGGGAACCGAGCGAAAAAGACTGGAAACGGCGATCACCGCCGGCGGCGACGAAATCCGCGAACTCCGGGACTCCACCACGCGCAACTTGGGCCGGGAAACGGGCGCCATTTTTGATTTCCACCTGGGCCTTTTAAAAGATCCGCAACTCTTCGAAACGTTCATCTTGGGAATCCAGCGGGACCATTATACCGCCGAATACGCCGTACACCGCGCCCTGCGCGATTACGGCAAGGTTTTTCTGGATCATCCCGACGCCTTTTTCCGCGAACGGGTCAAGGACATTTACGATATCGAACGGCGCCTGCTCCAGAAGCTGCTGGGGCGCGAGCGAATCCGCCTGAGTGCGGCGGAGGGGCCGGTCATTATTGTGGCGCACGATCTGACGCCGTCACAAACCGCATCGCTCAGCCGGGCGCAGGTGCGGGGACTCGCCATTGAAGCCGGCGGCCGGACCAGCCACACCGCGATTATCGCCAACTCCCTGGGCATACCGGCGGTGGTGGGGCTGGAAAATATCGCGCATGAAGTGGCCACCGGCGATCTGCTGGTGGTCAACGGTTACAGCGGCGTGGTCATCATCAATCCGGACGAGGCGACGATCCACGAGCACAAGGGATATGAACGGCGCCAGATCAAGTACCAGAATCTGCTCAACTCCATGCGCGACCTGTCCGCCCGCACGAAAGACGGCGTCGACATCACGCTTCATGGCAACATTGAATTTCCACACGAAGTGGACAATGCCCTGGCCATGGGCGCGGTGGGTATCGGCTTGTACCGTACCGAGTTTTTGTTCCTGGCCAGCGAGCGGGAACCCACCGAAAAAGACCATTACGCCGCCTATGCGGAAGTGATCCGGCGGATGGAGGGCCGCCCCGTGGTGATTCGCACGCTTGATTTGGGCGCGGACAAATATTCCCCGTTCCAGGACCAGCCGCCGGAAGCCAACCCTTTTCTCGGCTGCCGTTCGATCCGGCTTTGCCTGGGGAACCTGCGCATGTTCAAAACACAGTTGCGGGCGATCCTGCGGGCCAGCGTGCTGGGCAACGCCGGCATCATGTTTCCGATGATCTCGACGCCCCTGGAACTGCGCCAGGCCAAGATGGTGCTCAAGGACACCATGGAGGAGCTCGACGAGGAGAACATACCCTACAGCCGCCATCTCCGCGTGGGTATGATGGTGGAAGTTCCCGCGACGGCGCTGGTGCCGCAGCCTTACGTGCGCGAGTGCGATTTTCTTTCCATCGGAACCAATGACCTGATTCAATATACGCTGGCGGTTGATCGCGGCAATCAGCGCGTGGCTTCGCTCTACAGCGCAGCGCACCCGGCGGTGATTAAACTCATCAAAAACGTGGTGTGGTCGGCCCGCGGCGAGAACAAAACCGTCTCGCTTTGCGGCGAGATGGGAGGCGATCCAGACTTTACTATTCTGCTGATCGGCCTGGGGCTGCGGAATCTTTCCATTACACCGCGGAACATCCCGGCCATCAAGAAGGTGATCCGCGGCATCGACACGCGGGAGGTGCAGCGCACGGTGCGGCGGGTGATGAGTTTTGAAAACGCCCAGCAGATCACGAGCTTCCTGCGCGAAGAAACCCGCAAGTTTCTACCCGACATTTTCGCCGAGGCGATGACGAGCCGGGATTAACAGGGGCCGGCAATGGCTTCATTTTTATCAGGAGCGGAAGCCAAACCCATAACCGCACACGGATACAAAAATTTATCGGCACGTAAGTGCTTATATGGCCAGCAGTTATAACGTTCCAAGCCATAAACTAAAAAATTCTTAATTTTTCTGACTCATCCCCACTTTTGCGGGCGACTTTCGGCCTGGGCTTGACAGTAGGGGCATAAAATTACCCGAGTCCGCATGGAACGGGCTCGGGTGGTACACCCAGGCACAATCGACTGAAAGGAATCGGTCATGCGTCGTAAGGATACGACCGCGTGGGTGGTCTGCGTCTGCGCGGTAACTCTTCGTTTATCACAAGCTAAAACGCTCGCTTCCCTGGTGGCTGGTGCCATGCAGGTCGAACGCGTCTCCTTGGCCAATCTGGGCCGGCGGATGCTCGGCCACAGCAAACACCAGATTGGAACTGCCCGGTGCCGTCGATGACCACCAAAGCATGGCCCTGCAAGCGCCCGGCGTCGAGCGCCTTCATACGCAGGAGCCGCCGCATCATATTCCGCCGCAGGCGTTCCAAGGAGGCTGTCGAAAGGTGACTCAGGAAGTGCTCCACGGTGTCGCCGTGGGCGATCTTTTCCATGGCACAGCCGGCCAGGCGATTGAGGTTGGCCAGGGCCGCGGGACTGTCCAGTTCATAGTGCAATTGCCGGCGGGCGCCCAGCTTCAGCAGGAAGGTCAGGGCCGCCGTCCAGAACAGGAATTGGCGGGGAAAGGTGATCTGGTCCTGGTCGCGGCTGTCGCCCAACTGTCCCAACCACTGCGGTAGGTCCGGCCAGAAGTGGGCCAGGGTCTTGGCCAGGGCCGCCCCCAAGGCTAAACCCTGCCGGCGCGCCGGGCTTGGGTCCGCCGGTGCGTGCGGATCAGTTCCAGTTGCAGGCGGGTGATCTCCTGGATGAGCCGGCGGAGCCGGCGATTTTCTTGGATGCATACGCGTACCTCTTCCTTAAGGTCCTTGGGCACATAAACCGTCCGTGTTTTGCCGCGTTGTTTGACCGTCAGGTGCGCCCCGCCGGGCCTGTGACAGTTTCTGTCCGGGGTCGGCGATTGGTAGAATGGGAGAAACTGATCCACAGGAAGTGGTTCGGAAGTTATGGCTTCTGTTCAAGGAGGAACCATCATGCCCGCGACAACCA
>JAKBMM010000081.1 GCA_021831565.1 Planctomycetota bacterium
AGCCCAGGCCACTGGCTCTAATGCCTCATCTAACTCCGTCACTGTCACCGCCAATGCGACCGGCGGCGCTGGCGGTAGCGGCAGGGGGATCGGCAATAGCGGCGGCAACGGCGGCGATGCCGTTGCCGCGGCAACCGGCGAGTCTTCCGGATCGGCGGTGGTGGATGTGACCGCCAACGCCACTGGTGGCGCGGGCGGTGTTGGTCTGCATGGCGCCACGGATGGCATCAATGGCTCGGGCTTGGCCGATGCTTACGGAACCGGCGCAAGCGGCTTGGTGAAAGCGACCGCGTCATCTAATTTTGCCGGCCTTGTCAACGTAACCGCATTGGCCAGCGCACCGGTGATCTCCGGCAACACCAGCCCTACGCATACGGAGGCGTTTGCCAATGTTCAAGGTTCCATTCGTAGCGAAACCTTGGCCAATGGTATCCAGGCTGCCGCCTTTATTTCCGCCATGCCCAACTCTACCGATGTCAAAAACGCTTTAACCTCCCAGGTGGCCAATGCCATTATTTCAGCCGGCGACAGTGTATTGGGCCTGATGACTCTCGCCACGGAAAACATGACCCCCGGCTCAACAACCGCATATCAGAGCGAAATCGACTGGACGATCAACACCGCCAACATGGAGAACCCCAGCCGGCATTTGATCCTCGGCCTGAATTCGGTCCATTCCAGCGGCAACGGCCGGGTTACGTTCAACATCAATCTCAATAACGGTGCGAGCATAATTTCCGATGGCTTTTCCAGTTTCGCGTCCGCCGAGAGTTATTTCACCAACAATCCGGTGATTGACCTCGGCCCGCTCACCGGTCTTTCCTCCGGCGGGAATTTGACGCTGGCGGTATCGCTCGGCGTGATTCCCACCACCGCCGGGGCCTCGTTCGATCCGGGCATCGCGTTTGGCGGGCCTGCGGTGCCCGAACCGGCCACGCTGGCTTTACTGGCATTGGGGGGCTTGGGGCTGCTGAAGCGTCGGCGGGCGAAAGTAGTAAGTAGAGAGTAGAGCTGCGGCGGCGCCGCCGGCGAGAGAACGTCGCGGACCGGCAAGGCCGATATTGACCGCGGCATCACCAAGATTATTATTTTTTCGACCGGAAAAAAGCATCAATACGTGCCCAGTTGACAAGGAGCACTTCAATAAGATTCGCTGCACCAGACATTCGGCGTCGATCTGCAAGATGGTTTTCCAGACGGCGGCAAACTCGTGATCCAGTTCCACCAGCAGCATATATGGACTATATCACCACCAACCCGCTTTCCGCGTTATCACCCGTCCGGAGAATGCTATAAATCAATATTGTCCGCCTTGCGCCCGGCGGCCCCGGGGCAACCACCCGCTACGGCATCTGGCCGGCCAATGGTAGCGTCTCTCCACACGCTAGCGTGTCCAGACGGGTAGCGTGTCATAAGCACAAAAGTAGCGTGTCAGATCGGGCACAACTCAGACCTATGACAAAGACCATAAGAAGAAGTAGTAGTCATACACCGCCACGCGAAATTTTCTGGAACCCAGCCGGTGGTTTTTCAATTTCCGATGGAATTCGCGGCGCGCTGGAAAAATTATTCCCCATTTTTCTCTTCCTTGTTCCCGGTGAATGCGGTATATTAATCTCCATATTGGCGCTGCCGGCGGTGTTGGTCGCCGGCCGCGCCGCTGGTCAAGGATGGTCTTCGTGACAGGGAGGTCCGCGTCATGAAACTCCTCTCTCTTGAGTTGGCGGGGTTCAAGTCGTTCGCCGAGCCCACGGAATTCAAATTCGATTCCGGCGTCACCGGCATTGTCGGGCCGAATGGCTGCGGCAAATCGAACATCGTCGACGCCGTCAAGTGGGTTCTCGGCGAAATGTCCGCCAAGAGTCTGCGCGGCGACGCCATGCTCGATGTGATTTTCAACGGCTCCGGCGGGCGCAAACCCATGAGCATGGCCGAGGTGTCGCTGGTTTTCAGTAACGAGAACCACCGGCTTCCCCTCGAGTCGGAACAGGTGAAAATAACCCGCCGGCTCTATCGCGACGCCACTTCCGAATACCTGGTGAACAACCAGACCGCCCGTTTGAAGGACATCCGCGAATTGTTCCTGGATACCGGAGTCGGAGTGGACGCCTATTCGGTCATTGAGCAGGGCCGGGTCGCGGCTCTTTTGGATTCCGACAGCCTTTCGCGGCGCGATGTTTTCGAGGAGGCGGCGGGCATTTCGCGTTTCAAGACCCGCAAGAAGGAAACCCTGCGGCGGTTGGAAAAAACGGATCAGAATCTGGCGCAGGCGCAGTTGGTTCTGGCGGAAGTGGAACGCCAGCTCCGCTCGGTCAAGGTGCAGGCGGGGCGGGCGCGGAGCTACCAGGAATACGCCGGCCGCTTGCGGGAGCTTCGCCGGTCGCAAAGTCTTTATGAATATGACCAACTGCACCGGCGTCTATCGGAAGTGGGGCGGCAGCGCGCCGACGCGGCCGATTCCGCGGCCCATCATCGTCGCCGCCTGGAGAGTTGCCGGCGGGAACAGCAGGACATGCAGTTGGAAATTGACGCTCTGCAGAACGCGGCCCGGCGGGCGGAACGCGAATTGGCCGCGCGGGAGAATCAGCGCCAGTCGCTGGAACAGCAGTCGCAATTCCACCGGCGGGAGGCGGACCAGCTTGCCCAGCAGCTTGCCGCGCTGGAGCGGCGGCGTGGAGAAATGAATACCCGCCGCGAACAGGTTCGCGTACGAATTGACCAGTTGGCCGCCGCCCTGGACGGCGCCGAGCGGCAAGTCAAAACGGACGAAGAGTTGCTCACCGGCGCGGGAGCCCGGCACGAGAGCGCCGCGCTGCGGATCACCGGGCTCAACCATCAGGTGGAGCAGGACAAGGCCCGCGCCGTGGATGTGCTGCGGGAAACGGCCCGCTTCCAAAGCGAATTGAATTCGCTGGTGGTTCAACGGGAAAACATGGATCGGCAGATCACGCGGCTGGACGCCAGGGGAGCGGAACTGGCCGCGCAGCTTGCCGAAGTTCAAACGCAAATGACCCAACTGGCCCGCCGGCGCGATGAACTGGCGGGACTATCCGAATCGCTCCAGGCCGAGGTGGAGCAGGTGCGGCGGCGGCAGCAGGCGAACAACCAGCGGATGGCGGAGTTGCTCGAAGAGCTGGCCCGCAAGAGGGAACAGCGCAGCGCGCTGGAAAGCCGCCGGTCCGTGCTGGCGGACTTGCAGCGTCGCCGCGAGGGCGCCTCCCAGGCGGTGCGGGAAGTACTCAAACAACGGGATGAGGGCAAGGGTTTTGCCGGCGTGAAAGGCATGGTCGGCGATCTTCTCGACGCCGAACTGGAAACCGCAGCGCTTATCGAAGCCGCTCTCGGCGAGACCCTCCACGCATTGGTTGTGGAAGATTCGTCCACCCTTGCCGCCCAAATTGACGCCTGGCGCCGCATCGGCGGGCGGGCCCGGGTGATATGCCTGGATCGGCTCGAAGCGTACCGGGAAGATATCGAATCGCCGGCGGCGCAAGCGGGCGCGGTCCGGGCGATCGACCTAGTTCGCTACGATCCGGCCATGGCGCCATTGGCGCTGCGGCTGCTGGGGCGGACGTTCGTCGTTGACCAATGGAGCGACGCGCTAAGCCTCTGGGCGCGGGGGCCGCGCAATTATCGTTACGTCACGCGCGCCGGGGAGGTCCTCAACCCGGACTCCACGATGGAATTGGGCGGAGCAGCCCGCGGCCACGGCGCCATCGCCCGGCGCAGCGAACTGAATCATCTGCTGGGAGAAATGACCGCCGTCGAGGCGCAGATCCAGTCGCTTGCCGCCGCCGGCGCCGAATGCGACCAGGAATCGCAGTCGCTGGCGACCCGGCAGCAGACCTTGCGGGACCAGCTTTACCAGGCGCAAACCGAGCACGCCCAGGTCGACGCCCAGTGGCGGCAGGCCGGCCAGACGGTGGATCGCGTCCAGGCGGAGATTCCACTGGTGCGGACCGAAGCCGATCAGCTTCGCGGCCAGGTGCGGGAGACCGATCAAAAACAGAATTTGCTCCGGGACCAGGTTGCATCGTTGGAAACCGAAGGTCGCGCGCTGGAGCAAACCGTGCGGGATCGGCTGGCCCAACTTCAGACTCAGCGGGAGGAACTGGCGAAAATCGCCGAAAAAATGACCGGCCTGCGCGTGGCGCTGGGGCAGGCCCAGGAGCAGCGCGCCGCCGCCGCGCGGGAACTTTCGGCGACGCGGCAGTTTGGCGCCGACCTGGAAACGCAAAGGGAGCGGCTGGAAGCGGAGGCGGCATCACTCGAACAACGCATCGATGAAGCGACCCGGGCCGCCGACAAGTCCCAGGAACAGGCGTTGGAGGTTGCCCGCCACCAGCAGGCGGCGCAGCAGGACGTGCAATCCAATGCCGACCAGATGGCCGCGCTGCGGCAGCGCCATGCGGGAATGAACGAACAAATCGGCGAGTTTCAAAAGCAGGTGGACGCCGGCGACCGGCAGGAGCATGATCTGTCATTGGCCGAGAATGAATTGAGCGTTCGCCTGGAAACTCTCGTGGAGCGGGTCGGCGAGGAATTGCAAATCAACCTGGTGGATCTGCATAAGGAATATCAGCCGGACGAAAGCGTCAACCACGAGGCGGCGGCGGCCGAGATCAACGACCTTCGCAACCGCATGGCCCGCCTGGGCAACGTGAATCTTGAGGCGATCAACGAGCTGGACCAGCTCGAGCAACGCCAGAAGTTTCTTGCCGCCCAGATCGCCGACATTCTCGACGCCAAGAGCCAGTTGGCGCAGCTTATCGCCAAAATTGACGAGGATTCCCGCAGCCGGTTCTCCGAAACATTCGAGACGGTGCGGAAAGAATTTCAGGAAATGTTCCGCAAGCTTTTCGGCGGCGGTAAGGCGGATGCGATCCTGGAAAATCCGCAAGATATTCTCGAATCGGGCATCGAGATACTGGCCCGGCCGCCGGGCAAGGAACTTCAATCCATCAGCCTGCTTTCCGGCGGCGAAAGAGCGTTGACCGCCCTGGCGCTGGTGCTGGCGATTTTCCGCAGCAAACCGTCGCCGTTCTGCATTCTGGACGAAGTGGACGCCCCGCTTGACGAAGCCAACACCGGCCGTTTCGCCGCCATCATCAAGGAATTTCTCGTCCAGAGTCAGTTTATTTTGATCACCCATAATAAGCGCATGATGACCGTGGCGGATATCCTTTATGGCGTGACCATGCAGGAGCCGGGCGTGAGCAAAAAAGTGGCCGTGCGCTTCGACCGCGGCGCCGCATCCGAAGCGGCTTCCCCCGCCGCCGTGGCCGCCGCCTGATGGCTTGATAAAATTACGGCCGTATCGACACCAGAACCGCCATCGCGCTGATGAAACGTCCCGTGGCCTTTCGAAGTGGCAATCTGCAGTCCGTGCTGTTCGCCCCCCGCACCCTGGATTTCCGGGTGGCCAATGCCCGCGGACCAAGCCCCGCCTGCGATCAACCCTACACCCATTACAACCTGTCCGCGTTGCTGCACGCGCACGCAAAGGTCCGCCGCCCGGCGGGCATAAGAGCGGGATAAGAGCCTATCTCAATTAAAAATCGCTGTTTTCGTCTTTTCCGATTGGCTCGTTGACAATCATACGCCAGGCGGCCAGAACGGACTGATCCGCCCCCGCCGCCTTGAGCCGCCGCAGTACCGCGCTGTCGTACCGCTGAAACTGGGGAAACTTGAGCAGCAGCACGGCAATGTCACGACGATCGGTAAATGATTTCGGTCGGCCGGAACGATGATGAAACGCGAACACTTTAGCCGCGATGAGTTCCTCCGGAGAAACGACTGCGATGCCGCCGATTTTTCGTGTAGGCGGCAATACGTCCACGATGCGTATATCCGCCAAGTGTCTGGCCGCCCCCCGGCGCGTCTGAAAAATTCGGAAACCGCGGCCCGCGGCGATTCGGCGCACACGGACCGCCAAGTGGAAACGTTCGCGAAGTTGATCCCGCAATTCGCCGGCCAATTCCGCCGCGTGCACCGCGAGAATGTCCACATCCTGGGTCATCCGCGGCTCGGAAACGTAGGCGTTAACGGCTTGGGCGCCGAACAAGGCCACGTCCGTCCGGTCGCGCAGAAAATCCAGTACGGCTTCCTGCACCACGGCGAGGGGCAATGGCTCATGCACGACAAACTCCCGCAGCGTTAATGACCCGTCTCCAAACATCAAGGCTCCCGCAACGACGTCTGCGATGCGCATTTTGAACACTGCGGACGTAATTGTCCAATAAAAAAACCGGCCGGCGCCAAAAGCGCCGGCCGGTTCA
>JAKBMM010000046.1 GCA_021831565.1 Planctomycetota bacterium
GCAGGGTTGGCCGGAAACGGGCCATCTGCGGCGTCGCAGCGGCTCAAGGGGTCTACGGACCCGGTTTTCGCCGCTGGCTCCTTGCATCTGGCCCGTTTCCGGCCAATCAATCCATCATTACACGGCTAACAGAGCACTAGGGACAGCCGCGAGGATCGCAATCCCGCGGCCGTTTTCCGCGCCGCCGTGAACGGTTACATACCGTGGAATCACGCGCGGGCCAAGTTCCGCAGGTAGTGTAGTTTCGTGGTGAACCCCCATCGCCCGGGGGCGTGCCTTGTTCTGCATCAGGTCAGCTCGCGGTTGCGGAACAGGGCGATCGCCAGGCTCAAAGATGCTCCAATATAGAATAACCCATACAACGTGGCCAGTCCCACGTAACGCCAGATTTGAGAATAGGTCGGCGCGCCCTTGACGTAATGACTGCCGATCGTGATGTGGCGGTAGACCAGGCACTGGTTGATGTCAAAGTTGCTCAGGTAGGGAAGCAGATAACTGGCGCTGTTGGCGATGCTTTGCCACGGCGCGCCCAGGTGCAGCAGCGGCACAAAACGCGTCAGATTCGCGCCGATGTACAGGGCGATGATGGCCGTCATGTTCAGGGCCAGGCCGAAACGCGTGGCGATGGCCGTGCTGATGGCCGCCAGCGTGCCCAGCTCCATGAACTGCAGTACAAAGGCGGGGATCATGGCCAGAATTGCCTGCTTGTTCTCCCAGAACAAAAGCTCCCGGCCGGCAACGCTCGCCACGTCGATGGCAATTCGTTGATCGGAAAAATATCGCACCCAGGCGGCGGCGGCGGCGGCGATGGTGGTCACGGCCATGGTGACGAAGATCAGGCAGAGCACTCCGAGGTACTTGCCGAGAACCACCTGCCAGCGGGCGATGGGTTTGCTCATCAGTGTAAGCATGGTGCGATTTTCGATTTCCTCGTCGATTACCTTTCCAGTGGCGAACACCATGATCACCAGGATGAACATGAGAACGAAGGACAGGGCGACATCGCGGTACATTTTTGTGTCTTCGCCGAAGGTGTTGAAGGGAACAAAAGCCGTAATGATAACCGCCGCCAGACACAACGCCAGAACGATAAGCGTAAAAGGCTGGAGCAGCGCCTCGTGGTAAGTCACGCGGGTCACGGCGCCCACGCGGCTCATGTTAAGGAAGGGAAGTATCACGTATTCCATCAGACCCACCACGGCGACGGCCGAGGTAAGCGCGGTGAACAAGGCGAACCAAAAACGCATGGAATTGGCCATGCCGGCGATTTCATTGGCGTAGTTGGAGGCCACGCCATGGTTGTTCTTGCCGGCATGTGAGGCTATGGCGACGGTTCGGTAGGCCTCCTGTATCAGGTGCTGCCGCCAGGCATAAGTGGCTGCGGTCAACGCCGTCAGGGTGATCAGGGTGATCACATAAATCCAGGTCATTTTGCGCACTTGCAACAGTCCTTTCATGCCGCCCGGCTCGCGGAGCCGCAACGGCGGCCGCTCCGCCGGGCGGTGGTGTGGAAAATGCCGATGGCGCCGCGCCTCGTCGCGGCAGGCGCGGATCGGGATGGTTTTCCGGTACGCCGGGAGCGGAATTTACCAGGCGATACGCACGGGCGGCTCCATGCCGGTGGGCGGTTCCACACTTTCCCGTGCACCAGTAATGTAACCGCGGAAATGGGCGCGTATATCCTCCAATAAAATATCGATACTCGCGGGCGATCCTTCCACGATCAACTCAACGCGGCCGTCGGGCAGGTTCCGTATGGCGCCGGCCAGTGGATGGCGGTGGGCCAGATGCACCACCGTCTGGCGGAAGCCCACGCCTTGCACGCGTCCGGCAAATAGTACCGTCTTTCGCTGCACGCTCATGATTCGGCCACCAGGAAAGCCTCTCGATGTTACTTGAGTTTATGGAATCGGGCTTCCTCCGGCAACCTGTTTTTTCTAGCCATTCACGCCCCGGGTGTTTTCCGCGTGCGTCCCGACGGGCACGGGTTTTCCCGGTGTGCCGGAACCGCCAATCACCGCGCCGCCCCAGCCACGCAGCCGCGTGGATCGCAATCCCGCGGCCGTTTTCCGCGCCGCCGTGAACGGCAACCTGTTTTTTTAACATCCTCGCCGTATTTTGGTGGCGGGGGGGGGTTATGAATATATCGGATTGGCGGAGACAAGGCGGCGATAGCGGGCCAGGGCCATAAGCGGAAAATAGAGCCGGTAAAGGTGGTACTTAAGATAGAAAACACGTGGAAAACCGGTACCGGTGAACCAGGGTTCATCCCAATCGCCTTGTGGATTCTGATTTTCGATAAGCCATTGGATTGCCCGTCGCACGGCGGAGTCTTCAGCGCCGGCGACGGCCATCAACCCCATGGCTCCCCAGGCGGTTTGTGAGGCGG
Organism: Planctomycetota bacterium; assembly: GCA_021831565.1. Classification (GTDB taxonomy): domain Bacteria; phylum Planctomycetota; class Phycisphaerae; order WQYP01; family WQYP01; genus JAKBMM01. The sequence continues at coordinate 2,390 of JAKBMM010000046.1, forward strand.
TGCTCGGGCCGCGGCCCTTGAGTTCGGGATTTTCGTAGGTTTGGCAGGATTCGCCCCAACTGCCATCGGGTTTCTGGCAGAGTCGCAGCCAATTGGCGGCGTGGCGGACGTAGCGCCGGTCCATTCGCTCGCCGACGGCCCGCAGGCCGGTGAGCACCTGCCATGTTCCGTAGATGTAATTGACGCCCCAGCGGCCAAACCAGCAGCCTTCTTTTTCCTGCGTATTTCTGAGAAAAGCAATGCCCTTTTGTACCACCGGTTGGGCCTTGGTCAGTCCGTTGTGCCCCAGGCATTCCAGGACACGACCCGTAATGTCGGGACAAGAAGGGTCTTGGATGGCGTTGTGGTCGGCGAAGGGAATATGTTCAAGAATGGGGCGGCTGCGCGTACGATCGAAAGCCGCCCATCCGCCATCGTCGTTCTGCATCGCCAGAAGCCAATGAAGACCGCGCCGAACCGCGTCCTCGGCCGTCGGCCCACCGGCGCGCTTGAGCGCCATGACCACCATGGCGGTGTCGTCGACATCGGGATAATGGGGATTATTGAATTCAAAGAACCAACCGCTTGGCTCGATTCCGGGACAGTTTTTCATCCAATCGCTGCCTTGGCGGCATTCCTTGCTCAAGAGCCAGCGGGTGGTTTTTTCAGCTACCGGGTGCTCCGGCGACATACCCGCTTCGGCCAGGGCGTGCAGGGCAATGCCGGTGTCCCAAACCGGAGACCAGCAGGGCTGGATGCGAATCGTGTCGCCTTCCTGGATGAACAGATCGCGTAGATCTTTCTGGGCTTTCATCACCAGCGGGTGATCGTCGGGATAAGCCAGCGCCCGCAGTACGATTAGGATATAGACCATGGGTGGAAATATAGCGCCCAGGCCGTCGCAACCTTCCATGTGCTCGATGAGCCATTTTTCCGCCTCGCGCATGGCCCGCGGACGCAGCGGCGTGACCACGGTCTTTTCATAACGCTTCAGGGAAAGATCCAGCAGCAGAAACATTTCCCGCCAGCTTCGCGGAAGACCCTTGAGTCGCTGGGACGGGCTGTTGGCGGCTTCGGGGTTGTTGAAAAGCTCCGCGATGCTCCGCTGCGGCGGCAACTTTCGGATGGGCCTCCGGGCGCCCACAATCGCCAGCGGCAGGATCATGGTGCGGCTCCAGGCCGAGACGGCGTACAGATTAAAGTACATCCATTTGGGCAGAAGAATAATTTCCGGGGGTATAACGGGACAGGCGTCGTAACTGATCTGCCCGAGGGCGGCCAGGTAAAACTTGGTGAAGCTGTTGCATTGCTCGGCGCCGCCGAGTTCCCGGCACACCTGCCGGGCCGCTTGCATGTGGGGAGATTCGGGGTCATCCCCCATCAGCTTGAGGGCAAAATAGCCCTTGACGGTTCCATTGAGATCATGCTTGCCGCCGGGGAATAGATTCCATCCGCCCTCCGGCTGCTCAAGCCGGCGAAGATAGTTGGCGATGAACTTCAGGGCGGGGTCGTCTTCCTGACCGAGAATGAATTTGAGCAGAATATATTCTGATTCGAGAATGCTGTCGCCCTGGAGTTCGCCCACCCAGTAGCCTTCCGAATGGTGTTGGGAGAACAAGCGGTTCTTCGCCCGCTGGAGACTGATTTGTATTTCATCCCTCTCCGTTGGACGCGTTCGCCTTCTTTCGCTTTCCACGGCGGTGTCCAACCTCTCACCGGCGATGGCGGCGTACCAGCCAGGGGCGGAGCCGTTGTTGATTCCGTTGGAACTGCTCACGGGGACTCGGTCCTTTTTGGTTACGGATGCCCGCCCGGCTGCTGCATCGCCGGCGCACAAGGCTTCCTCCTGATAGAGCCTGGACCGCGCCGTTCCGGCGCACAAGGCAGAAGAAAATTAGCAGAACTTTAACGCCGCGGCAAGGTGATTTGCCCGAAGGTGGCGTATTCTTTTGTGTGTAATGGTTGTGCGGGAGAAAAAGCAGGGCGTATCCTCAGGTTGTTCAGACCGTCTTTTAGGAGGACACGCCCATGCGTTGGTTAGCATCGGAACTGGAGTCGTATGGCAACAGGATGCCGAATCCGTGGAGTCTGGTCAAGGACCCGGAGGAATTCTGGGGCGATTGGAGCACCCAAGGCCGCCGGCTGCTCTGCAACCTGCTGGAAGGAACGATGGAGATCTGGCGGGATGAGTATGTTCAGGCCGCGCCGCATCGCAGCGCGGCGGAACGACGTGCCTACCGCAACGGTTACTACCTGCGGAAGCACTGGCGCACGGCATTGGGGCCATTGGACCCGGTGCGGGTGCCGCGGTGCCGGCACCTACGAAAGGTTGCCTGACGATGCCCTGCTTGTCCCCCTGTCTTTACACACAAGATTTGACGCGACCGATTTTCGAAACACCAGGCCGTAATGAAATGGCGGCAGGTCAATCAATTCCGGACCATCCTGGCGAAAGTTTACCTGCTGTGCCCAGGACCGGCACTGTTCGGGTCTCGGCCGGATGGCCATGCTCGGGCCGCGCGGGGTGGTCGGATCGAATCGCCAGTGCATAATTCCCACTCGCCCGCCGACTCTCAGCACGCGCCATGCTTCCCGCAGCAGCACCAGCGGGTCCTCCGCGTGCAGGATGTTAAAAAGCATCGCGTAATCAGCGACGCCATCGGGAAGGCCCGTGCCGTCGGCGATAAAATCGCGCACTTGCGCCCGCACGTTGACAAGCCCGGCCGCCTGGGCGCGGGCCTGGGTTGCGGCCACCATGGCCGGATCAATATCCAGGGCGTGGACATGTCCCCGAATAATTTTTCCCGCGGGAATGGCAAATGTGCCGTAGCCGCAGCCGAAGTCCACCGCATCGCCGCATTGGGATATCAGCCCCAGTTTTCTCAGCACGGCGGGTGGGTTAAAGAATTGGCTCCACAGGGCATCTTCGGGCATCCCGCTTTCCCGTGTTTTCATCGTTTGGCCCCGATTTCGTCATGTTTGCTGGTTAGCTTTTGATCGCCACGCCGCTAACTAAAAAGGTTGTTTTTCAAGGCGCTATTTTATACCACAGACCGCTCAAATCACTTCCAACTCATCGCGATCACCGAGTTTTACAAATGAGGCGTGCGGTTCCGCCTGGTACCAGTACGCCACCGAGGCGATGTCGTCTTGCAAGGGTAAATAACGGCCTTCGCTCCGCCATCCGAGGGCCTGCATGGTAACTCGAATATCTCTGGCAAAGCGAATCGGATCCATAATGTGGAAGCGATAAAGCCCATGCCGTGTGCCGGGTCTACCATCGCAGCTACCCAGCGGATATCCGAGAAAAGGGGCGGAAAAAGTCTCTCCGAAACCCCATGCGCCGCCGAAGTAGTCTTCCGTACCGGTGCCGCAGATCGTGGGAAATTCCTTGTCGCCATCGAGAAATATCTTGATTTCCCCCTCGCCCCACCAGCCTTGCGAGTTTTGCTGCCATGCCATATAGACGCCCACGTACTGACCCTGGCCGCGCACGCCGTCGAGAATCACGTAGTTTTCGCGGTAAGCCAGCGGGTTCGTGCGGCGGAACTGGGCGTGAAAATAGGCGTCGTCCGGATCGATGGGGGTCAGGGCGTAGTTGATGGCATAGTAGAAGCCGCCCACTTCCTTCGGGGCGCGGTTTTCAACTGTTATCTTCGCATGTTTACGGAACGGCATCGGAAAGTAACAGTTGAAGCCGCCCGACGGATTCACGTTGATCGGCAGGGCTTGTACGTTGGCTCGCGTTTTCCAGCCGTTACAGAAGAAATCGCCGATGGGCGCCTCGACGCTGGGCGTATCTTCCGCGTCCCAGTACATGCGCAAAACCAGGTCGCGGTACCGCGCCGCGTCAACCGTGATCCAAATATGTTGAATCACGCCGGGGCCGGCCACATCCATGATGGTAGTGGTGGATTGTTCAAGAAGGGTAAGGCACGGACGAACCTTCCAGGTTCGTCCCAGATCGCGGGCGGCGGTCTGCGGATACCAGTGCTGGCCAAGGCGCAAGACTTCGGGCTGCGGCGTGTCGGTGACCTCGGCCATACCGCCCCGTCCTTTTTCCCCGTACACGTTTTCCGCCGTGATGGAGCGCGTCCGGGCGTTGGATAGTTTCATGATATTGCCGAGGTTCATGGCGGCGCCGTTAAATAATATATTGTTGCATAAATCCATACGAACCATCCCGCGGCCGCTTCCGATCCGCCTGGGTGCGCCCGCACGCAGACAGGCGGCTATCGAAACCGGGGCGCCTCCCCGGCTTTCCGCCATGGCGCCGCAGCTCTGGCGGTTTCGTGTGGTTCGTATCATGGCGCTTGGGTAAAAAAACGGCAAGCGATGGAGTCCGGCGCCGGCAGGCGGGGCGCCGGAGACTCTTACAACAACCAACCCAGCGCCAACACGAGCAGCAGCGAGAGGAGTCCGTAGGCGATGTACATGTTGATACGCCCGTGGTGCAAGGCCGCCAAGCCGCGCGCCAACCGCAACGCGACGGATTTAATGGGTTGCAGGGCCAACCGATCCACGATATGCACTTCTTGCCGCTGGCGCTGAATCGCCGTGCGGAAATGCTCCGCCACAGTTTGTTTGGTGTCACCGGCGATGGTCGGCCGAAAGATGGCGTCGAAAATCACGCGCACGGGATTGGAAAAGCCGGTGGCGGTATAAGTCATTTCGGGCAGCAAACGGCGTACGCCGCCATCCCATGGCGCGCGCACCCGCACGGTTCGCCGGCGTGTAAGCCAGCGCACGATCAGCCAGGTGATCAATACCATGCCCACCAGCACCGCCGCCATATAAAACGTGGACATGGCGAACACCACCGGATTGGCCGTCCCGCCGCGATGCAGCACCACCAATCCACGTCCGGGCAAAATATTCTCTCCCACCTGGGCGCCGATATTATGAAAACCCGCCATGAATGCGCGGGGTAACTGTTTGTGGCCGGGGCTGCCCGCGAAAAACGGCGGCACGAGCGCGTGGGCCGCCAGGGAGTTCGTCACTTTGTGGAGGATTCGATTGAGCAGGGGGAGGATCCACGTGGGCGTAAGCCCCAGAAGAACGCACAGAATTGCGGGAATGGCCATGCCGATAAGCATCGAACGGGGCGCCTCGCGGCTCGCGCCGGCGGCGGTGCTGCGCGCCATGCCCAGAAAGCTCATCGCGAATGCCTTGACGAAGCAAGTCACCGCCAGGGCGATGGTCAGAGCCAGCCCCGCTCCGCACAGAGCGAAGACAATCTTAATCGGTGTTGAAGGAATTTCGGCGCTGCGCAACAAGGTTTGCAGTGTCAGCCATTCGCTCACGAAACCGTTGAGGGGAGGCATGGCCGATATCGCCAGAGCGCCAACCAGGAACAGCAGAGCCGTCGCCGGCATAAGACGAATGAGCCCGCCGAGCCGGTTCATGTCGCGGGTTCCGGCGGCGTTGTCCACCGCTCCGGCTCCCAGAAACAGCAGCGTCTTATACATGGAGTGATTTATCATGTGATACATGGCAACTACAAAAGCAATGGCGGCCAGAACCGGCAGATGGAACGCCGTGAAGACAAGACCCGCTCCCAGACCCACCGTAACGATTCCGATGTTTTCAATGGAGCTGTGGGCCAGCATGGTCTTGAGATCGTTCTCGGTGCTGGCGTACAAAATTCCCACCAGAGCCGATATGGTCCCGACGATCAGCACGACCACGCCCGCTCCGAGCATGGTCACAGGCACGAGATAGAGATTCATACGGATGATGCCATAAAGCCCCAGGTTCAAAATCACCCCGGAGAGAATCGCGGAAACATTCGCCGGCGCGGCGGGGTGGGCGCGCGGCATCCAGGTATTGACGGGAACAAGACCGGCCTTGACGCCGAACCCGAAGAACGTCACCAGGAATACGATCCAGCGAGCGGTGGCGCTCAATCCCGCGCTTGCCGCTTGCAACGCCGAAAACTGGAGCGATCCCGCTCGCACCGCCAGGAATAACAGGATGATGGCGAGAGCCACGAATCCCATTTCGCCCATCGCCAGCATAAGGAAACCCGCCCGGCTGGACTCGTCGCGCTCGTGCTCGAAGTTGACAAGCAGGTAACTCAAGATGGACATGGCTTCCCAGGCCAGCAGAAACAGCAGCACGTCGTGTGCAATCAGGATCAATACAATCGAGGCGAATAGCAGCAGATACCAGGCGTTGAAAGTTTTCAGACTGTAGCGTCCCAGGTATCGCCGAAGGTAACTCGTTGAGAAAATTGAACTGGGCAGGACCACCAGAGCCGCCGCGAACACAAAGAGAGCCGACAGGTGATCGAGCGAAACATGCAGCGTTCCCACCGCGCGAATCGTCCAGAGATCACCGTGAAACACCCGGTCGGAAAATAGCGCATATCCGGCTGTCCACAGCGCCAGCAACGCGGCTAACGAGCCAACCCAGGCCAGCAACGCGGGGTTGCGTCGTTCCGGAATCATAAACCCCAACAAGGCGCCCGCGCCGCAGAGCGCAAAAATCAGAGTAAGCGGCAAGCCGACCATACTCATGGCATCCTCGCTATTCTCCGTTCAGCGCGGGATGGAACGGCACATGGAAGATGGTGGACACAATCCCGGCGCGCCGGTATTGCGCGGGGTGGCGCCTTTTAGACACGCCGTTCTCCGCCTCCTTTTGATCGAGCGGATGTACGTCCACGTTCATAAAATCTCTTCCACCAGCACCTTGACCTGCCGCGGCCGGACCAGCCCGCTACAACGCCGGGAGCAACAAAAACACAACCAGCACAAGCAGAAGCGACAACAGCGTATAGGTAAGGTAAGAGCTGATGCGCCCGTGGTGCAAAGCCGCCAGGCCGCGCGCCAACCGCAACGCGGCGGATTTGACGGGTTGCAGGACCAGTTTGTCCACCAGGTGAACGTGCTCTTTCTCGCGACGGATGGCGGTGCGAAAGTGCTGCGCGACCGTCTGGCGCGTGTCCTCGACCGTTGTGGGCTGAAAGATGGCGTCAAAAATCACGCGCACGGGATTGGAAAAGCCGGTGGCGGTATAAGTCATATCGGGTCGCAAACGGTGTACGCCGCCATCCCATGGCGCGCGCACCCGCACGGTTCGCCGGCGTGTAAGCCAGCGCACGATCAGCCAGGTGATCAATACCATGCCCACCAGCACCGCCGCCATATAAAACGTGGACATGGCGAACACCACCGGATTGGCCGTCCCGCCGCGATGCAGCACCACCAATCCACGTCCGGGCAAAATATTCTCTCCCACCTGGGCGCCGATATTATGAAAACCCGCCATGAATGCGCGGGGTAACTGTTTGTGGCCGGGGCTGCCCGCGAAAAACGGCGGCACGAGCGCATGGGCCGCGCCGACGCCCATCCCAGGCGCGAGCGTTCGACTCAACACGGGAATGACGTAGGTCGGCAGGACACCCAGCGCCACGCAAAGCACGGCCAGAAATCCCATCGACACGAGCGCTCCACGGTGTGTTTCGACGGCCTTGCCGGCCGGCGCGGAACGCGGCATTCCGAGGAAGCCCATCGCGAACGCCTTGACGAAGCACGTGAGAGCCAAGGCCGCCGTGAGCGCCAGTCCCGCTCCACATAAGGCAAAGACAATGCGCACGGCTATCGAGGAAAGTTCGGCGCTGCGCAACAGCGCCTGGAGCGTGAGCCACTCGCTTACGAAGCCGTTGAACGGCGGCATAGCCGAGATCGCCAAGGCCCCAACCAGAAACGCGGCGGCGGTCCACGGCATCAGGCGAATCAGTCCGCCCAACTTGTCCAGATCGCGCGTCCCTGTGCGTTCGTCCACCGTTCCCGCGCCAAGAAACAGCAGCGCTTTGTACACGGAGTGGTTGATGATCTGGTACAGGGCCGCGATGAAAGCGATGCCCGCCAGCACGGGTTGTCGGCAGGCGGTGAAAACGAAGCCCGCGCCCAGGCCGGCGGCAATGATGCCCGCATTCTCAATGGAACTGTGGGCCAGCATCGTCTTGAGGTCGTTGTTCGTGGTGGCGTAAAGAATTCCCACCAGAGCGGAGATCGTTCCGATAACCAGCGCGACCAGTCCCGGCACGACCAGGGTCATGGGTAACAGGTCGACGTTCACGCGGATGATGCCATAAAAGCCGAGGTTCAAGGTTACACCCGCCAGCACCGGCACGAACGCCGATGGCGAGTCGCTATACGCGCGCGGCAGCCAGAAGTTAACGGGCACGAGTCCCGCCTTGACCCCGAAACCGAAGAACGTAAGCAGAAATACGGCCCAACGCGCGCCTGTGCCCAATCCCGCGGCGGCGGATCGGAGCGCGGGAAATTCCAGCGAACCCGCGGCAACCCCCAGGATTAGGAATCCCACCATCGCCGCCAGCGCGCCCGCTTCGCTTATCGCCAGCATCAGGTAGCCCGAACGCGTATGCTCCGATCGCTCGTGTTCGTAGTTGACCAGAAGATAACAGAGGATGGACATTGCTTCCCAGGCCAGCATGAACGAAAACACATCGGCGGCGATGAGCACCAGAACGATGGCCGCCAGGAGCGCCAGATACAACACCGAGAAAGCCCGAAGGCTGTAGTGTTTCAAGTAACGCGGCAGGCTGGTGGAGGCATGGATCGAAACGGGCAGAAACACCAGCCCCGCGACGAAAATAAACAACGCGGAAAGCCGATCCATATTCAACGACAGCGTGGTCAGACCGGGTACGGTCCATAACGACATACTCCAGGATCCCCCGCCCAACAACACTTTGCCGCTCACCCCCAACAGCACAAGCGAGGCCAGCGAACCAATCCCGGCAAGCCAGTGCGGATTGCCGCGGTCGGGAATCAGCAGCGCCAACACGATGCCTGCGCCGCATATCAGGAAGAACACGCTTATCAATGCGCCGGTGTCAATCATCGTGTGGTCGCCTCTGGGAGAATCGGGGCGGGAGAAGTGATCGATGCCGGTGTTTGGCGTCCCACCGCCACCAGCAAGCCATGCAAAATAGCCAGCGGCGGCGGGGGATGGCCGGGCACTTGCACATCCACCGGAAGCGTCTGGGCCACCCCCGCGCCCGATACAAAGCTTGGGCCGAACACGCCGCCGGAGAGCGCGCAGGCGCCGACGGCGATCACGCGCTTGGGTGTCGGCATCGCCTCGTAGGTTTTCAGCAGCGGCAACCGCATGTGCTCGGTGACCGGTCCGACCACGAGCAGAATATCCGCATGGCGCGGCGTGGGCGTGAGGAAAAATCCCAGGCGGTGCATATTGTAATAGGGGTTGTTGAGTTGCTTGACTTCATTTAAACAAGCGCCGCAGTCGCCCGCGTCCACGACAATAATGTGTACGGAATGCGCAAACACACGGCCCAGACGGTTCCCTTCGGATCCGGGGGCAACGCTGTCGCATTTTTGGCCGTCCGCCGCCCATTGCCAGCCTTGATCCCAACGCATAGGCGTGGTTGCGCCGCGGACACAACGAAAACAGTGGATGCAACGGCGGTAGTCCACGATGAGCGAATCCTTGACCAGACCCGGGCTGATTGCTTTCGTCGGACAGAGATTCACCAGTGACGCAACGGCGGCGGCGTACGCTCCGCCCAGCGGCAAACCAGGCGAGACGCCCGGGGCCGTTTCCGCTTGCGCCGGATAATGCGTCGTTTTGATCCGGGTCTTAATTCCTCTACAAACCCATTGGCTCATGTTTCGCTCCTTGGTCAGGTTTTCAGCGATCGTTTTCGGCCACCGAAAGGTCAAATGTGGCCAGGATGATCGGAAAATCCTGGAACGCAAAGTTTTCCGTGGCCAGGTGGAGGCCGTGCCAGTTGGCGAATGAAGGGGGCATGAGGCGATAACGGGCCACCTGGCCGGCTTCGCTGATTCGCAGCCAGCAAAACGCCGCGCCGCGCGGGGCTTCGACCCAGCCCAGCGCCGCACCCGGCCGGGACGGGCAGGGCGTATGGATCGGACCCGGACGCAACGCGGCGCCGGCTTGCTGCATAAGGGAAGCTGATTGCGCCGCCTCCGCAAACAGAATCCGCAGCCGGGCGTAACCGTCGCCTTCGTGCTCTATCGGCACATCGAAGTTGAAGGCTTCATAACCGCAGTAGGGCAGTGCCTTGCGCACGTCGCGGACCACGCCGGAGGCGCGCGCGACCGGGCCGACCAAGCCGTGCGTGCGTGCGTCTTTGGCGCCAACCACGCCGACTTCTTCCAGGCGGTCGAGAAAGCTGCTGGAAAATTGCAGCATCTTTTCCAACTGCCGCAGCCGCCGCAAAATGTCCTGCGCGGCGGCGATCGCCCGCTGGCAGGCGTCATCCTCCAGATCACACTTGAGCCCGCCCGGCGTGAGCAAACCGAACAAATAGCGATGTCCCGTTAACGCGCCACTGAGCCGCAACAACTCTTCCTGGAGGAGCGCCATCTGGCTGGCCGCCACGGCCAGCGCGGTTGATTCGCAGATACCTTCGATCGCCGCGACATGATGACGCAAGCGTTCCAGTTCGGCGAGGAACACGCGCAGTGTTTTCGCCCGGCCGGGCGGCTCCACGCCGCCGATGGTTTCCATCGCCTGACAGAAAGCCAGCGCGTGCGCAAACGCCGACGTGGCGCAAAATCGCTCCGCCAGCAACAGAGCGTCTTGCGGTGCACGGCCTTCGGCGATCTTTTCTATTCCGCGATATTTGTAAAACAGTCGCGGAATACAACGGATGACATCTTCCCCAACGGTTTCCAGTTGAAAATGAACCGACTCGGCCAGACCGGAAAAGACCGGGCCGATGGGCATGGCGAAGGCGCCCGGCGTCTGGACAATGCGGCGCAGACTCCAGTGGGGATTGGGACGGCGCTCCGGCGGGGCCAGGGACGTCTGGAATTTGTGGCGCATGGGTTCGACGCCCTCCTGCCATACATCATCATGCAGGATAAAATCGCCCAGCCGGGGATGGCCTTCAAATATGAGGCCAAACATGTCTTCCGCTTCGCGCTCATGCCAGTCCGCCGCATGCACGCAGTCGCTGATGCTCGGAAACGTTCTCTCGGCCAGAGCGCGGCGCACGACGACTTGCACCGGAACGTCTTCCCGCGCGCGGTGAAATTCGTAGCGCAACACCCACTGTGCCGGGTCTTCTTCGACGATCAATCCCGCGAAACTGTAATCCAATTCGGCGAAAAGCCAGCGGGCGATTTCGGGGAGCAGCCCGGCGGGGCATTCCACTTCGCCGCACGGCCCGTGCGGCTCCGTGCGCACTCGCACCTGGTCATGCCAGCGTTGTGCCATCTGTTGGGATAGATCGCTTAAGTTCATGGCGCTTTACCTGTTGGGGTGCGCGGACGTCCCGTCCGCCGGGTCAAACCGACTGTGGTCCGCTTGGCGGGCCGCCGCCCGTTCCGGGAGCCAGGCTCTATCTGAAAATGTATCGTGGCCACGGCCTTATTTAGAAGCTCATGCAGCGGCCTGGGCTGATACACGCCGAGCACGAGGATCGGCACGGCCCCCAGAAGCAGCGCCAGCACGCAAGTGAATGGCAGGCGTGTTCGCGGTGGCGGCGGATCGCCCATCGGCCGGCCGAATACCATGCGATTGAGCCCCCCCAGGATGCCGAAGAACGCGATGCCGATGAACAGCGCCAACAGGGCGGTCGCCAGGTATCGCCCCTGCATCAGGCCGGCCTTGAGAATCGAAAACTCGCTTAAGAATACGGCAAATGGCGGAGCGCCGGCGATGGCCAGCCCGCCGAAAAGCAACGCCGCGCCTGCGGCGGGCGAGATGCGAATCAGCCCGCGTACCGAAGCAATCTGGCGGGTATTTACGGCCAGAACGGCCGCACCGGCGGCGAGGAAGCAGAACGATTTGGTCACGCTGTGCGCGAGCATCTGCATGATCGCTCCGTAATAGCCGCTGGCCGTGCCGAATCCGGCGGCGGTGCAGATGATTCCCATGTGTTCGACGGTGGAGTACGCAAAGAGACGTTTGTAATCGCGCACTTGCAGCAGCAGAAAGGACGCGGCGCCGACCGAAATCAGGCCGATGGTCAGCAGCCACGTCGCGGTGTGGTTCGGAGGCAGCAACGGCAGGAGTCGCAGGATGGCGTAAAGCGCGACGGTTGTTTTCAAGCCTGATAGCAACGCGCACGCGGGCGAAGGCGCCTGGCTGTGGGCGTCGGGCAGCCAGGTATGCATGGGAACGAATCCGACTTTCATCCCGAAGCCGACCAGAATCATCAGGAATGCGGTCTTGGTCAGCACGGGCGGCATGTGCGGCGCGGCGGCGCGAAGCCCCGCCCACGTGTAGGTTACCCCGCCGCCGAGTTTGAACGCCCAGAATAAAATCAGGAAACCGAACAGGGCGATCGCCGCGCCCATGAACATCATCGCGATGTATTTCCACGCCGCCTCCAGTGCTTCGTGGGTATTTTCATAAGCCACCAGCAAGACCGAAAACAACGCCGTAAATTCGATCGCGACCCATACCAAATTCGGTTCGACGGCCAGGGGCACGGCCAGAAGCGCGAAGAAAAACAGGTTGAAATGTACGTAGTAAAGGCGCCGGCGTTTTTCGCCGTGCGCGCGCCGGGCCATATAACCCCATGAAAACAGCGCCGCCGTCGTTCCAACCAGGCCTACCAGCAGCAGAATCAAGGCGCTCAAACCGTCGAGTTGAATCCAGTTTGCAATGGCGATGATGGAATTTCCCGCGGCCACATGCAGGGAGTCGCCAATGGCCAGCGCCAGGACCGCCGCGGCGGCCAGCAGCGTCGCCACAGGCGCGATCCACCCCGCCAGAGTCGAAGATATTTTTTCCAGCGGAACCAGGCATAAGACCATTGCCGCCAGAGGCAAAACCAGAATCGCAATCAGGCTCATGGTTGGGGCTGCTCCTGCAAGGTGGTCAGTGCGCCGACCTCGGTTGTACCGATATGTTCGTGGATGGTGCGGGTAAGCAGTCCGACGATAAACGACAGCATTAAAACGTCAAAAGTGACCGCTACTTCCGCCAGGAACGGAAGGGCGGGCGCAATAGCAATTCCCGCAAAGAAGGCCGAGTTCTCCATCGCCAATAACCCCAGCAGAAGCGGTACCGCCTGGCGCCGCACACAGGCGGTGTAGGCGCCGAGCAAAAGACCGGCCAGTCCGATGGGCAGGTTAACCGCGGCGAATCCGCCACCGCCCGCCGCTCGCAGCAGCGGCAGCGCCAGAAAACAGGCTGCAATGGCCAGCGCCAAAGCGATCAACAACGAAGTGGGGATGTTAAGAAGTTGGTCAATCTCCCGGCGGCTGTACATTTCGCCCCGCACGTTTCTTTGGAGAACCCAGGGAATCAGAAAAGGTTTGGTGATAACGTTGATAACCCCGACCGCCAGCACGTCCCAGGAATGGAGCAATGCGCCGAGGATAAACGCGGACATGGCCAGAAAAAGCGCCTGGGCTATGAAAAAATGCAGACACCCCCGCACCTGGCGCGTCGCCACCATGCCAAAGGCGCAGAGCAGAAACAATCCGCCCGCCAGGGCGTTGAGATTTTCCAGAAGCTTGATCGGTAACGATTCCATAGGAATAAGTTCTCTACGTCAAAAGGTAAATACCCGCATGATCATCGCCGCCACCGATATGATGAAAGCCGCTCCGAGAAACTCGGTGATGCGGAAGAGCCGCAGTTTGGCCAGCGACGACTCAATGACAACCAGCACCAGCAGGAAGATGAAAATTTTCAGCAGGATCAGCGGAATCGCCAACAGCACAGGCGCCGGCGCCGTACCCGCCGCCAGTCCCCACGGCGCCAGAAGCACATTGAGAAATATGCACAGCAGGACAAAAAATTTCATGTAGCCGCCCCATTTCATCAGGGCGGCGCCGCGGCCGGAGTATTCCAGACCTTTGGATTCGTCGATCATTGCCAGCTCAAAATGGCCCGCAGGATTGTCCACCGGAATTCGCCCGCCTTCCGCCAGGATCAGCATCAGGAAGGCTAGCAGCAGCAAGATGTGGGAAGGTTCAAAGAAGTTGGCCAGGGGATGCACCCAGGCCTGCTGGACGATGTACGGGATGGTTGAGCCGGCGACAAAAGACACGGTGAAAAACACAATCATGAAGACCGGTTCGGCCAGGAAACCCACCATGCGCGTGCGGCTGGCGCCCATCGCGCCATAAGGATTGGCGGCGTCCACCGCCGCCAGAGCGGCGAAAAATCCTCCCAGCGCCAGCACGAATCCGCCGCCGAGCATGTCACCCATGAAGGCGAAAAACAACGGATAACTCGTTAAAACCGGAATCAACAGCGTTACAAATAGCGGCGCGGTGAAGACGATGTACGGTGTGAACCGGAAAATCCACGAACTCTGTTCGGAAAAGACCTGGTCCTTATGGAACAGCTTGCGCAGATCGCGATAGGGCTGGAAAATGCTCGGGCCGCGCCGGGACTGCACCATTTCCTTGAGCCGGTTGAGTATGCCGGCGACCAGCGGCGAAAAACCCAGCACCACCAGCATCTGCAGCAGATTGTAAGCGATCATCCGTATCATGCGGCCGCCTCGGCGTGGAATAAAGTGGGGGAGGTGGCAAGGATATGCACAACGCCGCTGACCGGCGGCTGCTCGTTTGCGAGCAGCCGAAAGGCGGGATTCCATTGCGGATAGAGTAATACAGTCCCGGTCATTTTAACCTCCCGGCTTCCACCGTCTGCGCCGCGCCACGAGGTGTGGCATAAGCGCCGGCGGTTCACCAGGAGTCATCAGTCCCGAATGCTCGCGAGACGATTAACCGGGGGACTCCATCCCCTGGATTTTCAAAATATTATGGAAGTGCCGCCGCCGTTGTCAAGTCATTCCGCACGACATAATCACGCTTGTACGGTCGTTCCGCACAACGTCGCCAGCGCCGTCCGCCAGGCGTTTCTTTCTTCCCCGAGCGGCTCCCCGGTCCGCTGGTAGTCATGCCTGGCGATGGTTAGCGCCATTTGATCCAATATATGTTGATATTTCTTCTCCACATGCACGGCGAACACTTGTTGGAATATCGCCCGGTGGCGTGTGAGATGGCCCAACGTTTGCAAATGGGTTACACACAACATCACGGGACCGGACCAGCGCGCCTGCAATTGATCGTCCGCCAGATTGTCGGCCAGTTGCAGGATGATGCGCCGCTGCGCGGCCCGGTCGATCCGGCAGAAATGACAGGACGCGGCGCCGCGGCCGGCGGCGCCGGTCCCGGCCTTGCCGCTTTCCTTTAGCCGGTCCCTGGCGGCCGCCAGCCAATCGCCGACAAGAATACTGCCGGCCAGGGCGTCGGATTTTTCCGCAAGCAACCCGCCATGCGTCGGGCACAGGCCGCCGTCGGCGCGCATCCGGCGCCGCAGTTCCGGATCGTTGACGGATTCGTATAAGAAATGCTCCATTTCCCGGATGATTTCCGCTTGTGCCATGCGGCAAACCGGACAGCCGGGCTGTTCCATAAACTCCAGTAATTTAAAAAAGCCGATGTGATGGTCCGCGGGTGGACCGGGTTGGCGTTGTTCCGTCATGGCGATCAACCTTATACCCATTTCATATCCACATTCCCTTCGCCGGCGCGCCACGCCGACAAGGCTGGCGTGATAATCCCGCCAGGATCAAATATTCACATCCGCAATCCTGCGGTGGAAGGGCCGCGTGGTTGGAACATGTTGACCCCTGGCCAATGTTTCCGCTTCCTTAATATACAGGCGCCGTCATATTTTCTTCCTTGTGCGAATGGGCTTCCCGGGCGGGTGCGCCGGCGCGTTCGCCGCCGCGAGCCGGTTGACCAGTTGGGCGACCATCCGATCTTTCGGCCAGGCGTCCGCCAATTTACTCGACCATTCGCGGGCTTCCCGGACCTTGCCTTGCCGCAGCAGACAGATCGCCAGATCAATCTGAAACAACTTTTCAAAAGGATTCAGCCACACGCCGCGTCGCAGTTCCATTTCCGCCAATTCCAACACCTCCCGCTGGAGGAAATAGCAGCCCAGTTGATGATGATCATAGCCCAGGTATGGCGACGGGCGCATCGCCTCTTCCCGCCGCCGGCACATCTCATCGGTTTCAATTTTTTTGCGGCGGCGGGTCATATCAAATCCCCCGGCGGCCTTATCATAATCTTCCTTCGCATACCGCCAGTTGCAACTGGCGGCGTTGGGCGGTGCGCAGAGGCAGTGCGTCGATGGCCTGGGATATCCCGCTGACATCATAAGCCGTGCGACCAAGCACAGTTCGCCCGTTTTCCCAAAGGGCATAGGCGGCCCGAAAATCTCCGTCTAAAGGCTGGCCCGCCGATCCCGGATTAATGATTTCAAACCGGCGGTGGCTGCGAAGCAGCGGCAGATGCGTGTGGCCCGCAACGATGATATCGCTTGGCGCGCCCGCCAGAAGCACGTCCAACTGTTCCGGGTCTGCTTGCGGGGTCAGGTGGTAATCAAAAAGCGGATCGAAAGGCGTGGCGTGAACCAGCGAAAAATCCAGTCCATCCAACCGCCAGGTCAGACGCACGGGAAGACGCGCCAGCCACGCCAGATCATCGGTGGATAACTGCCGGCGCGTCCAATCCCGCATCGCCAGGGCCAGCGGCGCTTTGGCCGGGGCGGCCCGGGGGTCGCCATGAAAAGCGACCGCGTGATCATGATTGCCGCGCACCACAATTGCTCCGCGCTCGCGCAGCCAGGCGATACACGCGCCTGGCTCTGGACCATAATTCACGACGTCGCCGGCACAAAGGACATAATCCACCCGGCCCACATCCTTCTCAATGGCGCGCAACGCCCAAGGGTTGGCGTGAATGTCCGACAGGATCAAAATTCGCACCCGCAAACCCGCGGGGGAAACAACTTCGTTGGTGGAAGATATTGGCATCACCCAAGCTCCTGTTGATCATGCCAGGAGTCATCGGCGCGACCGGATACGGGCGAGCGGTTTGAGGTGAACTCCATCACCTGTCAAGTCAAGATCATGTTATCGCGCCGTCTCGGGTCCGTCAAATTTCCGACCCGGCCCGCCCCCGATTTGACCCCGCAAGCACTATCCGCTAGTATGATTTGTGCAGGGCTGGTTCTGTGGTCCTGCGGTGATGGAGTTCACCGGAATCGCTAGCCCGCCCCGGGCCGCGCTAATGACTCCTACGAAATGTAGGAGTGTGCGCGATGAGCGAATTGCTCAACCATACAAGTTCGCCAACGCCTTCATCTTCCACGGCGCCGGGGACAAAATCGTCACTTATCGGCTCCAAACGGCGAATGAATCGCGTGGGTATTCTCACCAGCGGAGGTGATTGCCCCGGTCTCAATGCGGTGATTCGCACCATCGCCAAGAGCGCCATGCGGCGATATGGCATCGATGTATGGGGCATTGAGGATGGCTTTATAGGCCTCATCCAGAACCGCATGCAGCAACTCCGGGATGCGGATGTCAGCAACATCCTCACGCTTGGAGGAACGATCCTCGGCACGAACAACAAATGTGATCCGCGGCGTTACCCGACAAAAAATAATGGTGGTGCGCAATTTGTCGACGTGACGAACCGATGCCTGGAGCATATCGAATTGCGCCAGCTCGACGCCCTGATCGTCATCGGGGGAGATGGGTCGATGGCCGTCACCGCCCATTTGCTTGCGCAAGGTGTTCCGTGCATCGGTGTACCCAAAACAATCGACAATGATTTGTTCGGAACGGATATCACCTTCGGCTTCAGCACGGCGGTGTCGATTGCGACGGACGCGATCGACCGCATTCACACCACCGCCGCCAGCCACCACCGGGCGATGGTGATCGAAGTCATGGGACGTAACGCCGGATGGATTGCGCTTTATGCGGGCATTGCGGGCGGTGCCGATGTGATCTTGCTTCCGGAAATCGCCTTTGACCTGGAGAAAGTATGTGCCGCCGTTGTCTACCGGTGCAATCGCGGCAAGCGATCAAGCATTCTGTGTGTGGCCGAGGGCGCCGCGCCGAAAGGGGGGAAACAGGCGGTGGCGAGGATTGATCCGAGCAGCCCGGAACCAGTCCGATTGGGCGGCATCGGTCAGTTCGTGGCGACTGCGATTGAAAAGACGACCGGAATCGAGGCGCGCACGACGGTGCTCGGACACGTACAGCGCGGTGGCGAGCCGATCCCCGCCGACCGTGTGCTGGCCATCCAATTCGGGCACGCCGCCGTCGAAATACTCGCACAAGGGAGAATGGGGCGGCTGGTGGTAATGCGTGCGGGGGCGATATCAGACATCGACCTCACCGAAGTGGTGGGCCAACAGCGCCGCGTGCCGATGGATTCTTCGCTTCTTTTGGCCGCGCGCGACGTAGGCACATGTTTTGGAGATTAAAACGGCCTTGCTCTTTAGGAAAATATTATGAAGATCGAATCAATCCAGGCGATGGAAATTCTTGACTCTCGTGGTAATCCGACTATTCGGGTGTACGTGCGATTGGAAAACGGGATGGTCCGGGCGGCTTCCGTCCCTTCCGGCGCATCAACCGGTGAAAACGAGGCTCTGGAACTGCGGGACGGCGACAAGGGGCGTTACAACGGCAAAGGCGTTCTGGAAGCTGTTAACCGTATCCAGCGTGAGATCGGGCCGGCAATCTGTGATCGAGACGTATCCCCGCAATCGGCGATCGATCGCGCCTTGGTCAAACTCGACGGAACGCAAACGAAAAGCCGGCTTGGGGCCAACGCCATCCTCGGCGTGTCGATGGCTGTGGCGTCCGCCGCCGCGGCCGCCGCTGGCCTGCCGCTCTATGTCTATTTGGGTGGCGTGGGGGCCGTGCGCTTGCCCGTACCCATGATGAACATTCTCAACGGGGGTAAACATGCGGACAACAACGTCGATTTTCAGGAGTTTATGATCATGCCGATCGGCGCGCCATCCTTTGCCGAGGCTCTGCGCTACGGCGCGGAAACGTTTCATAAACTCAAGGGACTTCTGCGTAAGCGAGGCTATTCCACTTCCGTCGGCGACGAGGGCGGCTTTGCGCCGAATCTCAAAAGCAACGAAGAGGCTTGCGAATTGATTGTTGAGGCGATTCACGCCGCCGGTTACGAACCGGGACGTCAAATTGCCATCGCGATCGATCCGGCCGCCAGCTCCTTTTTTGAAGACGGCGTCTACAACCTGGCCAGATCCGGTCAGGGGCGCAAGACCGCCGAAGAACTCACGGCGCTCTATCGGTCGTGGATCGACAAGTATCCGATCGTCTCGCTGGAAGACGGCCTGGCTGAAAACGACTGGGACGGTTTCCGAAGACATACCGCGGCCCTGGGGGAGCGCGTACAAATCGTAGGCGATGATATTTATGTGACCAACACGCGTTTTATTGAACGCGGCATCCGGGAAAAAACCACCAATGCGGTGCTGATCAAACTCAATCAGATCGGCACGGTCACGCAAACCATCGAAGCGATCAACCTGTGTCGTAATAAAGCCGGCTGGAATTACGTCATCTCGCATCGCTCGGGCGAAACCGAAGACACTTTTATCGCCGACTTCGCCGTGGCGATGGGCGGGGGTCAGATCAAAACCGGCTCGGCCTGCCGCAGCGAGCGTATCGCCAAATACAACCGCTTACTCGAAATCGAAGCCGGACTCGGCGCGGCCGCCGTCTTTCAAAATCCGTTCGCGAAGTAAAGACGCTTGTCTTCCATAGAAAGGCATGGGCCATGAGCGAACTCAATGAAAATCATCGCCGCTGTCTCGTCGCCACATTCCAAAGCATCGATGCACTGTTATCCGCCACGCTGCAGGCGATCCACGCCGGAGATTCGCCCTTGGCGCTATACCTGTCTGATATGCAACCGGTGCAGTACAAAGTGCTGGAAGACCAATTGCGGGAATTGCGCGCCAAAATGGCGGACATTCTCCAACGAGAGCATACTCCGATTCCGCCGCCACAGATTAACGGCTCCTGGGGATTCCGAACGGCGCTCATGTCCGCCCGCACCTGGATCGAAGAAATACGGCCAAAATATATGCAAGCTTATGGAATGGTTTCGGAGGATGTCGCGGAATATCTCCACGAAGCGGCCGGCGAGTTGCTCGATCAGCTCGACCGGATGGAGGCATGCCTCCTGCAACCGCCGGCGGCTGATCTGGAAGCCCGCGTTGCGCGGATGGACCAGGCGGCTCGGAATAATCGTATCGCACCCTTGCTGGCGGTATTGGCGCGTATCGTCAAGGAAGAACTCCCTTATTTTCGTACGACGCTGGCGGCGCTTCTCGATC
Source organism: Planctomycetota bacterium (assembly GCA_021831565.1). Taxonomy (GTDB): domain Bacteria; phylum Planctomycetota; class Phycisphaerae; order WQYP01; family WQYP01; genus JAKBMM01. The sequence continues at coordinate 22,544 of JAKBMM010000046.1, forward strand.
GGGCCGAACGCTCCGATCTGGAAGTCGCCGTATTCGGTCGCGTCTGCAGCGGCAAATCATCCTTGTTGGATCACATTCTGCAAACCGACCTGCTGCCCGTCGGCGTGACGCCGGTGACGTCTTTCCCCACCCGTATTTGTTATGGTTCCATAGCGAAGGCGAAAGTGTGGTTTGTCGGTCGCGCGGCGGAGATCTTTCCACCGGAAGCTCTGCGCGAATTTGTCACGGAGCAATGCAATCCTGACAACGAGCGTCATGTGTCGCGTGTGGAACTCGAACTACCATCCCCGCGGCTCCAAGGCATGGCCTTCGTCGATACGCCGGGGCTGGGATCCCTCGCCCGCCGGGGAGTTGCCGAGACGTTGGCTTATCTGCCGCGCTGCGATCTGGGGCTGGTCCTGGTGGATAGCACCGCAACGCTTCTACCCGATGACCTTGGGCTGATTGATGCATTATCGAAAGCGGGAGCCGAGACGATGGTGCTCCTCACGAAAGCCGATATCCTTTCGCCTTCCGACCGAATGCAGCTATTGGGATACGTCAAAGAGCGCCTGCGTGATCAGCTCGCCATCGATTTACCGGTTCATTTCGTGAGCGTTCGAGAAACGGATGCCGATCTTTCTGATCGTTGGGTCGAGCGGGTTCTCACCCCGCGGCGAAACGCTCATCAACAGTGTGCGGATGATTCGCTGGCGCGCAAAGTGGAAGTTCTCTACGCCGGCGTCCTGTACACCCTGGAGGCCAGGTTGCAAGACACGCGGCGCCGTCACCCTGCCGGGTCGCTCGTGGAAGGTGAATGGCGCATGATCACGGCGAAACTGGAATCTTGCCGCCGCCGGAAATTGAATGATCTCAAACAAATCGAGCAAACGTCGGAAAGAATTTTCGAACGCATCGCCGCGGATCTGGCGACAACGGCAACGGATGAGGACCACATCAACGCGGCCATCCGGCGCATCTTCTCCGAAACCGTCCTATTTCTGAGCCGTCAAGTTCGGGACGAGCTGGCGGACTTGCGCTCGCTTATTCTCACCGTGTCGCATAAAGCTGGATTCACATCAATGGATGACGATGACGTACCGGCGATGGCCGCCATGCCGCTGCCGCCGGAATGCTCCATTCGCGTCGATGCTCCATTATCTCTGGGTATAGTTAGATGGCGCGGACCACGTGGGAAAACACAGGCTATCCGTCATCAACTTGCCGCAATGATTGGTTACCGGTTGGAGCAAACCTTGAAGAAATACTTCGATCATCTCGAGTCATGGCGATTGGAAGCCTTGGAGGGACTGCGGCGGGAATTTCAATCACGATCCGACCGGTTTGCCGCCAGATTCAGAACGCCAAGCGGAGCCGTCTCGAACGCGCAACTGGACCAAGTCCACCGGAACATCGAAGAACTGCGGCGAGTACATGAAATGCTTTTCACCAATACTGGGCCAACGCAAAAAATCGGTTCGTCCGCGCAACCGGTAACCTGATCCGAGCCATGGAAAGAAATATCTGATGAAATCCAAGGGAAAATGGCTTACCACAACAGTATTGGGAATCGGGTTGGCAAGCTTGTGTTCGGATATCGGACACGAAATGGCCACAACGGCAATGCCGGTGTTGCTCGTGAGCCTCGGAGCCACATCGGCAACGCTGGGTCTGATTGAAGGGTTGGCCGACGGCCTGTCATGTTTTGCCAAGCTCCTTTCCGGTTTGTATTCCGATCGGCTGGCCAAACGCAAACCGCTGGCCGTCGCCGGCTATTTCCTTACCGCCGCGGGGATGGCCAGTTTTGCGCTGGCTACGCAGTGGTGGTATGTATTACTGGGCCGGATCGGCGGCTGGTTGGGCCGTGGCGCCCGGACTCCGGTGCGGAATGTCCTTTTGACCGAAGCCACAACTCCCAAGACCTATGGCAGAGCCTTCGGCCTGGAGCGCGCCATGGACTCAACCGGCGCGATCATTGGGCCTTTGCTTTCATTGATTCTGGCCGCGACACTGGGGCTGCGCTGGCTGTTCGCTCTGACTCTACTGCCCGGTGTAGCCGCGGCGCTGCTGATCGCCTGGATGGTGCGCGAAAAACCGCATACCGCACAACCCCATGTACGTCTCTGGCGCGGTGTTCGAAAACTGCCGGCGCATTTTAAGCAGTATCTTGTGGGCGTGGGCATCGCTGGTCTGGGGGATTTCTCCAATACGCTCCTGATTTTGTGGGCAACCCAAGCCTGGACGCCTCGCTTTGGAGTCATTCGCGCGGCCCAACTCGCGATGCTGTTCTATGTCGGCTATAACGTGATTCATACCGCTTCCTGCTACGTCAGCGGCGCGTTGGCCGACCATTTTCCTAAACGCTTCGTGCTGGCAATCGGCTACGCGCTGGCGGTGATTCCGGCTGCCGCGCTGGCGCTGGCCGGCCATTCGGTGTTTCTTTTTGGCCTGGCATTCGGATTCTCCGGGCTTTACATGGGAGTGTGGGAAACCCTCGAAAGTTCCACCAGCGCCCAGGTGCTGCCGGACGAAAGCCGCGGCATCGGATTTGGTGTTCTGGCGACCGTCAACGGCGTCGGCGATTTTGTCTCGAGCGCCGTCATCGGTTCGTTGTGGGTCATCTCTCCATTCTGGGCGATGCTGCCGGTGGCGATCTTCTCGTTGACCGGCGCGGGTATCATCGCCGTTACGCGACCAGTCGTGGCGGTGCGCCACATATCCGAAACAACGGGCATGGCGGCGAAATCGCCATAAAGTGAGCATGGATAACCAAGGACTCGCGGGGATAAAGCATGCCGACTTGTGGTCATAACGGCGGGACGATTTCCGGCGCTTGGCTCCTGATGGTGCACTAACGAATATGAATATATCTATCAGATCATTATTTCGGCGAAAAACTGCGCCCCGGGATACGCGGATACTTCTGCAAGCGCAGGGGCTGACCAAGCAATTTAAGCGGCGCGTGGTGATCGACAAGGTAAATCTGATCGTGCACCGTCGGCAAATCGTCGGATTGCTCGGCCGGAACGGCGCCGGCAAAACCACATTGTTCAAAATGATTGTGGGAATGATCACGCCGGATGCCGGGGCAATCGTGTTTCAGGGGATGGACGTTACCGCCTGGCCCATGTATCGCCGCGCCCGCGCCGGAATGGCTTAGGCTGCGTTAATAAATAAAGGTATCAACTTGGCCGTGTCGATTGAGGCCGAATCGTGTAGTTCCAGTCGCCATGAAACCTACCGCGTTCCAAATTCACTCGCTTCATTTCTTCGTCCGTC
>JAKBMM010000047.1 GCA_021831565.1 Planctomycetota bacterium
GGCGCAGCGTGCCGGCCCATAAGCGGCCCTTGGAGTCCAGGCAAAGCGAATAGATATGGTTGCTGACCAGGCCGGGGGAGTTGGCCTTGTCATAATGCTTCCAGGCCGAAGCGGGCTGGGAAGGCTGATAATGGTAGATGCCGGAATCTTCACCGGCGACCCAGGCTCCACCGCGGCCATCGGAGATCATGGCGGTAATGTAATGGAGGGGGCATTGATCTGGTAAAGGGAGGCTGAAAGACGGGGGAGCAAACAGACTCTTCCACCAGAAGTATCCCAGGGCCAGGAGAAAGAGCACCGCCAGAACGCTTACAAAGCGGGAATATTTGTTGAGAGTGGCGCGCAGGTTGAGGGGATTCAGATCCTCCCGCAGACCTTTCCACCAGGCGCCAAAAAGGGGACGCGGAGGAATCATGGATCGCCTCCTTGCCTACTCCTGCCGGCAGGCAGGCACGGGGCCGATAGGCCTTTGACCGTAGAGCAACTTGCCTTGGAGTAATTGCGGCGCTTGAGTCCATTCACGCCTATCGGCAGGCAGGCGCAAACCCTGTCCGCCAAGGGCGCGGAAACACATGACATAGTATAGATATGTTGATTCCACCCACCCCCCCCCCCCCAGTCCCGGCAAGTGCCGGGGGCCGGCCGTTTGGTTGATATGCAAGCGGCGTCCAATATTGCTTAGCGGCGCGCGGCGCGATGGGATCGCCGGCGGTACCTAAAAGGGGGTCGGACATCAGGCCCGACTGAGGATCAGGACCATGGCGGCCTGGAAGGCCGCCCCCCAAGGGGAGGTCCGAGCTTGCTGCGTCTACTTTTTGTTCACAAACGAACATGATTCGGCCTCGTTTGCGTTACGCACAGCTTTTTTCACCGTTGCGGCCGCGATTTGCTGAGGCGGCCATATACCGATACTTGGATAGTCTAATCCACTTCCGATAAAAAGCAAGAGAAAAATTGAAAATTTTTTTAGTTTATGGCTTGGAACGTTATAACTGCTGGCCATATAATCACTTACGTGCCGATAAATTTATGAAAAAATATTCAAATTCCGTAATTGTTCACGGGATAAGACATGCGGTAACCGTTCACGGTGGCGCGGAAAACGGCCGCGGGATTGCGATCCACGCGGCTGCGTGGCTGGGGCGGCGCGGTGATTGGCGGGCCCGGCACACCGGGAAAACCCGTGCCCGTCGGGACGCACGCGGAAAACACCCGGGGCGTGAACAGTTACGAAATTCCGTGGCGTGGCGGCGATTCCCCGCCGGCGGGAATGATCTTCTCCTTGCGCGTGGCAAGATAGGTGTACATCACCGGCACAACGTACAGCGAGAACAGGCAACCAATGGCCAGACCGGACGCGATCATCAACCCTATGTCAAACCGGCTCACGGCGCCGGCGCCGGAAGCGAGCAGCAGCGGAACCACGCCGAAGACCATCGCGCCGGTGGTCATTAAAATGGGGCGCAGGCGAATACTGGAGGCCTTGATAACCGCGGCCCGGCGATCCAGCCCCTCCTGTTCCTGGAGTTGGTTGGCGAATTGGACGATCAGCACGCCCTGCTTGGTGATCAGGCCGATCAGCGTGATCAAACCCACTTCGGTGTAAATATTCAGTGTGGCGACTCCCAGAAATAGAAAGATCATGGCGCCGAAAATGGACATCGGCACGGTGAACAGGACGATCAGCGGATCGCGGAAACTTTCAAATTGGGCGGCCATGAGCAGAAAAATCATGATGATGGCCAGGGCGAAGGTAAGATAAATGGCGCCACCCTGCTGGATAAACTGCCGGGATTGTCCGGCATAATCGATGCCGAACCCGTTGGGAAGAATTTTGCGGGCCAGCGTTTTCAGGTACGCCAGGGCCGTGCCCAGCGGCACGCCGGGGGTGGAAACTCCCTGCACCGTCGCGGAGTTGAGCTGCTGAAACTGCGGCAGGAACTCCGGCTGCACCACGTGCTTGATGGACACGAACGTGGAAAGAGGAACCATCGCTCCCGCCGGCGTATGGACGTAGTAATCCTTGAGCATGGACGGCGTGGCGCGCCAGGCCGCGGGCGCCTGCGGAATCACTTTATAGCTGCGTCCGGCCAAATCGAAACGGTTGACAAAATTTCCTCCGAGCAGCGATTCAAGGTCCAGCCCCACCTGCGTCATGTTCAGACCAAGGTCCGCGGCGATATTGCGGTGGATCACCAGCTTGATCTGGGGACTGTCGTAGCGCAGGTCTTTGGTCAGGAAAAGAAATTTTCCGCTGGCCATGGCTTTGGCGATCAACTCATTGGCGAGCTGATTGATCCGCAAATACCCGTGCGTCGAAGTAATTACAAACTGAATCGGGTACCCGGCGGCGGCGCCGGGTATGGATGGCAGCGAAAAGCTCGCCACCTGCACCCCGGCGATTCGGGCGAGCTTGCGTTGAAATAGCGGAGCAATCTGCATTTGGGTGCGCTTACGCTGGTTCCAGGGCTTGAGGATCATGCCACCGACGAGCGTATTCTGCCCCGGACTGACAAACGAAAAACCCGTCACCTGGAAGACCGCCTGGGTTTGAGGAAAACTCTGCGCCGCGTGAAGAATCTGGCGGGAGTAAATATTCATGTAATGCCGCGTTGCCGTCGGAGGTCCGGTTCCGGTAAAGAACAAGACTCCCTGATCTTCCGTAGGCGCCAGTTCGTGTTGTGTTCCCAGGAACAAAAAGGGAATGGTCGCCAAGATGGCCGCCGCGATGATCAACACCACTATGCGGTAATTGAGCACCGCTCGGAGCGTTCGGTCGTATCCCGCGCGGAGTCTGGTGAAGACGGCGTCCAGGAAATGAACCAGGCCGTGTTCCCGTGTCGGCTTGAGCAATTTGCTGCTGAGCATGGGCGAAAGCGTCAGGGCCACGATCATGGAGATCAGCACCGTGAAGACCAGCGTGAAGGCGAATTCCGTAAAGAGGCTGCCGGTCAGGCCGCCCAGGAAACCGATGGGAGCGAATACCGCCGCCAGCGTGGTGGACATCACAATGATGGGACTGGCCAATTCCCGCGCGCCGCGCCGTGCGGCCTGGAGCGGTTTGAGACCTTCATCAATATGCCGATGGATGTTCTCCACAATAATGATGGCGTCATCCACCACCAGGCCGATTGCCAGAATGACCGCCAGAAGCGTCAGCAGGTTGATGGTAAAGCCGCTGGCCAGCATGAAAATGCCGGCGCCAATGATGGAGAGGGGAATGGCCACCGCGGGAATCAACAAGGCCCGCAGCGATCCCAGAAACAGGAACACCACCGCCACCACGATGGCCAGTGTGATCAAAATAGTGACCAGCACTTCATGGATCGCGGCCTTGATGTAAATGCTTGCGTCATAGCCAATACGCGCCTTAAGTCCCGGCGGAAGTTTCTTAATGATGGAGGCCAGGACCTGATGCGCCGCATGGGCGACCTTGAGGCTATTGGCGTCAGGCGTTGTCTGGATACCGATAAAAACCGCCGGGATGCCGTTGAGAAATACCGCCGAATTATAATTCTGCGCTCCCAATTTTACCTGCGCGACATCCTTCAGGCGTATCGGTACGCCGTCCACGTTGGATTTGACAATCAGGTTGCGGAACTGGGTCCGGTTGTTGAGCGAAGTGGTGGCGGTAATCACCTGGGCGATATTTTTCCCGCGCACCCGCCCCACCGCGGAAATGTAATCGTTGGTGGCCAGCGCGGACGCCACATTCGCCGGGGACAGGCCGTAAGCCGCCATTCGGACGGGATTCAGCCACGCCCGCAGGGCGAAACTGTTTCCGCTGGAACCGGTCCCGGGCGGCAGAATCTGGGCTTGCGCTACGCCGGGGATCGCCTGCATCCGCGGCTGTACCACGCGGAGCAGATAGTCGTTGATCTGCTGCTGATTCATGGTTTTGCTGTAAAACGCCAGGTACATCAGAGCGCGGGGATTGCCCACGGTTTCGTTGATGACCGGCGCCTGGCTGGCCGGCGGCAGTTGGCTGGCGACCTGTTTGACCTTGGCCAGGATTTGCGCAATGTCCGCGTTGGGATTGCTGTTGAGCTTCATGTACACGCTGATGGTGGAAACACTCTCGGCGCTGGTTGCCAGCATATAGTCGATATTCGGCGCCTGGGCGATGGCCTGTTCCAGACGCGAGGTGATAAAGCCCTGCACCGTCGCGGGGCTGGCGCCGGGATAAGCCGTGTTCACCGTCACCAGCGTGCTGACAATGTGCGGATACTGCCGGATCGTCATACCCGTCCAGGCGCGCAAGCCGACGATGAGAATGACAAGGTTCAGGGCCGTAGCCAGAACCCAGCGGCGAATAAACAGATCGGTAAATTTCATGCGCGTTGGTTCCTGGTTACGGCTGGATGCTGTTGTTAACCGCGATCGGCATACCCGCGCGGAGCTTGACCTGCCCGGCGGTCACCACCACGTCCCCCGGCTTGACGCCGGCAAGAACCGGAACTTCGTTCCCTCGTTGTTCGCCTATTTTCACATATATCTGTTTGGCGATGAGCGCCGGCTTACCCCGAAAAGCCGCGGGGACCGCCAGGTACACATAGTCGCCGAAAGTGTTGTAGGTGATGGCCGTCGCCGGAATCACGGTGTAAACATGTGCGACTCCGGTCGTCAGCGTGGCACGGCCAAACATTCCCGGTTTCAAACGCTCGCGTTTGTTGGCGAATGTCGCCCGCACCTGGATATTCCTGGAGGCGGAATTCACCTGCGATGAAAGCGCCGTGACGGTTCCCGTAAAGGTCCGGTGGGGCCAGGCGTCAACGGTCAAGCCGACTTTCTGTCCCAGGCGAAGCTGTGGAAGATCGTTCTGTGGAACATAAAAATCAACATAAATGGGCCGCCAGGAGTTCAGCGCGACAATGGGAGTTCCGGGAGAAACATACTGGCCCAGGCTGACCTGCCGCAAACCCAGATAACCGGCGAAAGGCGACGTGACCAGAAGCTTGTGCAGAGCGGCCCGATCCTGCGCGACTTTCGCCTGATCTGCCGCCAGGGTCGCGGCGTCGGTATCCAGTTGCGCCTGGCTGACCGCATGGTGCGCGATGAGTTTCCGATCGCGGTTAACATTGATTTGCGCCAGGCGGGCGTTGGCCTGGTCGGCATGCAATTGGGCGATCTGCGTGCTGTTGTCGATTTGGACCAGTCGCCGCCCCCTTTTTATTTTTTGGCCGGAATGAAAATAGATCGCGGTGACGTTGCCGGAAATTTGCGCGGTGATTTGCACCCCCTGGACGGCGGCCACATTGGCCACCGCGTGCAGTTGCGTCATCCATGTTTGGCGCTTGGCCGCCGCGGTGGAAACGGTTACCGGCGGAATTTTGCGATGGGCCATGGCGTAGGCCATCTTTTGATTCGCCATCGCCTTAAAAGCGAACAAACCGTATAGCAGCGCTCCGAACGCTCCGAGAACGACGACGGAAATAATCAGGCGCTTGATCATCGGTTTGCGGTCTCCTGGCCGTTGCGTCCGGCTGTTTTTGTTTTCACCGCCCATGCCGGCGGTTCCACGGGCTTTGCGGTCGGTGCGGGGATGGCGGGGCGGGTTGCCGCCGCCCGCGTGGATCCATATTGTTTCGGCCACCATCCGCCGCCGAGGGCCACAAACAGTGCGGCGGTATCCTTATAGCGCTGCGCTTGGGCGGCCACCACCGCCAGGCGCGACTTCTGGTACTGCTCTTCGGCGGTAAGCAGCGTGACATAAGCGACGGCGCCGGCCTGGTATTGCCACTGGGCCAGACGCCAGGCGGCGCGGGCCGCCACGTACGCCTGCTGATCATACGCCAGGGTCTGGGCGTCGTGCTGAATGGCGCGCAGCGCGTCGGCCACCTGGGCGAAAGCGTTAAGCACAGTGGTTTGATAATCGGCGACAATGGCCCGCAGCGCCGCCTGGGCGGCGCGCTTCCGGGCGCGTAAAGTTCCGCCGTCAAAGAGCGTTACCGCCGCACTGGCCGCGAGATTCCATATCACGCTGGAGGCGTTGAAAAAGTTCGGAATCCTCCCATTCTCAAAACCGATGTCGCCGGAAATCTGCACGAGAGGATACATCTGGGCGATTGCCTCGCCCACCTGGGCGTTGAATGCGACGATCTGGGCCTGGGCCGAGAGAATATCGGGTCTTTGCCGGACCAGTGTGGAAGGAAGGCTCACCGGCAACGTGCGCGGCAGACGAAAGCGGCGCAGGTTCAGGCGCGGCAAGCGGGCCTGCGAGGGAATAACCCCCAAAAGGATCGCCAGCGCGTGCCGCGCCACCGCCAGAGACTGCAACAACGGTGGAAGCGTGGCTTCGGTGGCGGCGAGCTGACTTTTCTGATTGACCACGTCCAGATACGTACCCGCTCCAAGCTGGTACTGCCGCCGGACGATTCGCAGAATGCGCCGCTGGCCGGCGATCAGCCGGCGCGTGGTCTGAATCCGGGACCGCAAAGAGGCCGCGTCGATGGCGATGGCCAGAGTGTTTCCTTCCAGCGTCAGGAAAGCCTCCCGCACCGCGTAACGCTGCTGGGCCTCCTGGGCTTGCAGGGAGCGGGTAACCATGCGGTTAAGCCCGAAAATATCAACCGCGTAACTCACGTTCACCGTACCGGTGTACAGCGTAAAGGTTCGATTTTTCCCGCCGAACGCGGCGCCGCTTTGCCGTTCCCGTTGGGCCAGAGGATTGAGGGTGACCTGTGGAAAAAAAACGCCCTGCACCGCCTTGAGATTTTGATGCGCTTCGTCCAGAGTGGCTTCGGCGGCGACCAGCGTGGGACTATGCGCCACGGCGAGCCGGATCAAGGCGTTTACCTGCGGAGATTGGAAAAGCTTCCACCAGTCGGAGGTGATGGACCGGCCATAAGCGAAATGCTGCGCCGCTCCGGAATCGCCGAGGCTTTTGACCGACGCGGTCCGGGTGATCCGCGACCCCGCCGTATAGGCCGCGACAGGCGGCGCCGGGGGCACGTGCAACGGCGGCTCAAACGAGCAGCCGGTCAGCAGCAACAGTAATCCCACGCAAAACATCACCCCGGGCAGGGTTTTTCGAGTCATAGTCAAACCATCCACGGTTCAAATGATATTTTAAAATGTCCGTTTGAAATGTCAAGCGAGCGGAGAGCGCCGGCGGCGCGCCGCCGGACGCTTAAGAATTTTCGGATATTTCGTGAATATCCCCGCAGTGAACCCCTGATCGCAACGCTGTGGAACCAGCCAGTCGCCACCTGGCCAAATCTCTCCTGCCCCCCACCCAGGCCACCCTCGATGAAGGTCTTGGCTCAAGAACGGGTTTGCGGTAAGGTGGATACTCAAGAGCATGGCCGGATGCCCGAGCGGACTAAGGGAGCGGATTGCAAATCCGTTTTTCGTGGGTTCGAATCCCACTCCGGCCTGTGAACATTTTCCCCAACAAAAGCGCTGTTTTCCCTTATTTTATGCGGGTTTTGTGCTTTCTCCAAGACTATTGTCAAACGGCAAGCCGGCCGCGGGGAAGGGCTCAAGGGTCGATGAAACTCGCAAGCGCTCATCGGCGGGCGGAGGGCATAGGTCCAATGTGCCACGGCATCCGGAGCCACGGGGTGGTAGTATCAGATCTGGTAGTATCAGATCTGGTGAAACCGGCGCGGACGGATTAGACTTACAGCATGGCCAAGGCATCGCAGGACGGTTCGCGCCCGAAGCCGGAGAGCAACGGGCGCCCTGTTGGCCTCCCCAAAGGGGAAGGCCGACCGCGCTTGTTCTGTCAGACCGAACTGGGGCGCATCTACCATGGCGACTCGCTTCGCGTACTCGCTGACCTGATCTCGCCGTCATCGGTTGACCTTGTGATGACCAGCCCCCCGTTTGGGCTGGTTCGCAAGAAGGGCTACGGCAACGCCGACGCTCACGAATACCTTGACTGGTTCCGGCCGTTCGCGGAAGCCTTCCGCAGAGCGATAAAGCCAAGCGGATCACTTGTAATTGACATTGGCGGGGCTTGGATACCGGGGCAACCGACGCGCAGCCTGTACCATTACGAGCTACTCATCATGCTATGCCGTGAATACGGCTTTCATCTGGCGCAAGATTTCTTCTGGTGGAGTCCGTCCAAGCTACCCACGCCAGCGGAATGGGTAAACATTCGGCGCGTGCGGGTCAAAGACGCGGTGAACTGCATCTGGTGGTTGTCCCCGACGCCTTGGCCCAAGGCAAGCAATCGGCGCGTGCTGTCGCCTTACAGCGAGTCCATGCAAAGTCTGCTGAAAAACGGCTACAAGGCTAAGCTCCGGCCAAGCGGTCATGACATAAGTGAGAAGTTTTCGCACGACAACGGCGCCTCCATTCCGCCAAATCTCATCGCACTTCCCAACACCGAAAGCAACTCATACTATATGCGCTATTGCAAGGACAACGGCATAGCGCCCCATCCGGCGCGCTATCCGGCACCCCTGCCGGAGTTTTTCATTCGCATGGTCACAGACCCCGGCGACCTAGTAGTTGACCCCTTCGGCGGCAGCTGTGTAACTGGCGAAGTAGCCGAGCGGCTGGGCCGCCGGTGGGTATGCAGCGAACTAATTGAGGACTACTTACGCGGCGCGCTGGGCCGATTCAAGTGTCCGACCGCTCATTCACGGCAACCAATGTTGTTCAATGGCGTGGCGTCCTTCGAAACGTCCTATAGGATCTTTCATCCCGCCTGCCTGTGGACCGATGAAACGGAATCGCGGCTTCCAGCTGACGGCGGCCAGGCAAGGCCGAAGGCCGCAAGTGGCAAAGGCGGGAGGCTGGGCGCGCAGCCTGACGCGGGGGGGCCATGCCAGCGATAAACCCGCGCGGTTTGGTTGAGGCGGTGTTTTCGGCCATCGAGGCATCCGGCTTTTCCGCTATTCTGTTGTCTCCTATCAGGGAACATCCGCGCAAGCTTGCTATTTCCCTACCAAGCGGCGAAGCCGTTGAACTGTGGGTCTACGCTTGGACGTTGACGCATGGCGGGCGGCCGAGCTTGCCGGATGAGTACCGAATCCAGATGACCACGGTTGCTTCGCCCCTGCCACTGAACCCACGAGGCCCCACGATCCTGATTGGGTATGAGCCTGACCTGCACCTGTTCGCGGGCTTTGATCTTGAGCGACACCACACTTTCACGAAAGGCTCACCGTCGGTGCAGATCGACATTCGCACGGTGCGGGCGGCATTGGAGGACGGCTTGGCCTTCGACTGGAAATCCAATCAGGAAATTGCCGTTGGCATCCGACCGGACCAGCTGGTGGCCTACTCATTGAACGCGAGCGCTCTGCACCGATTGGGCCGGCATGCGCCGACGTTCGCGCTGATGAACCGGGCGTCCGGCCTGCAAACTATCCCCCATGCGAAGTTGGCGCGGTTGAGCGAACCGCGACGGCGGATCGTGCAGCAAATCCGTCGGCTATCGCGGGATGCCAACTTTCGCCAACAAGTGCTACTCGCCTATGACCATCGGTGCGCCGTAACGCGCGCCCAGCTGCGGCTTGTGGACGCGGCGCATATCCTGCCCGTTGGGGCACCTGATAGTGTGGATATAGTGACAAATGGTCTGGCGCTTTCTTCTACCTACCATCGCGCTTTTGACAGCGGCCTGATCTTCTTGACCGATTCCTACGAAATGAAGGTGAATCCGGCGAAGGAAGCCGAACTTCGCGCGCTGAACCTGGTCGGCGGCATCGACGGCTTCAAATCGCCGCTAGGACGAATCCTTTTGCCTCCGGACCAGCGACAATGGCCACGATTGGACCTGATCCGCATTGCCAACCGCTTCCGGCGGATTGCAACATGATAGCCTGGCGGGCTCCGCAAGCGGCGCCACACGTCATCCCCCTTTCCAGTCGAGCGCGCGGCTTTGACCATGCCGGTCACGGCATCTTTCATCGGTTCAGACAGGGTTCTCCAGCCATCGAGCAGGACAGCCAAGAGGGCGTCTTGTTGCGCCAAAAGCGCCCAGCGTCGCGCCAAGACGTTTCCGTAGTTTTCCTTAAGTGCTTGCTATCGCTGGTACTTACAATCTTCGGGGAGCGGATTGCAAATCCGTTTTTCGTGGGTTCGAATCCCACTCCGGCCTGTGGCGGAATTGCCCGCGTTCATTCATGATAGCTATCGGGGTCCCGCGGCACGCGGCACATGGAGCGGTTCCGGGCCAATAGTGGCCAGCGTGATCCGGCCCGGCGGGTTCGCCTCGAGAAAAGCGTTGAGTTGTTCAATGGTAACCGCTTCAATGCGCCGTCGCAGTTCGGCGAGAGTGCGCGGCCGGCCATAGTGATAATAATCATGGGCGATGGCCGCCGCCCGCGCCGCGGAGCTTTCGCCGTGCATGATGACGCGGCTTTTCATTCCGATTTTAGCCCGTTCCAGTTCATCGGGCTGGACGCCCAGCCGCAGGCGATCCAACTCGAAAAAGAACGAATCCAGTGTGCGCTGGGCGCGCTCGGGCGCAGTGCCGGCGTAGCCGAGCATCGCCCCCTGGTGTTGCAGGCTCATGTAGTCGGCGTGTACGGTGTAACAAAGCCCCTGCTTTTCGCGAATCTCGGAAAATAGTCTTGCGCTCATGCCGCCGCTAAGCACGCCGGCGGCCAGGTGCGCGAGAATGCTCTGGGGATGGCTCTCGGGCAGCGCATCGTAAGCCAGGCCGATCTGCACCTGGTTGGTGGGTTGCCGCAGGTGGTAATCGCCGCGCGGGGCGGGACGAAGAGTCCGCTGGACGGCGGGCCGGGCGGTCCAGCCGCCAAGGTGCTCCCGCGTCCTATCGCTAATTTCGGCGAAGTCGATGGCGCCGGCGAAAGCCAGAATCGCCCCGGTCGGTGTGAACCGCCGTTGGAAATCGAGGCGCAACACCTCGGCCGTCAAAGCGGCGAGGTGTTCGCGGCGTCCGATGGTGGGCCGCCCAAAGGGTTCGGGAAAATGCCGTTCCTTGAGCAGCAGGTTGAGTTTCTGGGCCGGCTCATCTTCCACGGCGTCGATCTGCTGCTGGGCCAGATCGCGCGCCGCGGCAAAACCATCCTGCGGCAAGCGCGGGCGCTGGAGAATATCGGCGTAAACAGGGAGAACGGCCGGCAGGTTCTTTGCCAGCATACTAGCGCTAAAACGCATGAATACCGTGTCCGCCGCCGTGAATCGCTGGACACCGAGCGAATCGAGGTACGCGGACAGCGCGCGGTTGTCGCGATCTCCGGCCCCGCGCATGATCCAGTCCGAAAGGACGTTGGCGCTGCCGAGAGCATCATCGGGATCGTTGGCCGCGCCGGCGGGAACCAGCAGCACCATAGCCGCCGAACGAACATTTTCGATTCGCTCGCCGAGCAGGGTAAGTCCATTGTCCAACTGCTGAACAAATGGGCCGGCCGCGCCGGTTTCCTGGACAGTGGGGATGGCGCTGTTCACAAAATACTCCCGTCTGGTTGGTGCGCGATTCCGGAATCATCGCGGCAAGTCGCGCGAATACTCTAGTGCTCTGTCACACCTACAGTTGCGGGTTGACGGAGGGCCAGGGGGCCGTGGGCGCGAAGCGAGGAGGATCGCGTATGGGTTCATACGCTGACGACGAGCGACAAAGCCCACGGCCCCCTGACTCCCGCCCGCAGGGTTGGCCTGAAACCGGCCATCTGCGGCGTCGCACCGGCTCAATGGGTTTACGAATCCGGCTTTCGCCGGTGACTCCTTGCATCTGGCCGGTTTAAGGCCAATCAACCCGCAACTGTAGGTGTGACAGAGCACCAGGTCAAGGGATGGTTGGCGTAAAGGAGGCGACGGCAATTTTTTTCGGAAAGGCGTGCGTATAACCGGCAATATCCATGGTGCCACCAAGGCGGCGCGCCAGGCGCATCGCCTCTTGTGCGACCCGGCGTGAAGAAATGCCGCACCCCCGCGTGGGTAAAAAGGCGCGGGCCAGTTGACGCTGCCGCCTGCGACCGATAGTTTAGTAATCGCGCCCGCCGGAGCGTGTTTCCGGCGCCGCCGCAGAGGCCGCGTTTTCGAGGAGTTTAAGAGTGATCATCACGGTGACGGGGCGGCATCTGGAAGTAACGCCGGCGATTCGCCGGCACGCCCAGGAAAAGGCCGAAAAGCTCTTAAGATACTACAATTTGATTAAGGAAATTGAGGTGATTCTGGATGGCAGTGCGGGCAAATATAAACGGGTCGAAATGATCGTCAATGCGGAACATCGCAGTATGTTTGTAGGCACGGTCGATGGCGAAGACCTTTATGCGTGCATCGATCAGGCCGCACACAAACTCGAACGCCAGATCACCGAACACAAGGACCGGTTTCGCAACCGAAAACACCCGGCCTAGGCGAATGGAGCACCCCGCCGTTTCCGGGGCAAATGAAGAAAATTTACCGGAAACGCGCGATCCTCGGA
Organism: Planctomycetota bacterium; assembly: GCA_021831565.1. Classification (GTDB taxonomy): domain Bacteria; phylum Planctomycetota; class Phycisphaerae; order WQYP01; family WQYP01; genus JAKBMM01. Next base: position 12,353 of record JAKBMM010000047.1, read on the forward strand.
GCGGGGTGCGACGAACAACATGGAGTTTCATCATGAAGCTCGGCGATTTTATCGTAAAAGACGCCATTATCCCGGAGCTTAAGGCCACCAGCCGCAATGAAGCCATCGAAGAGCTGGTGCAGGCGCTGGCGGCGGCCGGGGCGATTGCGGCCCGGGACGCGGAGGCGATCTGCCAGGCGGTGATTGATCGCGAGAAATATGGAAGCACGGGCTTTGGCAAGGGTGTCGCCGTACCTCATGTAAAACACCCGCGGGTCGCCAGGATCGTCGGAGCGATAGGCCGCAGCAGCGGCGGAGTTGATTTCGCGGCGCTCGACCAGACTCCCGTATACAGCGTGGTGCTGCTGCTTTCCCCACCGGAAAATCCGGACAGCCATTTACAGGCCATGGAAAATATATTCCGCAATCTTCAGCAGGATACGTTTCGCCGCTTTCTGCGGCGCGCCGCCACCCGTGAGGAAATCATGGAGTTGATCAACGAGACGGATCAGGCCGGCGTTCCCCACTGAAAAAGCGCGCCGGACGGCGGGACCGATTGCGGTTCCTCCAGAGTGTTCCGAAGCGGCCTACTTTTTTCATGAATCATGGACAGAACCATCAAGATATCCAACAAACTCGGCCTGCATGCCCGCCCCGCCATGCAGTTTGTGGACTTGGCCAACCAGTTCCGCAGCAACATTCGCGTGTGGAAGGGAGATCAATGCGTGGACGGCAAGAGCATCATGCACATGATGATGCTGGCCGCCACCGAGGGAACCGGTCTGAAAATCGAGGCGGATGGCGAGGATGCCGCCGGCGCCCTGGATGCCTTGGAAAAACTCATCAACAGTCGCTTTGGGGAAGAATAACCGTTCACGGCGGCACGGAAAACGGCCGCGGGATTCCATCCGGTGAACAGGAGAGCAAAATAGCGCAGTGGTATTGCGTCTCCAAGCGGCAACGGCACTTTGGCGGCGTGCTCTCCTGATCCCCTGCTCTAAATTCCCCTGCTCTATTTTTTCGCGTGGAGCGAAAAAATCGGCATCGGGTTACGATTTCTCGGCGGCGGCGGTATTCCGCGTCGGCAGGAGCGGCAGTGCGGGGGGCTTGGTCGGCGCCGGCTCGCGCATGTGCAGCAACATGGGCGAAGCGATGGCCAAGGTGCTGTAAGCGCCGGTAAACACGCCGATGAGCATGGCGTAAGCAAAGCCGTGCACGCCCGGTCCACCCCAGATATACAGGATCGCCACCACGGCGAAGACGGTAAAAGTGGTCCAGATAGTCCGGCCAAAACATTGATTTATTGAATCATTGATAAGTTTCTTGGTAAGTGGCTGCCGCGACCGCCCGCGATTTTCGCGCACCCGGTCAAAAATCACGATGGTGTCGTTGACGCTGTAACCGATAATCGTCAGATAGGCGGCGATCATGGTCATGTTGATTTTGACGTTGGACACCAGCAGCCAATGGCCGAAGAGGGTCCGATGCAGATAGACCGCCAGCACCGTGCCGGCGACGGCGACGATGGCGTCGTGCAGCAGGGAGAAGATCACGCCAAAGCCGTAACGAATACCGCCGAACCGAATCCACACATAAGCCACGATGAGAATCAGTGATATCAGCACGGAAGTAATGGCGTTGAGCCGCGCTTCGCTGGCCACCTGGGGGGCAAAACTGCTCACGCCGGCCAAGCCGCCGGAGGTCCGCAGCGCCGTGCGGACAATACGCCATTCCGGAGCCGCAACCTTGAGTTTCCACGCGGCAACCCGCCGCGGCACGGCGGCGTTGTAAAGAAGTTCCGGGTCCACGGCCACCAGCACCGCGTCGCGTACCAGCCGGGAGGCCCCGCCCGCGGCGGGAGAGTAGACCAGCGGAATGATTTTGAACGGTCGGTATTGCAGGGCGGCAAAATCGGGTTCCTGACTCATATCGCGAATGCGCGTCTGCAATTCCCGGACCGACACGGCCGGCGCAACATGGCGGAGCAGCACGGCCACGCCGCCGCGGTAATCGCTGATGTCCACATTCGGCAGACCGGGCATCACTTGCGACAGGTTCGAATGGGTAATCGGCCGGACCAGATTGTCGTCGATCAGCGTCTGGATGTGTGCGGAGGAGACGGCGGCGTCTTCAAAGCGCAGACGCCGCGTGACCTTGATTACATCGGCGAACTTGGCTTCCAGTGCGTGGGTAAGCTGCTGTACCGGCGGAACAACACCGGTTTTCCCTTTGGCCGCGGCGCCGGGCGAATTGACGATGCTGGTGATGATTTGAAAGGAATTGTGGCGCGTGCCGACGGAATACACCGTGGCGTGGCGGATGGCCTTGAGATTCGGGTATTGCCGCGCAATCTCGACCACGCGCCGGCGCACCTCGGAAACCGGCATGGTTTTTCCGTGGCGGAGTTGCAGGGTGATCTGCGTGCCGCCGTTAAACTCGGTATCGTACTTTTTATTGCCGCGCGCGACGAAGGCGATGATGCCGGCGATCATAATGATCGCCGAAACCGTCCAGAAGATGTGGCGCTTACCGATCCAGTCGAAGTTGGCCAGATGAAATACCCGCATGAAGGGCCAGCGTCCCTTGAACCAGGTGAAAGTGAACAGGTCGCGGAAATAAGAGCGGATAGACAGGTCTTCGATCTTTTTCATGACGCCCCAGCGAATGGCGGCGATCATGAGCGTGCGCGTGACGAACAAGGCCGTAAACATATGCACGGCCAGACCGATCAGAAGCGTGACACCGAAGCCTTTGACATCTTCCGAACCGACGAAGATCAGCACAATGCTGGTAAGTGAAGTGGTCAAGTTGGCGTCGAAAATAGTCCAGAACACGCGGTCGTAGCCCTGCTTGACAGCCAGCCAAAGCGAAGCGCCCTTATGGATTTCCTCGCGGATGCGCTCGTTGATAAGAATGTTGGCGTCCACCGCCATGCCCAGGGTCAGCACCACGCCGGCGATGCCGGGCAGGGTGAAGGTGGCGTGAAGCAGGGCCATCACGCCCAGCAGCAGGATAAGATTCATGATCAGCGCTACGTCGGCGAACGCGCCGGTGATGGTGTAGTAGATGAACATGAACAAGAGCACGACGATCACGGCGATGACCGCGCTGCGCAGGCCGGAGCGAAGATTATCCGCACCCAGCGTAGCGCCAATGGTCTGCACGGAAATAGGTTGCGATTGGAGCGTGGCGGGGAGCGAACCGGCGTTGAGAATCCGTACCAAGGTGCGTCCCTGGCGGCGAATGGAATTGGCGGATTGGGTGGAGTTGGGCGCGCCCAGCTCGACCTCGCCGGAGCGGCCGATGGTGCTGCGGATCACGGGTGCGGTAATCGCCTGGTTGTCCAGCAGGATCGCCATATCGCGTCCGATATTGGCGCCGGTAAGCTGGCGCATGTAGGTGCCGCCGATCGGATCGAGATTGAATCCGACCACCAGTTCGCCATTGGATGGATTGGTCTGCAAGTCGGCGTTTTGAACTTTCCAATGCTGGCGACCCGGCCCGTGAACCAGGGCGCGGGCGGGCGAGTTGTAAAGCAGGATATAGTGCCGGCCTTCATAAGAACCGATCACATAACCGCCCGGATTCCGCAGAAGGTCCTTGCCGTTGATCGGATCAATTAAAAACCAGCGGGTCTGGGACGGAGTCAAACCACGATGCGGCCCCTTGGTTTGAAGTTGCGCGACCGCGGCGGCGGCGCCGGGATTGGTCGGGCTGACCGTGATGCGGAAATCGAGCACGCCGGCGCCGCGAAGCAAGCGCTCCAGTTCGGCCGGATTATCCAGACCACCGCTGTGCTTATGCAGATCGTTGTAAGCCGTCTGAAGCGCCAGGAGCTGGGTCTTGCGGCCGGGATGCCGGGCGATGAACCGCGCCAGGGCTATCCGGGCCTGGGGATTCGCGGTGTGGTAATTCACCGAAAAAAGGTTGGCCAGATGCTGCAAATTGATGTTGTAGGAAAGAAGGCGGTTGAGCGCATCCTGGTAAGCGGCGCCGGCGGCATTAAGCCGGGCCAGCAGCGCCGTCGGCATGGCGGCGGGATGGGCGGAATATTTAGCCGCGGCCGTCTGCGCCGCGATCTTATTTTCATAAAGTCGCCGGAGTTGCTTAAGCAGCGCCAACCGCCGCGGGTTGCCTCGGGCGAGCATTTGGACCTGCGCCTGGCGGGCGGCGCCCCGCGCGGCCATCGCGGCGTTGATTTGCGAGGGCATGATGTTGTCGGCCATGAGCTGGTCGACGATTTTCTGATAGGCGTTCTGCGCGCGGCGCGAGGCGGGACTGGCCAGCGGCATCTGGATTTCGATTCGCCCGCCGCTGAGAACACGCCAGACCAGGTTGTGCACATTGGTGGGGTCCACGCGCCGCCGCAGCACGGAAATGACCTGCTGGGCCAGCCGGTTCGGATTGCCACGGTAATGGCGGGGCAGATTCAACTGGTAGATCAGGTTGGTTCCGCCGGAGAGATCGATACCGCCCTTGAGACCGTTGCTGAACACGCAGAACACGGCCAGAGCGATGGCGGCGAAAATAATAATAAACCGGGTCAGAAGGTTGGATTTCATATATGCGCTTAACTCCCGGCGTCGGATTTTTCCGGCGCCGGCCCAATGACGCTGACAATCGCCGATTTGGTGTAACGTTCCTTCACATTGGCCGATTCATCGACCTTGAGCACCACTTCGGTGTCGCGCACATCGACCACGGAAGCGATCAACCCCCCCATGGTGACCACCCGGTCGCCCTTCTTGAGCGCCGCGATCATGGCCTTGCGTTTCTTCTCTTCCCGCGCCCGGCCGCCGAAGAGGACGAACATTAAAACCACCACCAAGCCGATCATAATGACGCTGGAGCCGAGGTTTCCCCAGAGCGACTGCGGCTTGGCGGGCGCTTTGCGGGAAGCTTTACCGGCGGCTGCGGCCGGTTTGGCGACGGCGCCCGGGGAAGGCGCCGCCGGCTGGGCGAGAGCCGCCGCCGGTTTGGCGGTAGCCACCACGGGCGGCGGCGCGGCGGTAGTTTGTCCCGCCGCCAAAACCGATCCCAACGCCAAAATAACGAAAATTCCGGTCAACCATGATCGCATGAAAAATCTCCAAAATGGTTTAAAACCTATCTCAAATTTGGAGATAGGTTCTTATTTAATCCGCCGCGGAACCGCCGTGCTGCGGGCCAGCGGGACCAGCCGCCGAGGCTCTGCTGTCCATTTTCGGCGCGGCCAGCTCGAATATTGCATTGTCCAGGATCGCCTGACGAATGTCCAGCATCCAGCGTTGAAAATAGCGGACGTTATGAAGCGAAACCAGCGTCGGACCGAGCATTTCTCCAACCGAAAAAAGGTGTCGCAGATAACCTCGCGCAAAGAGCCGGCAGCACAGACAGTCGCAGGTTTCATCCAGCGGTCGGGGATCTTCGGCGTATTGCGCATTTCGCAAACGCATGGTTCCCCGGCTGGTAAAGGCCAGGGCATTGCGACCGTTGCGCGTGGGCAGCACGCAATCGAACATATCCACCCCCCTTTTTACCGCTTCGAGAATGTCCCGTGGATACCCCGCACCCATAAGGTAACGAGGCTTGTTCGGGGGCAATAGCGGCGCGGTGAATTCAATGGTTTGGATCATCCGCTCGTGGCCCTCCCCCACCGCCAGGCCGCCAAGGGCGTATCCGTCGAAATCGAACGGCAGGATTTCTTCCACACAATGTTCTCGCCGGGCGAAATCGACGCCACCCTGCACGATGCCGAAAAGGGCCTGCCGGGATTCACGGTCGAGTTGATCATGCCGCCGGCGGCAAACGCCGGCCCAGCGAATGGTGCGGTCCAGGGCGGCGGCGAGTCGTTCCGGAGGGCAATCCGCGGGTGGGCAATCGTCGAAGGCCATGGCGATGTCGGCGCCCATGTCATATTGAACCCGCATGGATTCTTCCGGTCCCAGGTGAACCATCGAACCATCAATGTGTGAGCGGAAATAAACACCGTCCTCGCCGAGAACGCGCCGATCGCCAAATGAATAGACCTGGAAGCCGCCGGAATCGGTCAGCATGGGACCGTTCCAACCGGTAAATTTCTGAAGGCCGCCCAGCGCGGCGATGACGCCGGCGCCCGGCCGCAGCATCAGGTGATAGGTGTTGGCCAGGATGATCTGGCAGCCGGAGTCGCGAAGCATGTCGGGCGTGAGTCCCTTGACACTGCCGCGCGTACCGACCGCCATGAAGGCGGGAGTGTCAAAGTCGCCGTGCGCGGTATGCACCCGCCCCACCCGCGCTCCCGTGGCGGAATCCTGATGCAGAATTTCAAAGCTCCAGGCCATGGGGAAGGAGTATAAGAGGTGGAGCGACCCTGCGTCGATCAGGAAAAACAGGAGATGACGGCGCGGGTCCATACCCCGCGCCCGGCGCCGCCTGTTGAACAAGCTACGCGACTATGTCCGCAACACGGATGCGGTATGTCGGGGCAAGAATTTGACCGGCGAGAAGTTCAACTTCCTCCAGGTTGCTTGGTCCCATCGCCATGTAGGCGAAGGGCGACTCCATCACGAACAGGCCGTTATTTTGCTCCTGCTCGAACGTGATCGCCGCTCGTGGTCCGGGCCATTCGGGCCAGAGAGGATCAAACGTTCCCTGAAACGTCGCACGGCGGGGCACCTGTCCCATGCCCTCGCGGAAAGAAACTTTCCGCCCGTCGAGCAGCAAGGCATTGTTGCCCGTGCATCCGAATGATCTTGCCAGGCGCAGCCCCAAGCCGTTGTAGCTGATGCGCCGGCCATCCGGTAAAGCGCAGCTTCCCCGCCCCTTGATCAAACGGCAGGCGTGCGAAACGGTTAAGCGGGCGGACCAGGTCCAAACGAATTCGTCGCCCTCATGGCGGCAGCGAATCGTGCGGTCTTCGTGAAACACCGGCGCGGCGCCGTCGGCGCTTTCCCAGGCGAGCTGCTGTGTAAAGCCGATCTCGTCGCCGGCGGAGTCCACATTCTCAAAACCAAGGGGCCGCTGCCGCCCGATCCGTTCGGCGGACGAAGCGGGGACTTCTTCCCAGAAGTTGAACTGAACCGTCTGCAGCGCGTACATCAGGCCCTTGTGGTGCCGGTGATCGTGCGGACTGGCCGCGGAAACCATCCGCCCCGCGGGCGTGTGCAGCGGGTGCAGGAACGGCTTGAAGGGATCGTTCAAATTGTATCGGCCGGCCGAGACGCCGCCGCTGAAAAATTCCACATTCTGTTCGCTTATCCGCAATTTCATTTCTTGTTAATCCCTTCTTATATATCTTTTAGTTCAACTGATGAGCCGCGCCGGGCGGATTCATAAATGCCGAAGATCACCTTCATGGTGCCGAGATTGTCCCGGCCGGAGGAAAGCGGCTCCCGGCCGGTCCGGCAACAATCCGAAAAATGCAGAAGCTCGTTGCAGAACGGATTGCCGGTGGGCAGAGAGCCTGGTTCCGGCGCAACGGGAAAGAATCCCTGGAACATGTCATCGAATTTCTTGAACGGCTCCGATCGCCGGCGCGACGCCACGAAGGCCGGGCCGCCGCCCCGGCCCAGTTGCGGTACGGAATGGACGGCGCCATCGTCGCCGAAAATCATGAACATTTCGGAATAGGGCTGGCGGAAACCGGAATACGTTCCGAACAGTTCTCCGATCGCGCCGTTGGCGAATTCAAGAATCGCGACGGCGTAATCTTCCGCACCATTTTTGAAGACCGGGTGCAAACACCGCGTAACCGCCGTGACCCGTGTGATTTCGCCGACGAGATAACGCACCAGGTCAATCCGATGGACCGCAACGCTGATCACGATTCCACCGCCGGCGCGACGGCCGTCCAACAACCACGCGTTGCCGGTAAGAACCTCCGGTCCGTTCTGCATGGCGTCGATGCGCACCGCCCGGATGGGCCCCAGCTCGCCGGACTGGATGATGTTCTTCAACGCCTGATAACTCGGATCGTAGCGCTGCATCTGGGCGACCATCAGAATGCGGTCGGCCTTGTCGGCGGCGGCGATCATGTCGCGGCATTCCCGCAGAGAGCAAGCCATCGGTTTCTCCACGAGAACATGCTTGCCCGCCTGTAAAGCGGCAATCGCATTGCCCGCGTGCTGATCGTGGATGGTGCAGATATCAACCGCTTGCATATCCGCCTCCCGCAGCATTTGATTCAGGTCCGCGTAGACGGATACGCCGCCAAGTTCCGCGGCGCGACGGCGCGCGTTGTCCGCAACCACATCGCATACCGCCACGAGCCGAATCTTGTCGGGATGCTCGCGGTACGCGCGCATATGAGCCCCGGAAATTCCGCCGCAACCGATCAGACCGATTTTCAGTGGCTCCATATTCATCAACCGCAACTCCATTTTTTTCCGGATTTTCGACGACCACCCCTGCCAGCGTCCCGTTTAATATATGGAATACTCCGGCGAGAGCAAGGATAGTCAAAATGAGCGGCAAAACGATAGCCGGCCGGGTGCAAAGAATTCGACTTGCCCGGCGATGGAAAATGCGCCTACGATAAGAGAGGAATTCGGACGATTCATGCCCCGGGGCCGCTCCCGCGCGGGATTTCCGGCGGGCATCAATTACCACCAGCACCGTGGCGGCTATTGGCAAGCCGGCTTGGAAAGCGGCATCATGCGCAAAGAGGACCCCGGCAACCTCCCAACTCGGGCGGCGGAATTTATGACGAGAGTCAAACCGGCGTTTACACGCGGCGATCTGCCCGGAGCTCTGCGCGAGTTGCAAGCGGGCTGGAATACTTCGACACTGATCCGCTTTCTGAACGCACCGGGGGCCGAGATTCGCAAAACCGCCGCGATGTCGCTGACGCTGGTAGGCGATAAGAGCGCGGTCGAGGCGCTGGCCCGGGCGCTGCATGATGGCGATGCGGACTATTGCCATCTGATCGAACATGCGTTGTGGGCGATCTGGTTTCGCAGCGGGAATTTTCGAAGTATCCGCCATCTGCAGTGCGGTTTGAGCCATCTTCAGCATGGAAATCTGGACACCGCGGCGGAGAAATTCAGTCTGGCGATCGAGGCCGATCCCGATTTCGCCGAGGCCTACAACCAACGGGCCATTGCTTATTATTTGGCCGAGCGATTCGAAGAGTCGATTCGGGATTGTCAGCGGACGCTGGAGCGAATGCCGCCGCACTTCGGCGCGATGGCGGGGATGGGGCATTCGCACGCCCACCTGGGCCGGCTACCCGCCGCACGCGAGTGCTACCGGCGGGCGCTGGATATTCATCCCCGCATGGAGGGAATTGCGGCGTCGCTGGCGAAAATCGAGGATATTCTCAAACGGGACAACGATTAAACTTCAATGATTAAACTTCATATAGCACCACCGCCGGCGATAGGTTAGGCTTTCACGAAAATTGCGTTGGAACCATTGGGAGACGGAAAATGGATTCCGTTGTTCTTGCCGGCCGTCCCGTGCTCATGGGCGTGGTGAACGTAACACCGGACAGCTTCAGCGATGGCGGACAATTCATCTCGGCCGCGGGAATGGATCATGCCCGTGCGGTTGACAGAGCCTTGGAACTGGCGCGGCAGGGAGCGGAGATTGTGGACGTGGGACCCGAGGCCTCCAGTTTTCACCGCCCGGGCATCGCGCCGATTGACACCGCCGAACAGATGCGGCGCGTGGCGCCGGTGATCCACGGCATCCGGGAACGGGACGCCTCCGGGAAATTAATCATCAGCGTGGACACGCGCAGCAGCGTGGTGGCCGAAAAGGCGCTGGCGGTCGGCGCCGCTATGATCAACGACGTTTCCTCCGGCGAACACGATCCGCGGATGTTCGCCGTGGCCGCGGCCCATGATTGCCCGATCATTCTCATGCACGGGCGGAGGGAAACGCCCGGAAAATCTCCGGAACCTTACGACAACGTGTGTGATGAAATTATCAGCTACCTGCGCCAGCGCGCAGCGCTGGCGCAGGCCGCGGGGGTGCGGCGCGAACGGATTTTTCTGGATCCGGGCATCGGCTTCGGAAAAACCATGGCGGATAATTGGAGATTGCTCGCCGCCATCGAAAAACTTGTGGAAACGGGCTATCCGATCGTTCTGGGCGTGTCACGAAAACGCCTGTTAACGGAAATTACCGGTGCAAATCGAACGGAGGACTCCGCTCCCGGCGCGCGGGGAACGGACTGGACCGGACGGGACTTGGCCACGGCGCTGGTGACGGTTTTGGCGGCCGAACGCGGCGTGCGCGTTCATCGCGTACATAACGTGGCGCTGGCGGCCCAGGCGCTGGCGGCCGCGGCCCGCATGCGACGGGCGAACAACCATGATTGAACTCAATGAACAGAATGTCATCGAATACCTCCGCCGGCGCGAAGCCATCGGGCCTGGGCGGGGACTGGTGAAGAGTCTTTCCGGCGGGGTGGCCAACGTGGTGCTGCAAATCATGGAGATAGACGCTGGAGAACCGCTCGGTGCGGACTTACGCAGCGAAAACCAGAAGAAACGCGGGGTTCCCGACGCGCGCATGCGCCGGGGGAATTGTTTCGTTATCAAGCAGCCACTGGCGCGGTACAAGACCGCGGAGGCCTGGCTGGTGGATCGGGACCGGGTGTGGACGGAACGGGACGCTTTGACCATGCTGGCGGATATAGTTCCGGAGGGAGCCCTTCCGCGCATGCTCTGGAGCGACGAGGAGAACTACGTGCTGGCGATATCGGCGGCGGCGCCGGGAGCGGTCAACTGGAAGACCGAATTGCTCACCGGCCGGCTGGACGCCAACGCCCCGGAGGCGGCCGCGGCTCTTCTGGCGACGATTCACAACGCCACGGCGGGCCAAACGCGCTGGGAACGCCGTTTTGGCGACGCGCGGGGATTCATCCAGCAGCGCATCGACCCGTATCTGCGCGCGACGGCGAACAAGCAGGAATCCCTGCGGCCGGCGCTGGAAAAGCTGGCGAATTTTCTGCTGACCGAAAAATACTGTCTCATCCACGGCGATTATTCCCCAAAAAACATGCTGTTATACCCATTAAACAATAGAACAGACGGCAACCTGATGTTGCTGGATTTCGAAGCCGCCTTCTACGGTCACCCGGTCTTTGATGCGGCGACCCTGGTGAATCATTTGCTGCTCAAGGCGTTTTACAGTTCCCGGCGCTGGCGGGCCTATATGATCGCCGCGGACACGTTCTGGCGCGCCTACCGCCACCGGTTGCGGGCCCAGATGCGCGCGCCGGTGCAGGCGATGGGCGGAACCATGCTGGGGGCATTGATGCTGGCGCGCCTGCACGGAAAATCGCCGGTGGAATACCTGACCGATCCACAGTTGCGATCCGATATTCACAAACTGGCGGTGCGCTTGATTCAACCGGACGCCCCGACCATGGATGACGCGCTGGACCTGGCGGGCGATTTTCTGGGCGCCGCAAGGTAAGAGTTTGCGTGGCCGCCCGGACAGTGCGGACAGCGAGATTTCAACCGGATTATCAAAACATATTTGCCGCGCCGCGGTGGCTTTCCGAAGGCCCAAGCGGGTGAGACCGCCGGCGCTACCAAGAGCGCCTGGAAAAATTGCCCCACCCGTCATGGCCTCCCCCCGGAAAAGGCGATGGCTACAAAACGGCAAGGGTGTTTTGCAATGCCCGGTGCAGGGCGATACCATAATGGTTTTGGCGACAAACGAAAAAGAGGAGTGTATATGGCGCGTAGAAAGCGGAATCACAAATTGCGCTGGAGAGGCAAGGCGGCCAGCCATGGCCGCAAGCCCAGTCGCGGACGGATCAAGGGCTGGAGCGTCAAACACTACGGGGCATAAATCAGATCCATGATTTGCACGAATCTGCCGGTTGCGGCGCCGAACGATGCCCCGGCGTCCAATTCCGGCGCCAGGGGGCTGCTCTGCCTGGCGTGGGCGCATTTTCTCAACGATGGCGCGGCATTTTATCTGCCGGGGATTCTGCCGGCGGTTCTGGTCGCGTTGCATCAGCCGCTTGCCATGGTCGGCGTGATCACGGCGGCGTTGTACATCGGTCAGGTGTTTCAACCGGTCGCGGGTATGATGGCCGATCACATCGGGGGGCGGAGTTTTGTTATTTTCGGCTTGGCGGCGTGCACGGGCGCGGCGGCGCTGATCGGCCTGGCGCCGAACGTGTGGGCTCTGCTGGCATTGCTGCTTATTTCAGGATGGGGCAGCGCAATTTTTCACCCCCAGGCGCTGGCGGCGGTGCGCAGCCTTACCGAGCGGCGGCACGGCGGCGGACTGGCGGTTTTTCTCGTCGGCGGCGAATTCGGACGCGGAATCTGGCCGCTGCTGACCAGTCTCATCGTGACGCGCCTGGGTTTGGCGTGGTTATGGTTGATCGCCATTCCCACCATACTCTCATTGCCGTTGATCGCGCGCTTGACGCCGCGCCTGGAGCCGCGAAGTTCCACGACGGAAAAAATCCACTGGCGCGAACATCGGCGCCCTTTTTTTATTCTCGTCGGGTTTTCCGCGTTTCGCGCCTTGGTGGCGTTCGGCACGATCGTATTTATTCCCATCATGTGGAAACTACGCGGCGGATCGCTGGTTTCGGGCGCGGCGATCATCAGCACGCTGCTGATCGCCGGCGTCGTCGGACAAATCGGCGGCGGGACGGCGGCGGATCGGCTGGGCCGCCGCCACGTGCTGATCGCCAGCGCCGTGCTGGTGGTGATTTTCGAGCCGCTGCTGGTGATTTCCCACGGTTGGCTGCTGTGGCTGCTGGCGGCGCTGATGGGGGTGGCGATGTTCAGCACTTTCTCCGCGACGCTGCTGATCGGTCAGGATCTTTTTCCGGAGAACCGCGCGCTGGGATCAGGCTTGGCGCTGGGGTTTTCCAATGCACTGGGGGTAACGGCGTTGCTGCCGCTGGGCTGGGTTCTCCACCGCCTGGGCATTGGGGCGGTATTCGCCGTTCTTACTCTCGGCGCGGTGATGATGCTGGTCCTGGCTTTGGGGTTTTCGCGCAAGGTGCATCCGGCGATGGAGTAGATCACCCGGTAATGTCGAGAGGTGTGATACTCCGCGCCTCTTTTTTCGCCCGCACCACCGCGGGCCGCCGCAGCAACTCGGCTTGGCGCGCGGATCCCGGCGCTACGGCCGGGTACGCAATCGCCGGCACAGGACACCGGCGATATCAATATCGCGGCCTAGTGCTCTGTCACAGCTACAAATTGGGGTTGACGGAGGGCCAGGGGGCCGTGGGCGCGAAGCGAGGAGGATCGCGTATGGGTTCATACGCTGACGACGAGCGACAAAGCCCACGGCCCCCTGGCCCCCGCTCGCAGGGTTGGCCGGAAACGGGCCATCTGCGGCGTCGC
>JAKBMM010000048.1 GCA_021831565.1 Planctomycetota bacterium
TCGACATTCAAGAGGCGGTACTTGCGCCGGATCCGTCCGAGTGATGGTGCATCCATCTTCCCTATATCGACTGGAGTACGCGCATGTCATTAAAATTTGTTCAAGTTATTGTTGAGCGCGCCCTAAGATCGTCGTTTCCCCAGAGCGACATTCCCGGCTGCTCCAGGGTAAGATCAGGAAAACAGCGCTCGCATAACGCCTGACTCTCCCAGACATAAATCTCTTGCGACGGCGCAAATTTACGTCCGCATTTGGCGCAAGCTTTCATAAGACCTCCCGGCTTTCATTTGAGGTTTCCCGGCACTCCGGCAAATAACTTTTTCTCAATCTACGAACGGTCGCTCGTGCGCGCCGCAGGCTCGCCCGTGATTCGCGCCAACGTCAAGCGCGGCGGACGATTCTGTTTTCCCTTACGCCGGGGGCCTGATATGGTCCCGCGCCGGCTCAACTATATGCAAAAACTATTTTAACGCGCCACACCACGGGAGCAAGCCATCTCTGGCCTGGGTTTATCGCCGTTTACTCCTACGATATGCGGTTGTTGTCTGCGGTACTTGTTTGGTGAAACTCCAAGGCTTCTCCGGAAGACCTGGTAAAAGTGGCTCAGGCTGGAAAATCCGCAATCCCAGGCAATTCGCACAATATCCTCCCGAGTTCCGGTAAGTTGCTCCGCGGCGTAATTCATACGGGCTTCGTTGACCAATTCCGTAGGCGTACGCCGGAGCCATCGTCTGGTACTTCGTGCAACATATTCCGGAGAATAACCGCACAACTTGACGAAACGTTGCGTACCGCCGCGGAAAATTTCGAAGCGTTTCAACTCCACGAGGGCCTGGCTCAGCCAGACGGGAATCACCTCTCCGACCAGAGCCAGCCGGTCCGCGGATAAAGCCTGCAGATTCAGCAGAAATCTCTCCAGGGCGGCCGCATCGCGCCGGCCCGCGTGCAGATCCTCGGTTGCCCAAGCCAAATGGCGCCACGGCGGACCGGAAAGATCAAACACCCGTTCCGAAACATCCGCGGGCCGGAAGCCATCGCGCCAGGCGGCGCCATAGCGCCGCGCCAGCGTCGCCAGCCGCGCCGGAGAAAATGCCAGGTTGCCGATGGTCACATACGGTTCTTCCACGACGCTGAAGCTATGGCGGTCCGAAGGCCGAATCAGCACCATATCTCCCGGGCGCAAGGCCATATTCCGGCCGTTGACGTGGTGCCAGCCGCGGCCTTCCAGAACCCAGAATACTTCGAAAAAGTCGTGGGTATGAACCGGCGACGGATGACGATCCGTGATACGAACGACGGTGAAGTGGCAAACCTGCGGGGGACGGACAAACCGCCCTATTTTCAGATACTTCATGTTGATCAATATAGCACAATTTCCAAGTCATGGTAACGGAAGATTTCAGCGTATTGACGATCTATTATGCTCGTAACGATGAAACGACAGGTCAACAAAACGAAAGGAAAGGTCATGGCGGACGACACGGAGTCCACGCCGGCGAATTCCGATGGCGCTCGGGACGATCCCTTCTCCCAGCCGCGGCTGGGAGAACCGCAAACGGCCTTCTATCGGCGCGAAGGTTACTTGAAGTATGAACGGAACGTTCTGCGCCCATCCGAATTCGATGCTCTGAAAGAACATTTTGAGGGCAAGCTCAGTCGCCTTCCTTCGCAAGTGCGGCCCGAAGCGATGGATGTTCCCCACTTTTCCGATCCGGCTCTTTTTCACTGGCTTTTTTCCCGGGAAGTTCTCGATCTTGTCGAGCCGCTCCTCGGGCCGGACATCGCCTTGTTTTCCAGCCATTTTATCTGCAAGCCCGGCGGCCACGGCAAACGCGTGCCCTGGCACGAAGACTTTTTCTACTGGAAGGGCGCCGATCCGGAAGACTCCATGCTTGCGCCGCTGGAGGTCGTCACCCTCTGGCTGGCGATCGATCCATCCACGAAACTTAATGGTTGCATGAACGTAATTCCCCGCACCCACGGCGACAATCTGGGCGAATATGAGCCGGTAGACCCGCAAACGAATGTATTCGATCGGGAACTGCGCCGCTTTCAGATTGACGAGTCGCGCAAGGTCGCCCTTGAATTGCAGCCCAACCAGGCAAGCCTGCACGACGGCCGACTGATCCACGGCAGCGACGCCAACACCAGTCCCTTACGCCGCTGCGGTTATACCATGCGTTATATAAGCACCCGCGTAAAGTTTCGACACGAGCGCCACCCTTGGCACCAGATTTATCTGGCCCGCGGTCAAGACCGCGCCGGCAACCAATATGCCGATCCAACCCGGGCCTATCCGGAACTGGCGCGGTATCGCGAGGTGAGCAAAAAAACCGGCCATTAGACTACTTCCCGAAGACTACTTCTCGAATGTTCCGACCATGCGGAATATGGAATCTCGATGGTTATCGGGATCGGGAGGGTTATCGCGTTATCGTACCGGGGGCGGTTACGCCAACGGAAACCGCGGCTCTTTTCCGCTATAATTAAGTCGCTAAGCGAGGTGAAACACGCATGCATTGGCAGCAACCCATACCCAGGCAATACCTCCAGATGCCGTTGGCGGATGTGCTGGCGAATATCGCCCGGCGCAAGGCCCAATTGGGGCACAAGCTGGTCATTCTCGGCCACCACTACCAGCAGGACGAAGTGATTCAATTCGCCGACTTTACGGGCGATTCATTTCAGCTTTCGCGCCAGGCGGCGAGGCTTTCCGAGGCTGAATATGTCATTTTCTGCGGCGTACATTTCATGGCTGAATCGGCCGACGTGCTGACTGCGGATCATCAGAAAGTGATTCTGCCGGATATGGGCGCCGGTTGTTCGATGGCCGACATGGCCAAAATGGAGGATGTGGAGGATGCCTGGGCGACGCTACGAGAGGCGTGCGCTGGGGTCCCGGAATTTCGCCTGGTTCCGATCACTTATGTGAATTCCAGCGCCGCGGTGAAAAGTTTCGTTGGCCGGCACGGCGGGGCGGTCTGCACCAGCAGCAATTGCGAAAAAATTCTCGCCTGGGCGTTGGGTGGACAAAAGCCGGGTAATACGCCGCAAACCAAAATCATTTTTTTTCCCGATCAGCATCTGGGACGCAACACGGCGTACAAAATGGGCTTTCCCCTGGAAAGCATGGTGGTGTGGGACTACCGCCAGCCGGCGGGCGGTTTGACCGACCAGCAGATGCGGGCGGCGACGTTGTTTCTCTGGAAAGGCCATTGCAGCGTGCATCAACTGTTTCGGCCGGAACATGTGGACCAGGTGCGCCAACGCCTTCCCGGCGTAAAGGTGCTGGTGCACCCGGAATGCAACTGGGAAGTGGTGCAAAAAGCCGACCTGGTTGGTTCCACCGAATTTATTCGCCAACAGGTCGCGGCCGCGCCGCCGGGCAGCAAGTGGGCCATCGGCACCGAGGTACACATGGTCAGCCGACTGGCCAAAAAGCATCCGGAACAAACCATTACCATTCTTTCCGACTGCCAGTGCCTTTGCACCACTATGTACCGCATTGATCCGCCACACCTGCTCTGGGCTTTGGACAACTTGGCGGAGGGAAAAGTGGTCAACCAGATCCAGGTTGATCCATTTGACGCCTACTGGTCGCGGGTGAGTCTGCAACGGATGCTGGACATCACGGCCGGTCAGCCGGTGCGGGAGCCACCGCCGCCGATGCCGGAGCGAGTCGCCGACGGTCCGGCTCTTCGCGTGTTTTCCCACGTTTGATAAAACGTGGGCGCAACCCGGGGGGGTTACTTGCCCGGCGGAAACAATATGGCTTTGCGAGACGCCCGCCCCTCTCCAACTGGCCAAGTCAAAGTCACACCCCAACAACAGCACATGCTGGTTTGGACGCGGAGATTGTGTATAATCCCCTTTCTTGGTTTGGAATGAACGCTTGCGAGGCAAGGCCATGGTAAAAAGCAATGGACGAAAACACCTGTTCACCAGTGAATCGGTCAGCATGGGCCACCCCGACAAAGTGGCCGACCAGATTTCCGACGCCATTCTGGATTCGCTTCTGACCGAGGACCCACTGGCTCGCGTCGCCTGCGAAACGCTGGTGACGACGGGCTTGGTGATTCTGGCCGGCGAAGTGAGCATCCACAACCAGCGCGCGCTGGAAGCCCTCAACCGGGCGGAGGAAACCGCCCGCCAGACAATCCGGTCGATCGGCTATGACGATCCGGAAACGGGCTTTGATTATCGCAGTTGCGCCGTCATGCGGACGCTGCACGGCCAGTCCGCCGACATTTCCCGCGGCGTAACGGGTGGGCGGGATAAGGAACAGGGAGCGGGCGACCAGGGCATCATGTTCGGCTTCGCCTGCAACGAAACCCGTGCCTACATGCCTTTGCCGATTTACCTGAGTCACCGCCTGATGGAACGGCAGGCCAAGCTGCGTCAGCAGGGGACCATTCGCTGGCTGCGGCCCGACGCGAAAAGCCAGGTGACGGTGGAATATGAGAACGAAATCCCCAAACGCATCCATACCGTTGTGCTCTCCACCCAGCACACCGAGGAGGCGGTGGATAAGAAAACCGACAGTTTTTCCGATGCCGCCCGCGCGGAAATCATTGAACGCCTAATCAAACCGGTGATCCTGGCGGAAAGTCCGGCGCTTTGGAATGACCAGATCGTTTTCCACATCAACCCAACGGGAAAGTTTCTCATCGGGGGGCCGCACGGCGATTCCGGTCTGACCGGGCGCAAAATTATTGTGGATACCTACGGTGGTCGCGGTTGCCACGGCGGCGGGGCCTTCTCGGGCAAGGATCCCTCCAAGGTTGACCGCTCGGCCAGTTATATGGCCCGTTATGTCGCCAAGAACGTCGTTGCGGCGGGTCTGGCCACGGCCTGTGAGGTTCAGCTTGGTTATGCCATCGGCGTCGCCGAGCCGGTCAGTGTGCTGGTGGATACCGAGGGAACCGCCCGGGTCGATGAGAATGTCATCAGCGAGTTGATCCAAAAGGTATTTCCGCTCAAACCCCAACAGATTATTGAATATTTGAACCTGCTTCGCCCGATTTACCGTGATACCGCCGCCCATGGCCATTTTGGTCGCGATCTGCCGCAGTTTACATGGGAGAAGACCGACCAAGCCGAGAAGCTTGCCCGCTTGGCCGGGATTGCCGGAGGATCCAAAAAAACCGTGGCCATGACCGCTGGTTAAGTGGAGTC
The DNA here is from genome assembly GCA_021831565.1 of Planctomycetota bacterium. GTDB lineage: Bacteria > Planctomycetota > Phycisphaerae > WQYP01 > WQYP01 > JAKBMM01. Next base: position 5,176 of record JAKBMM010000048.1, read on the forward strand.
TGGCGCCGCTGAAGTCCGCGGACGCGATGCCGCGGGAAGGCAGAGTCGCGGCGCGGATAGGGATGAGAGTTGGATATGTGTGTGAATGATTTGACGAAACAGGAGGCGCATTATGGCTCATAAAAAAGGTCAAGGTTCCACCCGTAACGGCCGGGACAGCAATCCGAAGTATCTGGGAATTAAGGCCTATGCCGGCCAGATCGTCACCACGGGTTCGATCCTGGTGCGCCAGCGCGGTACGCGTTACCGCGCCGGCAAGAATGTCGGCTTGGCCCGCGATGACAGTCTTTTTGCGCTGGCCGACGGACGCGTTCATTTTGCGCCCAACCGCAAAATTTCCATTGAACCTCAAACCGTGGCGATATCTTCCGAGCTTAAGCTTTGAAGACCGACCCGCACGTTTCGGCTGGAATCCACGCCATGCCGGTCATTCCAATCAAGCTCGGTTCCGCGCCCGCTTTCACTTATGACGTGGTTATTCACCGAGGCCTGCTGGATCAGCTTGGGCAGCGCGTGCGGGATGTAGCGCCGGCGCCCAGTTGCGGCATCGTGAGCGACCAAACCGTTGCGGCGCATTATCTCGACCGCGCCAGACGATCGTTGCGGCAAGCCGGCTATCGCGTAAGCGAGTTTGTCTTTCCAGCGGGAGAACAGCAAAAGAACCTTGCCACGGTGCATGGCGCCTACGATGTATTTCTGGCGGCCCGGCTCGAGCGCGCCAGCCCGATGGTAGCCCTCGGCGGCGGGGTGGTGGGCGACCTGGCCGGCTTCGTGGCCGCGACGCTTCTCCGCGGAGTGCCGTTGATTCAGGCGCCGACCACTCTGCTTTGCGCCGTGGACGCCGGCATCGGCGGAAAAGTCGGCGTGGACCATCCGTTGGGAAAAAATCTGATCGGGGCCTTTCATCAACCGCGGGCGGTATTGACCGATGTGGACACTCTGGCGACATTGCCGGAGGTGGAACTGCAATGCGGCCTGGCCGAATGCGTCAAACACGCCATGATCCGCGACGCGGATCTCTTTGCATTTATCGAAAGCCGCCTCCCGGAAATTCTCCGGCGCAACCCGGCGGCGCTGACCGACTTGATCGCCGGCAACGTCCGCATCAAGGCCGGCCTGGTGATGGAAGACCCTTTCGAGAACGGCCCGCGCGCGCTATTGAATCTCGGCCATACCTTCGGCCACGCGCTGGAAACCGTGACCCGTTACACAAGCCTACGGCACGGCCAGGCCGTCGCCCTGGGCATGATCGCCGCGGCCCGCCTGGCGGTATCCCGACGATTGCTTGCGCCCACCGATGCCGCCCGCCTGGAAGCGCTGCTGGTTCGCATCGGCCTGCCCGTGCGCCTGGACGCACTGGATATCGACTCTACGCTGGCCGCCATGCGGGCGGACAAGAAAGTTCGCTCCGGCCGGCTGCGTTTCGTTCTGCCGGCGGCCATTGGCGCAGCGCATGTATTCACTGATGTAAATGAAAGCGAAATCCGCGAAGCTTTGACTGTATGGATTTCTCCCCGCGAGGCTTGCGTATGACCGAAGCCCTCCCCGTTCCGCCCTCATCCGATCGCCGGGCGGCGTGGCTGGCTCTTTCGCACTGCCAGGGCGCCGGCCCGGTTCTGCTCAAGCGCGCCGTTGAAATGCTCGGCGGCCCGGAGAAAGTTCTGAGCGCTTCGGCCGACGAACTGGCCCGGGTGGATGGCATCGGCTCCATGCGGGCGCAAAGCGTTCTCCGTACCGCCACCGGTTTTGACAGCGCGGCTCTATTGGAACAGTGCGCCGCGCGGGCGGTGCGCGTCCTTTGTCCGGATGATCCCGATTGGCCGCCCGGTTTGCTTCCCATTCCCGATCCCCCCGTCGTTCTTTATCTGCGCGGGCGGATCACGCGAAGTGACGTTCTGGCCGTGGGCATTGTCGGTTCCCGGCGCTGCACGCTCTATGGCCGCGAGCAGGCCGAAAAATTCGCCGCCGGCCTGGCCCAGGCCGGCGTTGGCGTGGTCAGTGGCGGCGCCCGCGGCATTGACACTGCCGCGCATGTTGGCGCCATGCGCGCCGGCGGCCGAACCGTGGTGGTGCAGGGCTGCGGGTTGGAACACTGTTATCCACCGGAAAATGTGGATCTTTATGATCGCATCGTGCGGGAGGACCGCGGTGCGGTAATCAGCGAATTCCCGCTCGATCAACCGCCTCTGGCGGAAAATTTTCCCCCGCGCAACCGGATCATCGCCGCCCTGGCTCTGGGGGTTCTGGTGGTGGAGGCGAATCTGCGCAGTGGTTCCTTGATTACCGCCCGCCTGGCCGCGGACGACTATGGTCGGGAGGTATTCGCTCTTCCCGGCCGGGTTGATTCCGTAGCCAGCAGCGGCACGCATTACCTCATCAAAAGCGGCGCGGCGGCCCTGGTCGAAAATGTTCAGGACATTCTGCAAGCCCTGGGCCAGGGCGATCTGGCGGCGACCGGCCCCGCGGAGCCGCGCGCCGAATCAGCGCCCATCCCATCGCCGCGTGACGCCGTGGCGGGGCGTCCGCCGCAGGCGGGCGAATCAGCCGCACCCCTCCGCGCGCGGCGATCTGGGGAGGACGCTAATCTCACCGCGCCGCAGCGGAAAATTTTCGAGGCGCTGCGGTCCGGGCCTTCCGGTGTTGATTCCCTCTGTGAAATTTGTTCTCTACCGGCATCGGTCGTGGTCGCGGAACTGACGTTTCTTCAGATCCGCGGACTGGTGCGGCGCGGCGCCGATCAGACTTATCAACCGGCCAGGAATGGGAAATCATAAGAAGAATACCATGGCCAAAGTCAAAGCCAATCGCATCGCGGTGTATGTGTATCGTACCGGACCCGCCGGCGTGGAATTTCTCCAGCTTCGCCGCGCCGCCGGCTCCGGCGATTATGCCGGCACGTGGCAGACCGTTTATGGCGGGATCAAGTCCGGCGAAACCGCCGTCGCGGCGGCCCGCCGCGAGTTGCAGGAGGAAACCGGCCTGACGCCCCGCCGGATGCACCAGGTGGAATACCTGGAGGGTTTCTACCATCGGGCGAGCGATCGCGTCACGTTTTTGCCGGTCTTTGCCGTCGGCGTCGGACGATCCGCAAAAATCACCCTGGACGCCGAACACGACGACCACCGCTGGGTTCCGCTGGCGGACGTGGGAACGCATTTTGTCTGGCGCGTCCAAAGGCGGGCCATTGCGATCATTGTTGAGGACATCATCCAGGGATCGCCGGCCCGCGACCTCCTGCGAATCAAGGCGGAGCCGCCATCACCGGAAAAAATCTAAGACGGTCCGGGAAAGGACGCCTGAGTTTTCTCGGGCTGCGCCGCGGCGGGTCCCGGCCTTGTCTGTCCTGCTGCGCTGGGATGGTCAGTCGCGCATACATTGAGAATTATACCGAGACTCAAACAAGAAGATTAAGGCGACTTCCATTATCAATGGAGGTGGGTCTTGTTCTTTTTTACATTCAACTATCTTAAATGAGAGATGGTTATCGCAATACTCCCTCCACGCAGCTTTATCCATTTTCTTTGGTTTCATTATTTTATCCACCGCCAATACATGACCATTACCACTAAAAAGTGCGTCTAATCTTTCTCCTATTGTCCTGGCAGGCTTCCTATTCGAACCCACATAGATAGGACGATCCCAATCCTCTTCTTTATAATCTTCGTATATCAGATAACAGCCTTTTTTGCCAAAGCCCGGCTTTTCTTTTAGGGGTGTGCCCTTCCAGTCTCTAAAAAAGTGTAGTTTCTCTTTTTTCACTCTTTCTGCCAAATCCTTTAAAATTTCAACTCTTTTATTAATATCCATTTTGAACCTACTCCTTATGCTACCGTCCTCTTCGCCTGTGGCGCCGCGCCATGGGATGGTACATGCTTGTACATTATAACAATTAATGAGAAATATTCCAAATGATTTCTTAAAAATAACCGTTCCCGGGGTGCATGACGGATACGGCGGGTAATATTAATGCCATAGAGTGTAGGTAATCCCGATGGATGTGGATGGTCCCGATAGCTATCGAGAAAGAACCGCCTGGCTGCTTGCGCGTGTGCCTTGCTTTATCGGTTTTGCATTGCGAAGATATTTGTACAAGGCGTTTGTCCAATAAATAGCGAGGCCTCCGGAGCATGTTGCATTCGACCGTTACCAAACGCGGCCAGACCACGTTACCCAGCCGTGTACGCCGGACGCTCCAGGTCGCCCCGGGCGACCGGCTGGTTTATGAATTGTGGCTGGATTTTGCAACGATTCGCGGCCATTCGCAAGGCGGTGGCGTCCCAGGCCTTTCGGACGAGGCGCCGATGATCGCCCGCAGGTTGATCGACACCACCCTGATCGTACGCTACTTGGTGGCCGATAAGGATTCCTCCCCCGGCAATTTCCATTGCTGCGCCGCGGCCAGTTCCCGGAGCGTCCGCTGCAGAAGCCGCGCGAAGCGCCGGCGCAATCCCGCCGGCCATCGGGATTCCCGGCCCGCTTTTTTTGCGCGCGCCGCGGCGAAAGAGGCCTGTTGTTCCGGCGTTGGCAGGCTCTGGAGCGCGAAATATACATCGTGCAAATCTCCTGTTATCTTCTGGAGGTGCTTCAATTGATCGATCAATTTCCGACCATCCGTCAGGCCCGTTTGTGTCGCCGGTTCGCAGGCGTAACGCCATCGTTTGCCGGCGATTCTCGCCCGATGCACCAACTCCGGCGATCGTTCCTGGAGCGCCCGCGCGCAGGCACGCCGGAATTTTTTTCCATTGTCAGCGATTCGCCCGGCCAAGGCCTGCGCCAGCCGCCGTTCCAATTCCGGCGCGCCGGGTGCGGAGGCCAGCGCGTCTTCCAATGACGCAAAAGGGCTTTCGTCGGATACTCTTTGCAGCAAGCCGCGCAACTTTTTCAGGAGAGCCGCGCGCCGGCGCGCCGTCTGTTCCAGCAACAGCCGGCGTTGGCGGGCGCTTCCCATCGGGGATTCGGATCGTTCGGCCAGGGAACTCAATACGTCCAGATCGCGGATGCCTCCCGCCCCCCGGCGTATTTTTTGCAGTGTTCGCAGCAGCCGGCGGGCCGGTCGCCTCGCCAAACCACAACAATCCGCCCGTATCAGCGCGTGGATGATTTCGCCGCTGCGGCGGATGGCCACGCGCAAATCATGAATCGCATCCACATCGGGGTTGTCCGCCGCATGGAGAATCTGGACGTAAGTGAAATGAAGCCTCTGGCCAAACAGTTTGGCCAACCCCCGCGGACGATCCGGGATTTCCGCAACGCTGGAAACAGCCCTTCGCGGCGGGCCGGCCAGGCAACGCCCATGGGAATCGTTTTTGGCCGCAGGCACTCAGGCTCCTCGGTATGACGCAACATTCGTGGGCGCGGGTTTATGGACATCCCGCGCCGCCACCAGCATAATCCTTGTTTATGTTCAAGTCCCGCGTGATGATGAAGATCGGGGGCGACGCTCAATCGGAGGCTAAAAGGACGCCTCCCGCGGAAAAATATATGCGACGCAATATCTCCGGAGCGGTCCGGTCGTCCCGCGCCGACCGCCCCGCGCCCAACGTCGCCGCCATTCCCCACGGATTGCGCCTGGCCGCGATCGACATCGGAACCAACAGTCTCCACATGGTCGTTGTGGAGGTGACCGCGGCGCTGGATTTTCGCGTGTTGAGCTCCGAGAAAGAACTCACCCGGCTTGGCGCCGCCGCGCTGATTCGGCATGTGCTACCCCGGCCGGCCATGTATCATACGTTGCGCGTACTCGACCGCTATCTGCGGGTGGCGCGCAATCTCCAGTGTGAAAACATTCTGGCTTGCGCGACCAGCGCTGTGCGGGAAAGCATCAACGGCGGCGACTTCGTGGAAATGGTCAAGCGGCGGCTCGGCCTGGATGTCCACGTCATCAACAGCCAGGAGGAGGCCCGCCTGATCTATCTGGCCGTCCGCCAGGCCGTGGACGTGGTCGACGAACCGGCGCTCATCGTGGATATCGGCGGGGGCTCCGCCGAATTCATTGTCGGGGATGTCCGGCGGTCCCTTCTGCTCGAGAGCCGCAAGCTCGGCGCCAGCCGTCTTACCCAGCAGTTCATTCATCATGATCCGGCCGGCAAGTCGGAAATCAAGAATATCCGCAAGCACATTCATGCGACGCTCCGGCCGCTGATCGCGCGCATTCGAAATCTCAAGCCGCACCGGTTCATCGGTACATCCGGCGCCATGGAGAACCTGGCCGCCATGTGCGCCGCCCGGCATGAGCGCGCCAAAGCCCGCCATCGTGTACCGAACAAAATGAGCCGCGAGGATTTTGAATCGCTTTACAAGCGGCTGGTGCGCCTGGACAGCAAACAACGCCGCCGGCTGCCCGGTCTTGATCCCGGCCGGGCCGAGCAGATTCTCGCCGGCGCTGTACTGGTCGATTATCTCTTTGAGCAACTGGCCATTCCCGTGATCGAAGTATCCGACCGCGCTTTGCGCGAGGGTATGATCATCGACTATCTCCAGACACACTGGCCGCGGGTCCGACTATCCGTGGAAATTCGTGAACCGCGCCGCCGCAGTGTGGTCGAACTGGGCCGCCGCTGCAATTATGATGAAGCCCACCACCGGAGTGTGGCGAGCCTGGCCGTCGCCCTTTTCGATCAGCTTCCGGGCTTGCATCGCCTCGGCCGGTCCTACCGCGAACTGCTGGAGTTTGCGGCGCTGTTGCACGACATCGGCTGGCACATCGGCCACAGCTCGCATCACAAACACTCTTACTACCTGATAAAAAACGGCGATCTGGAGGGCTTTTCTCCCCTGGAACTGGAGTTGATCGCCAATATCGCCCGTTACCATCGCCGCGGCCTGCCCAAAAAAAGCCATGAACCGTACATGTCCCTGCGGCCGCCGGAACGGGAAATTGTTGACCGGCTCGCCGCCCTTCTCCGCCTGGCGGAAGCCCTGGATCGCGGCCATTGCGCCAATGTGCGCAAGGTGCGGGTCCTGCGCCGAGCGGGCCGGGTCCGCCTGGTTATAACCACGCGTTTCGATTCCGGGCTGGAGTTGTGGGCGCTGCGGCACAAGGCGGAAATGTTTGAGCGTGTCTACGCGGTGCAATTAAGTTTCTCCGCCCGCCTGGCCCGCCGCACGGGAGGAACACGCCACGGTGTCGCCGCGCCTTAGAGCCTGTTCGGATAGGCTCTTATGAAAGGTCTGATTCGGGTTACGCTCGAGAGTGGCCGGCTTGCGTACGGGAAGGTGGCAAGGCCGCCCGCCGGCCCCGGGTGGCGGCGCGTCGCGGCGGGCAACAGGAACGATGTTTTCCACCGCCGGCAACGAGGCTTTCGTAAACCAATCGAAATCGCCGATAAAAAAAGCGGTTGCACCCGCGCCGCGCGCGGCGGCAACCTTGGCGATGGTAAGGTTTCTCGCCTATACTGCGGGTTTGGTATAACCATTGTGGCGGCAAGGATTCGGCCTATGCATTCCCTGGAAAAACTCCGGAAAAATATTGCGTCGGTTTTTTTCGGCCGTGCAGAAGCCATCACCCATCTGATCGTCGGTTTACTGGCCCGGGGCCATGTGTTGATTGAGGATGTGCCGGGGGTGGGCAAAACGGTGCTGGCCCGGGCCCTGGCCCGCAGCATCAATTGTCAGTTCAGCCGGATCCAGCTCACCCCCGATCTGCTGCCGAGCGATATTCTGGGAGTGTCCATATACAATCAGGAAAAGCGGAACTTTGAGTTCAAACCCGGTCCGATATTCGCCAACATTGTCCTGGCTGATGAAATCAACCGTACCACGCCGCGCACCCAAAGCAGTCTGCTCGAGGCTATGAGCGACAATTCCGTTTCGATGGACGGGCAGACTCTGTCTTTGCCGCAGCCGTTCATGGTGATCGCCACGCAGAATCCATTTGAATTCGAGGGAACCTATTTTCTGCCGGAGAACCAGCTCGACCGCTTCCTCTTGCGCGTGCAACTGGGTTACCCCCAGCGGGAGCGCGAAATGGCCATTCTGCGCGAACAGCCCGGTCGCCACCGGCTCGAATATCTCGAACCGGTGCTTTCCTCCGAGGACGTGCGGGCTTTGCAGGGGCAGGCGGCGCAGATAAAAATAGACGGAGTTATATTAGAATATATGATGGACATTGTGCAGGCCTCGCGCCAGCATGAACTTCTGCACACGGGCATTTCCCCCCGCGGCTCGCTGGCCATTATGCAGGCGGTGCAGGCCCTGGCCCTGGTCAATGGACGCGATTATGTCACCCCGGACGATGTGAAGGAATTGGTCGTGGCGGTCTGCGCCCACCGCGTGATCACCCGCAATTACATGGCCAATGGCGATATAAGCACCGCGGTGCGCATCATGCAGGAAATCCTCCAGAAGGTTCCCTGTCCGCTTTGAGCAGTCACCACCAGGCGCGGTGCGGGCGACCGCCCCTGATGGCGGGGGAAGGAGCGGTTTAATGATTTTGCGTCCCTACCTAGTGCTCTGTCAGCCGTGTAATGATGGATTGACGGCGGGCCAGAGGGCCGTGGGCGCGAAGCGAGGAGGATGGCGTATGCAAACATACGTTGACGACGAGCGACAAAGCCCACGGCCCTCTGGCCCCCGCCCGCAGGGTTGGCCGGAAATGGGCCATCTGCGGCGTCGCAGCGGCTCAAGGGGTCTACGGACCCGGTTTTCGCCGCTGGCTCCTTGCATCTGGCCCGTTTCCGGCCAATCAATCCATCATTACACGGCTGACAGAGCACTAGCATCGGAGAGTATTTTCCGGCATCGGATATAACCCAAGGCCCTCCCTGCGGTGAAAAAGGACATGATTTTTCAAAAACGGCGTGGTCGAAGACGCCAAACCTACTACGAACTTACCTTCACCGGCTTTGTGTTCGCCGGCGTCGCTTGTTTTGTCCTGATTGCGGCGGTGAACAGTCAGACCAACATTCTCTTCTGGGCGCTGGGCGTGGTTACCGGCGCCATGCTGCTCTCCACGATTATGGGCAAGCTGCTGCTGAAGAAAATTACGGTCACACGTTCCGTCGCCGACCACGCCGTCGCCGGAGAATCGGTGGAGGTGCATTATCGGCTCGCCAACGGCAAAAAACTTTGGCCGACCTGCGCCATCCGCATCACAGAGGCGCGGCATGTCGGGAATCTGTCGTTGCTGCCGGAAGGCTACTGCCTGCACCTGGGCCCGGGACAGAACACGCTGGTGACAACGCACCTGGTTCCGCGATATCGCGGTGCGGTGGAACTGCGGGAACAACGGTTGTGCTGCTCATTTCCGTTCGGATTTGTCAACCGGGCGGTGCATGTCCTTCAACCGCAGCGGATCACCGTCTATCCGCGCATCGGCTTGCTGAACCGGGGACTGCTGGCGCGTTCGCGAACGTTTTCCTCCACCGGATCGACGAGCAGTCCGAACCGCGGCGGAGCGGATGAATTCTTCGGCATGCGGGAATATATTCCCGGCGACAGCATCCGTGCGATCCATTGGCGGCGCAGCGCCCGTACGGGAGAACTGGTCGTTCGCGAGATGACGTCCAACATGCCGCCGACCATCATTGTCGCTCTGGACTTGCGTTCTTGGCGCGAGTCGGCCGATGGCCGGCGCCGGTCCGAGCAAGCCATCGAATTGGCGGCGGCATGGATCGTCCGCGGCTTGATGGATAATTTCGCGGTCGGTCTGGTCATTCCCGGTTCGGCGCGGAATGTCCCGCTTATGGTGACATCCGGCCGGTCGCAAAAACAGCTTCTCCTGGAGGCCCTCGCCCTGCTGGACCTCGAAGATATTTCTCCCACCGGCAACTCCATGAATCTCACGCCGCCGGAGCATTTTCGACACAAGGCGGAATATATTGTGATCGCATTGACGGCGGCGAAAGCCGCGCTGGATATGGTTCCCGCTGGATGCGCCCACACCCTGCTGACCCTGGACGATCCCGCCAGCGATCACTGGCTCCATTTCCCCACTGCCGAGACCCGGCGGGCGGAAGATATTCCCACCGAAAATGCACCGAGCGCATGACGGTTCGGATGTTCCCGCCGCCAGGGCCGGCCACGCGCGAGTCAAGACCCACGGTTATCCCGAAAAGCTATCGAAATTCACCTGCTGGTGGCGGCGGTTGCCAGACGGTATCTTGGCGGTTCATGGATCCGACCGATTACAAAGTGGAATTGGACGTATACAACGGCCCGCTGGAACTGCTGTTGTATCTGATCCGCAAGGAGGAGGTGGACATCCACGACATCCCCATCGCCCGGATCACCGAACAGTATCTCGCCCACGTGGAAACAATCCGCCAAATTGACATCAACCTGACCGGCGAATTCCTGGTTATGGCGGCCACCCTTATGGAAATCAAAAGCCGGATGCTCAATCCCCTTCCGCCGGCCGAACCATCGACCTTGGCTTGCGACACGGTGGAGGATGGGGGTGATCCGCGGCAGCAGCTCGTGCGGCAACTTCTGGAGTACAAGCAGTTCAAGGACGCGGCCAACGATCTGCAGCGGCGCGCCGCGGTGGAGCGGCGGCGATTCGCACGGGCGGCGCCCCCTGGCGCCCGAATGACGCTGGACCTGCAAGACGTTAACCTTTTCGCCCTGATCGACGCTTTCAATGCCATCATGGCCAGCGTGGGGCACTCGGCCTTTGGTCAGAATATTGTTTTTGACGATACGCCGATCGGCCTCTACCAGGCGGATATTCTCGATCGCCTGCAAAGAGACGGCCCCCTGACGCTTCAAGCCATATTCGTCGGACGAACATCGCGCGGCGAAATGATCGGGCTGTTCCTGGCCATGCTGGAATTGATCCGGTTTAAAAAATTGCGGGTGGAGCAGTCTGAACCATTCGGGGAAATTTTGTTGCGGTTCCATCCGGATGCGCCGGGGGAGCCGCCGTCGGAAGCGCCCACTGAAAAAACTCCCGGCGCGCCGGAACCACACCCGCTCCCCCCATGAAGCAGCGGCGCCACGGGAAAGCGATGCCGGCGGGATGGACACGCCGCTACGGTGAGAGTCTGCCTGTCTGTCCCGATAGCTATCGGGATTCACGCACCGGCAGGTTGGGAAAGGTAGTCCCGGCGCGTCCCGCCGGCGATCGGGATGGCGCCGCGGTTCACCATTTGGTCAACCGGTGGAGCATCCGCGCCGGCAACAGCAGCAGGATGGGATAACTCAACAGGAAACGAAATCTTCCCAGCCGCAGTTGGTGAAAAAATTCCGACAGATAGACGCGGGCGCCGCGGAAGCGGCGGCCCGCCGCGAGTTGGCGCACGGCGGCGGTTCGCCCGATATAGCCGATGTGAACGCCAAGATCCATCCTTTGCGATTCCTCCACGGCATCGAAATCTCCCCCGCGCTGCCGCGACCGCATCATGCGGATTCCGTTGTACCAGTAAACGGCGCCGGAAGACTCCGTCGAGTTGGTCGTAGGGTGGAGCCGATAGATCACCAGCGGACTGTCCCCGGCCATCCCCAGCGGTCCGCGGGCCAGGAGTTTGGTGAAAAAAGGCGTATCGTCAATGCAGTTGCGCCGAGACTCGAACGTCAGACCAGCCGCCCGGCGGCGATCCCAGATGACCGTGCTCGGCGGCAGCCACAGCAGGCTTTCGCCGATTTTCCGCAGGGGATGCTCGATGATGCCGGCCGGGTTCCGAACGGCGGTGGGATCGTTCACCGGACGGGCGGGGTCGGTGGAAGTGGCGAAGGGCGTGCACACCAGCGAACATTCCGGGTGTTGGCGGTAAAAGGCGATCTGGATGGCAAGTTTCTCCGGCCGCCAGACGTCATCATCATCCAGCAAGGCCACATAGGTTCCACGGGCCTCGCTGACGCCGCGATTGCGAGCCGCCCCCAGCCCCGCGTTGGCCTGGTTGATCAAACGTATTCGATCATGCAAGGGTTTAAGCCGTTCCACGGTGTCATCCGTGCTGCCGTCGTTGACGATGATAATTTCAAAATCCGTGAACGTCTGTTGAAGAACGCTCGCGAGGGCTTCCAGCAGCAGGGACGAACGGTTGTAGGTGAGTATGACCACGGAAACAAGAGGCGCCTGGAGCATGGTGGAATCCCCGCTTGAATCTTTGACCAATGTCGCCATCACAGTTCCGGATAGCTATGAGGATCGCCATAGCGTTTGTGAATACTATATACTAAGCAGGCAGGGTAGCGAATAAACGCCTTTTCGAGTGACGACCTTCCCGGATGTAGAACTGCGGCGGATGGTCATCTTTTCTGGAGCCCGTACCTTCCCCGGGGGCAACTGGGACGATGGGTGAAGGATGGGAAACTTAAAACCTTGGTTGCGAACAGAATATTTGTCGTAGTAGGCATGCACCGTAGCGGGACCAGTGCGATCACACGGTCTCTCCCCGCGATGGGAATTCACCTAGGCAACGATCTGCTGGCCAAGCGGGAAGATAACCCCACCGGCTTCTGGGAAGACGGAGCCGTATTTGAGATCAACCAACGCCTTCAAAGCCTTGCCGGCGCCGATGGCTACACGCTGGCGCTTTCCCGCAAAAACATTGAGCAAGCCGCCGAGTATTCTGGATTACGCTCTCAAGCGGTGGAACTCGTGAAAGACCGGCTGGCCCAATATCCAACATGGGGTTTCAAGGACCCCCACTCTTGCCGGCTGATGTTTTTTTGGAACGAGGTGTTCCAGATACTGGGAAAAAAACCTGCATACATCGTAGCCCTTCGCAATCCGATCAGCGTAGCGGACTCGCTCTTGTCCAGGGACCGGCTGCGTCCCGCGGTTTCGTACGCTCTCTGGCTGGAATATACCATTCTGGCCGTTCAAGATACGCGCCGGCGACCGCAGATGGTCGTCAGCTACGAGCGTCTGCTTCAGGAACCCAGGGAACAAATCATGCGCATCGCGCGGTTTCTGGAACTGGAAAGCCAGGTTCAGATGGCACAAGTCGAGACATACCGGAAAGAGTTCCTCGACCCATCCCTGGAGCACTCCCGCTATCCACGCGAATCTCTTGATCGCCGGTGTCGTGATATTCCGCTGGTATCGCAAGTGTATGAGTTGTTGAGCCAACGGGCGGAAGACCGCATCGGTGATGAAGAGTTCTGGAGCCAGTGGAATGCCCTCTACGCCCGTTATGGAAAAGAATTTCCCGACTTCGTTAAGAACCGGCTCTGGATGTTAAAGTCCGACTTGCGCATTACGCCCCCCTGGCATAAATGGTGGTTGCGATTGCGACAGCGCGGTATCTCGGAGATTGGGCGGTTATTCAGGAAGGCGATCAGTAAACTCGCCGGCCACCGGTGAGAGATTGTGAACGGTGGGCAGTCCCCTTGGCCACCCCAAAGCTACCGGGACAGCCCGATACTGGCTGGGCGGTCTGTTTCCGGGGCGGCTGGAGGCTTGCCGCCGATGAGGTTTTCAAACACCCGCTGTGGATAGGCTCTCCGGAGGGCCGCCTGCACCAGGCCCAGGAACATCGGGTCCGGCGCCAGTGGCCGGCTGGTGAGGCAAGGATGGGCCTGGGTGGCGAAGAAATAGGGATGAACTTCGGCGGGCAGTTCCAGCATCTGCATGATCGGCTGGTTGGGGGCGTGGCCGCTGAAAATCAGGCCGTGGCGTTCCAGAATCTCCAGGTAACGCGGTTCGACTTCGTAACGATGGCGGAAACGCAAACGCACGCTCCGCGCGCCGCCGTAGAGGCGCGATACGCCGCTATCCGGCTTTAACATGATGTCTTTTCCGCCCAGCCGCATGTTGCCGCCGAGGCCCTCGATTTTTTTCTGCTCGGGTAGAATATCGATCACGGGATGGGGGCAGTTCGGTTCAAATTCGGTGGTGTTGGCGTTTTCGAGATTGCATACGTTTCGGGCGTATTCAACCACCGCCATCTGGAACCCCAGACAGATTCCCAGGTAGGGCACGCGGTTTTCGCGGGCATAGCGGATACAGGCGATTTTTCCTTCCGCGCCGCGCGCGCCGAAGCCGCCGGGAACAATAATGCCATGGCAGCCCTTGAGCATTTCGGCCGCGTTGCGGGCGGTGATTTCGGTGGAGTCGAGCCATTGAATATGGACGTGGCATTGCGCATGAACGCCGCAGTGTTCCAGGGCCTTGTCGATGCTGGCGTAGGCGTCGCGCAGGGCGGCGTATTTGCCGGTGACCGCGATGGTCACGGACTTTTCCTTTGGCTCCAGCAGGCGGTCCACAAAGCTATGCCAGGTGCGCCGCGCCTGGTCTTCCGCCCGCTGGTTCACCCGCTCGTGCAGGTTCAACAGGGTGAGCACCTCGCGATCCAGCCCGGCCTCCCGCAACATTTCCGGCACGAGATAGACGCTTTCCACATCGTGCATGGAAAATACGCGTCGCAGCGGCACATTGCTGAACATGGAAATTTTCTGCCGTACCTTGTCCGTCACGGGCGTCGGACAGCGGCAGGCGATGATATGCGGCTGCAACCCGGCCTGCATGACCTGGCGCATGCCGAGCTGGGCCGCCTTGGATTTCTGCTCGCCGAGCGAGCGGGGTTCCATGATGTAAGTCAGCGCCACAATGCCGACGGAATGCTCGCCTTCTTCGTAGGCCAGTTCGCGGATCGCTTCAATAAAATAGCCGTTTTCGTAATCGCCGACCGTTCCCCCCACTTCCACGAACACCACGTCGGCCTGGGCGGTCAGCGCCAGTTCGCGCAGGGTGTGTTTGACCTCCCCGGTCACGTGGGGAATCATCTGCACATCGCGGCCGAGATATTGGCCTTCCCGCTCGCGCTCCAGGATGCGGGTGAATATCTGGCCGCCGGTGGTGAAATTGCGGCCCCGGAGATTTTCATCAAGCATGCGTTCGTATGTTCCCAAGTCCATGTCTGTTTCCATGCCGTCGTCGAGCACGAATACTTCGCCGTGCCGGAATGGATTGAGCGTGCCGGAGTCGATGTTGAGATAACCCTCCATTTTAATGGGAGCGACGCGCAGGCCTTTATCCTTGAGAATCTTGGCCAGGCTGGCGCTGAAGATGCCCTTGCCCAGGCCGCTCATCACTGTGCCGAGCACCACCAGATACCGGGTGCGTCCCTTTTCATAACCTGGGGGATAGGGGGTGTAGAATTCGGTTTCCTGGGAGCTGTGCCCCACGGAAGAGAGCAAATTTTCTGGGGAGCTTTCGCTCATCGTGAACCTCGTCTGGCCCAGCCGCAGGACACCATACCCGTTACGCCGGTCGTCTTCAAATGGGCGCCAGCCGGCGAAGCGGCGAACTGAAGAAATTAAGCCGGGGCGCGGGGTTGGGGCTCTCACACATGCCGCTGTCGGTAACGCGCCGCGAATGCGGCGTAGTCGTCGGGGGTGTCGATGCCGTGGTGCGCGTGCGGCGCATCATGCACCAGGATTTTGGCGCCCATGTACAAAGGCCGTAGTTGTTCAAGTTTTTCCAGTTTTTCCATCTCGCAGGGCGCGGTTTTCGCCAACTCGAGCAAAAAATGCCGCCGGTACGCGTATACTCCCAAGTGTTTGCGATACAAGCCGGCCAGAGCCAGCGAACCGGCCTCCCGCATGAGGCCGTCCCGGTCGTGCGGAATGACGCTGCGGGAAAAGTACAAAGCGAAACGCCGCTGATCCACCACCACCTTGACCACATGGGGGTTGGCTACTTCCGCCAGGCTGGCGAACGGCGCCGCGGCGGTGGCCATGGCCACGCCGTCGGTGTTTTCCAACAGCCGGATGAGCTCGTCGAGCAGGGCCGGATCAATCTCCGGTTCGTCGCCCTGCACATTGATAATCGTTCCAAAGGACGCATATTGCGGCATCGCCGCCACTTCGGCGATACGATCCGTTCCGGACTGGTGCGCCACGGAGGTAAGCACCGCCTGGCCGTCAAAACTGCGCACGGCTTCGAGAATACGCACGTCATCGGTGGCGACAACCACGCCGCCGGCGCGCCGCGCCCGGGTGGTTTGCTCGTACACGTGCTCAATAAGGTACTTACCGGTCTGGCGAAGCAGAGGTTTGCCGACAAACCGTGTGGAACCAAACCGGGCCGGGATGACAATCAATGCGGACACAATCGTTATTCCATAGAGAATAGAGACTTGCCGGTTCAACCCGGCAAAGTATCCGAAAACGGTCGGACGATCAAACCGGGTTGGCGCCGCAATGGCAGCGCGAGCGCGGGGAATTTAACGGGCCGGCGGCGGCTGCGCCGTGGAAAG
This sequence comes from Planctomycetota bacterium, assembly GCA_021831565.1. Classification (GTDB taxonomy): domain Bacteria; phylum Planctomycetota; class Phycisphaerae; order WQYP01; family WQYP01; genus JAKBMM01. The sequence continues at coordinate 21,321 of JAKBMM010000048.1, forward strand.
CCGGGCATGTTCCGCGGCGAGTTGGCCAAACGCCTCTTCCAAGGCCTGGGGAATGACCCGCACCCGGCCCACCACGCTCATGAAGTTCACGTCGCCGTTCCAACGGGGAACCACATGCACGTGCACGTGTCCCGGCACGCCGGCCCCGGCGCATCGCCCCACGTTGATTCCGATATTGAACCCCTGCGGGTTCATCGTTCCGGTGAGCAACCGCTGGCCGTAAACGGCCAATTCCAGCATGGCGGCGCGCTCGTCGGGACCGAGATCGCCCAAGTCGGCCGCGTGCCGATACGGTGCGATTAAAAGATGGCCGTTCACATAGGGGTAGCGGTTCAGCAGCAGCAATCCCATGGCGCTTCGCAGCAGGACGTGATTCGCCGCGTCTTTTTCGGGATTTCGCGCCAGTTCGCAGAGAAAACAATTGTCGCCGCCATCGGAAACTCCCCGAATGTAGTCCAGCCGCCACGGAGCCCAGAGCGCATGGTTCATGATTGATCCTTCGACGGCAAAGTTGGCCGGTTACGGCGCGCCGACATTACACGGATGGTCGTTTGCCGTTATTGTTTAGCGGGACCGCCCGCCGGCCCGCGCTGGGCGGCGATATCACTCCCCGGATCGGGAATGATGATCGCGCGGCGTATAGAATACACACGGTCGGCCCAATGATCGATCAGGAGAACCCAATGGAGGACAATAGTCAACCAGGCGCCCCACCGGACGACCCGCCGGGCGCAGGCAGGCCCGCCGCCGCGGTGACGGCGCAACCGTGCGCAATCGTAATTTTTGGCGCCACCGGTGATTTGACCGCCCGCAAGCTCCTGCCGGCCATTTACAACCTGACGCGCGAAGGTCTGCTTTCTCCATCCACCGTGGTAATCGGTTTCGCCCGCCGGCCCAAAACAGACGATCAATTCCGCCAGGAAATGCTCGAGGCCGTCAACCGCTTCTCCCGGAGTAAGCCGATCGACCCGGCTATCTGGAGGGACCTTTGCGCCCGGACCTATTATCACCAGAGCACCTTTGAAGATATCGCCGGCTACCGCAAGCTGGCGGAACGTCTCGCCGCCATGGACCGGCGTCATCATACCGGGGGACGACGGTTGTATTACCTGGCCACCAGTCCGACCGAGTTCAACATCATTGTGGATCGCCTCGGCGAGGCGGGTCTGGGCAACATTGATCCATTCAGCGCAAAGGCCTGGCGGCGGGTGATCGTGGAAAAACCATTTGGCCGCGATCTGCAGACGGCCCGCGAATTAAACGCCCATATCAACCGGGTTTTCGACGAATCCCAAGTGTATCGCATCGACCATTATCTGGGTAAACAGACGGTGCAGAACCTGCTGGTGTTCCGTTTCGCCAACGGCATCTTTGAGCCGGTGTGGAACCGCCGTTACGTTGATCATGTTCAGATCACGGTCGCCGAAACCATCGGCGTGGAAGGCCGGGGCGGCTACTTTGAAACCGCCGGCACGCTCCGCGACATGATTCAAAATCATCTGATGCAGTTGCTCACCCTGATTGCCATGGAACCGCCGGTTTCCCTGGATGGCGACGCCATTCGCGATGAAAAGGTGCGGGTTCTCAAAGCCATTCCAGCCTATAACGTCGAGGAAGCGGTCCGGTATACCCTTCGCGGCCAGTATACCGCCGGAGAGATCAATGGCGCGCCGGTCATTGGTTATCACGAGGAACGAGGCGTCGCCGCCGACAGCGCCACGGAAACCTACGCCGCGCTGGAGCTTTTCATCAACAATTGGCGATGGCAGGGCGTGCCGTTCTACTTGCGCAGCGGCAAGCGACTCCGGCAGCAGGGATCGGAGGTGAGCATTCATTTTAACGCCGCGCCCGGCGTATTGTTTAATGCTCCGGGTAAGACGCTCTCCCGCAACGTGCTGACCCTGCGCATTCAGCCACGCGAGGGTATTGCACTGTTGATCAACGCCCAAAAACCCGGAACTCTCACCCGCATCGCGCCCGTTCACATGGACTTTGAATATCACCAGGCGTTCGGCAGTTATTCTCCCGAGGCTTACGAACGGCTCTTGTTGGATGCCATTCTGGGCGATGCCACCTTGTTTATCCGCCGCGACGAGGTGGAAAGCGCCTGGGCGATTATCGACAAAATCGAAGAGGCCTGGACCACGGGCGCCGCCCCCCTGGCTTTGTACCAGCCCGGAGAGTGGGGACCCGCCGAGGCCCACGCCCTTCTGGCACGCAACGGCCGGGCGTGGGATCAGTTGGGAACCGATCCGCAGTATGAAATCTAAGAGCCTTATGGTAGAAGCGGCGTACCCACCGTTTTTCGGGGTTCGCAAGCTGCCAGGACGCCGATTCCACCCATGGCGGCCTCTGGCGGATCCCGCCGGCGTCTTGTGCCGTCGCCATAAAATATGGCCGCTCCCGTCCACCCCGCGCGCATGTTCCTACAGCATGTCCCAACGCATTGCGAATATCCGCCGCTTCGGCTAAAATGCTTTTCTTCCGTCGACGGACGGATTTTGAAGTCATAAGGTTGGAATATGCCTACAATAAACCAATTGCTCCGTAAGCCGCGACGCAGCCTTCACCGCATCAACAAGGTCAAGGACTTGGAGGCGTGCCCGCAGAAGCGCGGCGTATGCCTGCTCGTAAAAACCATGACCCCCAAGAAGCCCAACTCGGCGCTGCGCAAGGTGGCGCGTGTGCGGCTCTCCAATGGGAAGGAAGTCACGGCCTACATTCCGGGAATTGATCACAACCTGCAGGAACACTCGATTGTTCTGGTGCGCGGCGGTCGCGTGCGCGACCTGCCGGGCGTGCGTTATCATATAGTTCGCGGCGTGCTGGACGCCGCCGGCGTGGAAACGCGCCGCCGCAGCCGTTCCAAGTACGGAGCCAAAAAACCCAAGTGATATCAACTTTTATCGGCCTGTGCGGGCCACGAGTATCCCGAATCCTGGTGATTCGACGCGGAGAAAAGAAAGGAGCCAATCATGGGCGCCAAATCGTTTACGGTCAGTCATACCAATCTAAAACCTGATCCGGCGTATCACTCGCTGGTCGTCGCCAAATTCATCAACTGCCTGATGTTCGACGGCAAAAAAGCCACGGCCCAGCGCGTGTTCTACGGTGCGATGGACCTGATCGCCCAGCGCGTCAAAGACGCCAAGCCTAATGAAGTTTTCGAGACTGCGATCAACAACGTCAAGCCCAATATTGAAACCCGTTCGCGGCGCGTCGGCGGCCAGAACTACCAGGTTCCGATGGCGGTCAGCCGGAAGCGCCAGCAGAGTTTGGCGATTCGATGGGTTATTGAAGCGGCGCGCGCCAAAACCGGCAAGCCCATGGTGGAGCGTCTGGCGGAGGAAATCATGGCGGCCGGCCGGGGGGAAGGAACCGCCATACAGACCCGCGAAAACGTGCATAAAATGGCCGAAGCCAACCGCGCCTTCGCCCACTTCGCCTGGTAGGATTGACGGCACAGCCGCCGGGGCGGAAACCGGTTGCGTTCTGATAACATTTCTTTCGCCACGGGGCGTAGCTCAGCTTGGCTAGAGCGCTTGGTTCGGGACCAAGAGGTCGCAGGTTCAAATCCTGTCGCCCCGATTTTTTCGCCTCCGGGCGAAAAAATAGAGCAGTGGAGCAGTTGAACAGTTGAGCAGTAGAGAAGGGCTTTACAATCGACGATCACCTGCAACTGTACATTATGTCCCACTCCACTGCGGTCTACTGTTCCACTGATCTACTGTTCTTTCGGGAGGGCAACTATGCCGTTCATGTTTGAGAATCTGCAGGTCTACCAAAAGGCCGTGGATTTTGCGGACCAGGTCGCGGCGACAGTGTCAGCGGGCGGGCAAAACCGGCCACTTGCGGGCAGGTGAAAACCGGCCACTTTAAGGACGATGCAAGGAGTTCGTAGGCTTGACGCTTTTCGTACTGGAAAGCGAGGAAGTTACGAATGTCCAA
>JAKBMM010000049.1 GCA_021831565.1 Planctomycetota bacterium
GCCCAACCATTGGCATTTGCCGCTTCGTCCCCAGGGGGATGGGAACTTGGCGGCATGATGGAAAAGGTGGATGTCACCTTTTCGCGTCATGCGGCCCGGCGAATTGTAGAGGGCGGCTGCGAGAAAGTAGTCTGGAGAGAGTTGAAAGTAGATACTCAATGGAAATGGCTGGATGGTAAGACTTGCAGAAGCAATCTTTGAACGTAAACCACGCCGATTTCCGCGCGACGGCCTTGGCGATCTTGGATCCTTGGCGGTGAAAATCGTCTCCCGGCGTTCCTCACGTTAAAAAAACATGCGGAATCTTCGGCTGAATCGTCGTGGTAATACATGGGTTCCGCGACTTGTGTTTGGTCAGCGCCGACGTGTCAATTCTTCCCAAGTCAACCCGATGTCCTTGGCAATCTGACGAAGCAGGAGCGGGGAGATGTCTCGCCCCTGATGGAATGGAACCGTGGTGGCGCGACCATCGGAATGCCTGTACTGAACGTGTGAGCCTTCGCTGGCGAACCGCGGTAAATCCAAGCGATTCCAAGAGGGCGACGACTTCCCTGGGTTTCAGGATAGGGGGCTTGGGCATCGCTAATCTACCTGAATCGCCTGGGTGCCGACAAACTCGCTCTCCGGGTTGATTGGCCCGTCTTCCAATAGCATGGCGATGACCTCACGGAGGTTTTTCTGTAATTCATCCAGCGTAGCGCCCTGGGGGAGTGAGCGCCATCAAATCCAGGCACATGACCCACATACAGGCCCGTGTCTTTATCTTTTTCAACAACTGCTGTATAGGAGCGCATCGTAAGGTCTCCAAGACGATAAAAATATCACATCCGAAATGGGACTCCGTGCAAAGAATTGACACTGCGTGGTGGCGTATTCTTTTGTGTGTAATGGTTGTGCGGGAGAAAAAGCAGGGCGTATCCTCAGGTTGTGCAGACCGTCTTTTAGGAGGATACGCCCATGTGTCACGGGGTGCCTTCCCTTTCGCCGTGTCGTCGACCTGCATCGTGACAGCGGGCGGCGGCGTCCCGGTGGCGCTCCGAAGCAGGTAGCTGCGCCCGGTGATACTGATGATCTGGGCGTGCTGCAGGAAACGGTCCAGAATGGCCGTGGCCGCCGCGGGCGTCGCCGACGAGCTTGGCCCAGTATTCCAAGGGGCTTGTATTGTCGGGAACCCTCATTTTTGTGCTAATTTCGCCACTTTTACCCGTGAACGGTTACCTCATATATTTCCCGAAACTGTCGGAATCCCTTGCATTGTCCCGCCGGAAGATCCCGGGGTGCCGGGACCCTTGCTAAACTGGCCGGTCACTTTACACAAATCGTTTTGGCTTTAGGTATCATGGCGTGCCGCCCCTGTGGCCGATAAATAGTTGTGCTAAAGGAATACCGGCCGCATGCGTACCTATAATACCGATTGTTTTTGGAAGAGGAGTCTCAATGGCGACTATTCACCGGTACGTGGTTGTCCCAGCCATACCGGAAAAACTGCAACCCGTGCAGGAACTTGCTTACAATATTTGGTCTCTCTGGAATTATGAAGCCGTCAATTTGTTCAACCGTCTGGATCCCGATTTATGGGAACAGACGAACCATAATCCTGTTCAGCTTCTCAACCTGGTCGGGCAGGACAAACTCAAGGCGGCCGTCGAAGATGATGGTTTTCTTTCGCATCTAAGTCGCGTACTGTTGAATTACCGCGATTACATGCAGCGGTCGACGTGGTTCGGCCTTCACCATCCCCAGAGCAAGGCCTCCATTGCCTATTTCTCCGCCGAATGCGGGTTGCATGAGTGCCTGCCGATTTATTCCGGCGGTTTGGGCGTGCTTTCCGGCGATCATCTCAAAAGCGCCAGCGAGTTGGGTTTGCCGCTGGTGGGCGTCGGTCTGCTCTACCGGCAGGGATATTTTCATCAGCGTTTGAATACCGATGCCTGGCAACAGGAGCTGAATCCGGAAAATGACTTTTTCAGTATGCCGATCTCACCGGTACAGGGGGCGGATGGCCGGCCGTTGACCATCATCATTGATTACCCACAGGCGCCGGTGCACGCGGCCATCTGGAAAGTACGGGTGGGGCGGGTGAGTTTGTATCTTCTGGACACCAACCTGCCGGTAAATCGCCCGGAAGACCGCGAAATTACGGGCCAGCTTTACGGCGGCGACCAGGAGATGCGGCTGCGACAGGAGATTCTGCTGGGAATCGGCGGCATCCGGGCTCTCACGGCGATGAACATTACGCCGACCGTCTGCCACATGAATGAAGGTCACTCGGCCTTCCTGGCGCTGGAGCGCTGCCGGGAACTCATGGAGCGGGAAAAGATTTCCTTCCGCGAGGCCCGGGAAGCGGTGGCCGCCGGCAATGTGTTCACCACGCACACGCCGGTTCCGGCGGGCAACGACTTTTTTCCGCCCGAATTGATGGAAAAATACCTGAGCAACTATTATCCGAAACTCAACCTGACACGGGAGGAGTTTTTGGCTCTGGGCCGGGTCAATCCGGCCGATGCGCAGGAATATTTCGGCATGACCGTTCTGGCGCTGGCCATGGCGTGGCACGCCAACGGCGTAAGCCGGTTGCACGGCCAGGTGTCGCGGTTGATATGGCAACGCATCTGGCCGGACGTTCCGGCGCCGGAAATTCCGATTGGTTGGATTACCAATGGCGTGCATACCCAGTCGTGGCTCTGCGAGGGCTTCGCCCGGCTGTACCAGGAATATCTGGGAACCAAGTGGTCGGAAAGTCCGACCGATCACAGCGTGTGGAACCGCACGGATCGCATCCCCGATTCGGAGTTGTGGCGCACGCACGAGCGGCGCAAAGAGCGGCTGATTTTCTTTGTTCGCCAGCGTCTGCGCGCCCAGCTTGCCCGGCAAGGCGCCGTAACGCTCGATATTCATCGTGTGGATGAGATTCTGGATTCCCGGTCGTTGCTGATCGGTTTCGCCCGGAGGTTCGCCACCTATAAGCGGGCCACCCTGCTGATGCGCAATCCGGAACGCCTGTTGCGCCTTTTGAATCATACCGAGCAACCGGTCCAGTTCCTCTTTGCCGGCAAGGCGCATCCGCGCGACGACGGCGGCAAACGCTTCATTCAGGAGATCGTACGTTTCTGCCAGCGCGAGGAGGCGCGAACGCGCATGGTTTTTCTGGAAGATTACGACATCAATATCGCCCGGCACATGACCCAGGGCGTGGACGTATGGCTCAATACGCCGCGCCGTCCCATGGAGGCCTCCGGCACCAGCGGCATGAAAGCCGCCATCAATGGCGTGCTGAACCTGAGCGTTCTGGACGGCTGGTGGTGCGAAGGGTACAACGAGGAAAACGGATGGGCCATTGGAAACGGCGATACCTATCCCAATGATGAATACCAGGACGAAATGGAAAGCCGCAAACTTTTCGATCTGCTGGAAAAGGAGATCATCCCGGCCTATTACAACCGGGGGATCGACCATCTGCCGCGCCAGTGGATCAAGCGGATGAAGAATTCCATTCGCAGCATCTGTCCGGTCTTCAACACCAATCGAATGGTTCAGCAGTATACCGAGAAATTTTACCTGCCCGCCGATCAACTCTTCGGACATCTGGTGGAAGGGCGGGCCGCCGCCGCCACCGCCTTGTCGCAGTGGAAGCAGCGCCTGCGCCAGCAGTGGCGGCAGGTACGGGTGCGCAGCGTGGAGGTTCAGAATCCAGGGGTGGTCAAAGCCGGCCAAAACGTGAATATTTTCGCCATCGTGGAGCTGGGAGATATTCCCTCCGAACACGTGCGGGTGGAACTTTACCACGGCTCGCTCGGCGCCGCCGGTGAAATTCAGGAACCCCGCGCGCATGCCATGGTTCTGGGCACGGCTCTTGAAAGCGGCGTGTATCAATATGTCGGAGAAATCAACGCGATAAGCTGCGGCCAGCAAGGTTTTGCCGTGCGGGTTCTTCCCAACCATCCCGAGATTGACCTGCGTCTCGAGCCGGGGTGGATATGCTGGGGCTAAGCGCGTGTGTGAGGTGATGGCCGGGCCGCCCCGTTGACCCCCGGTCCCGCGCCGCGGAGCAACGCCGCCGGCTTGCCGGGAGGCGGGAATTCGCAGCCGGGGAGCCTTATCCCGAACGCGACTCTCGCCATCTTCTCCCACCCGCACCGGTTTTTTCAAACGGGTTCATGGGACATGGCTCGAATCTGTTTCATTCTTGTCGCCGGACTCGACGCGTCGTTGCCGCCGCGCGCCGGGGCGGCTGCGACCTTGGCCGATTTCCCGTGGCGGACGGTCCTGGGCCCCGTGACGCCGGCGGTTACCTGCGTGGTGCAGGCGACCTTGACCACGGGCGTCGCGCCGGAAAAACACGGGATCATTGCCAATGGGTTATATACTTATAATGATTTATCAATTCATCAGCACCTGGATACGGCCTCTTACCCGGAATTCCGGCGGCAGATCAGCTTCTGGGAACAGGCCAACGCCCTGCTGGAGGCGCCGCGCCTCTGGCGCGGCCGCCCCGAGAGAACCGCATTGCTTTTCTGGCAACAGTCGATGCCCGACGCCGCGGATATCATCCTGACTCCCAAGCCCGAGCATACCCCTGGGGGAATCACGCCAAGCGTCTGCTGGAGCCGGCCGGCGGGGCTTTACCCTCATCTGGTTTCGCGGCTGGGTCCCTTTCCCCTGGAGCATTACTGGGGGCCGCGGGCGGGTCTGCCCGCTTCGCAATGGATTGTGCGGGCCGCTATGGATGTCTGGCAAAATAACCCCGTTGATTTGCAGTTGGTCTACGTGCCGCATCTGGATTACAACCTCCAGCGCCTTGGCCCGGAACACCCCGCCCTCGCCGCGGATGTGGCGGCGGTCGATGCCTTGCTCGCGCCGCTGGTGCGCCAGGTGCGGGCCGACGGCGGTCGGGTGATTATCGCCGGCGACTACGCCATGCACGGCGTTTCGCGCGCGGTTTTTCCCAATCTGGCGCTGCGCCGGGCGGGTTTGCTGGCGACTCGGCCCGATGAGAACGGCAAGTTGTTGATTGATTACCGGGCCGCCGCCGCAGTGGCCATGGTGGACCATCAGGTGGCGCACGTGTACTGCGCGCCATCCGCGATCGATTCCGCCGCCGATGTTTTTCGAAAACTACCCGGAGTGGCGCGGGTCGTGCGAAGCACGCCGGACAAACGGGAACTGGGCCTTGCGAATTCGCGTTCCGGATCGCTGGTGCTGCTATCGGCCGCCGAGGAGTGGTTCGCCCATGACTGGTGGCTCTCGGATGAAGAAAAGCCCCCTTGGCAGTTTTCCGTCGATATTCATCGCAAGCCCGGATACGATCCGCGCGAATTGTTTTTTGACCCGGCTCGCCGGTGCATCGCCCAGGATACGGCTCTGGTCAAAGGCTCGCATGGCGTGCCGGGGACTGATCCCAACCGATGGCCGTTGCTCTTGAGCGACGTGCCGCTGCCGGAGGGGAATGATTACCTGCCGGCCATACAATGCGCCCATTGGCTTTGCAGCTTGCCGGCATTGGAGCACGCGTGATCATTTCCTGGCTGGACCCCGGCCGCTCGGAACTCGGCCAAGGGAACGATTCCACTCACCCCGTTATACTTTTGTGAAATTCCGGACGCGGCGTGGTTGCCAATTCAACCGTGGCGTCGATAATGCAACCATACCGCGGCGACCTCGAAACGCCGGCGCCTTACCGTGACTCATGGACCAGAGGTTCAAGATTGTGAAGAAGATCGTGCTCGATCAATCAACCTGCGGTAATCTGGATGCCTCCATCGGTTTGGAATGGCTTTGTACCAACGGGCGGGGAGGATACGCTTGTGGCGCCGTGGCGGGAGTTAATACGCGCAAATATCACGGGTATCTGGTGGCGGCGGCGCGCCCGCCGCTGGATCGCTTTGTGCTTCTGGCACGCGTGGAAGATCGAATCTGGATCGGACCGCGCAGTTACGCCCTGTCCACCAACGAATTTCCCGATGTGATTGATCCGCAAGGCTACCGGAACATGATTGGTTTCGAATTGCGGGCCGGACCGGTTTGGCGTTATTGCTGCGGCGACGCTCTGATTGAAAAATCAATCGTTTTGGCGCATGGGCAGGAAGCCGTGGTGGTTCGCTACGAATTGTTGCGGCCGCCGACCTCCTCCCAGGAGGTGCGTTTACTCGTGCAACCCATGCTCGCCGGGCGGCATTTTCACGCCACCACGGGTCCCGGAAACCGGCCGGACTGGCGACTGGATACGGAGTCCGGGCGGTCCGTTTCGCTGTTGCTCTCGGCGCCGCAGTGCCCGCTACGCCTGTTTATCAGCCATAACGCGCAGCGCTTCAGCGATGGACAATGCTGGTGGTACAATTTTATCCTTCGCGAAGAAAAAAGCCGCGGCTATCCCGATCACGATGATCTATGGACCCCGGGCGCTCTGGAATTTACCCTGCGCATGGGGCGCCCCGTTGGATTGGTCGCCGCCACCCGGCCGGTTCCGTTCGTGGAACATGCGGAGCTGATACTCAAGGCCCGGGCGCGGGAAGAACAGTTGAGCGCGCGATTGGACGACAGTTCTTTCGCCGCCGGTCTGGTCAACCGTTTGAGCGTCGCCGCCGATGATTTCCTTGTGCAGCATCTGGAAAAGCCGGGGCATGAGAAATCGTCCGTGATTGCCGGCTACCCCTGGTTCGAGGACTGGGGCCGTGATACGTTTATCAGCCTGGCTGGTTTGACGCTGGTGACGCGGAACTATGCCGCGGCCCGCAGCATCCTGGTATCATTCGCCGATCATATCCGCGATGGGCTGGTTCCCAACCGTTTTCCCGACGCCGCTGATGCGCCGGACTACAACACGGTGGATGCGTCGCTGTGGTTCATTCACGCGGCGTATCAATACTGGCGGTACTCCGACGACTTGGCGCTGCTGCGCGACTATCTCTATGCGCCGCTTGGCCGGATCATTGAGTGCTATCGCCAAGGCACACTTTACGGCATTCGCATGGATGCCGATGGCCTGATTCGTGCCGGCGTGCCGGGTGTGCAACTTACTTGGATGGACGCCAAGATCGGCGACCGGGTGGTTACGCCGCGTTATGGCAAGCCGGTGGAAGTCAACGCCCTGTGGTACAACGCCCTGCATATCATGGCGCTGGTGGCTGGCGCCGCCGGCGACGGCGCTCGGGCGGCGGATTTTCTCGGCTTGGCGCGGCTTGCGGGCCGGAGTTTCCTGGACAAGTTCTGGAACACCGCCGGCAACTGCCTTTTCGACGTAATCGGCGACGATGGAGCGCCCGACGCCTCTCTGCGGCCCAATCAGCTCCTGGCGGTGAGTTTGCCTTTCTCTCCGCTGCCGCTGGATAAGACCCGCCAAACGCTGGCGGTGGTGCGGGATAAACTTCTTACTCCGCTGGGGTTGCGCACGCTGGCGCCGAATTCACCGGATTACCAGGGTCGTTATGTGGGCGATCAAAACAGCCGCGACCGCGCCTACCACCAGGGAACCGTCTGGCCGTGGTTGTTCGGACCGTTCGTCACAGCTTTTGTAAGGGCTTATGGCGCAACTCCGGAAATACGCCGGCAGGCGTGGGAATTTATCCAGCCCCTGGAAGGTCATCTGCTCCAGGCGGGGTTAGGCTCCATCAGCGAAATTGCCGATGGCGATCCGCCGCATCAACCCCGTGGCTGCATTGCCCAGGCATGGTCCGTGGCGGAGGTGCTCCGCTGCTGTTGGGAGGACGTGCTCGGACGCGCGCCGGCCTGGCCGCACGAGCGTTTGCGAAATGGTGCGGCGGATATACAAGCAGCCGCGGCGGCGACGGCCGCCGCGGAAACGGCCGCCGGGGCCTGAACCGTGGCATGGATTGCAAGGAAACAGATGATCGAAGAGGTATTCAAAGCCTACGACATTCGCGGCACGTATCCCGATCAACTCAACGAAGAGCTGGCGTGGAAAATCGGCCACGCCTCGGCCCAGTTTCTGCGAATGAATCTCAGCGGTCTGAATAAGGCCGACCGGCGCAAGAACATGCTCGTGGTCGGTCGCGACATGCGTCCCAGCAGCCCGGCTCTGTGCCAATCGTTGATCGAGGGTATTCGCTCCACCGGCACGGGTTGCATTGATATCGGCTTGATTGATACACCGCTGATCTATTTTGCCATCAATCACCTCGGTTGCTGTGGAGGTATTCAAACCACGGCATCGCACAATCCCGCCCACTACAACGGATTCAAAATAAGCGGTCTGGCCGCCCGGCCCATCGGCCAAACCACGGGCCTGCTGGAAATCAGACATATATGCTCGAATCTGCGCCGCAACCCCCCGGCCCAGATCGGCCAGCTCGAACGAATGGATCTGCTGGCCCCGTACCGGGCGCACGTGCTCAAATTCTTCAAGCCGGCCCGACCCCTGAAGGTTGTGGTGGACGCCGGAAACGGCATGGCGGGAAAATTCATTCCGGAAATCTTTATGGACCGGCCCCCGCTCACCATCATTCCGCTGAACTTCCAGATCACCGGCTCCTTCCAGCACGACCCAAATCCGCTGGTGGATGCCAATCTGCGGCAGTTGCAGGAAGCGGTTCTTTCCAACGCCGCCGATCTGGGCGTGTGTTTTGACGGCGACGCCGATCGCTGCATTTTCGTCGACGAACAAGCCCGCGTGATTCGTTGCGACATCATCACGGCGCTGCTGGCTCGCGATTTTCTACGCCGCAATCCGCACAGCGTCATCGTTTACGACTTGCGCTCCAGCCGCGTGGTCCGGGAGGAAATCGAGAACGCCGGAGGCGTACCGCGCCGCGAACGCGTCGGCCACGCCTTCATGAAAAAGGCCCTCGCCGACAGCAAGGGTGTTTTCGGGGGGGAACTTTCCGGTCACTTTTATTTCCGCGATAACTTTAACTGCGACAGTGGCGCCATCGCCTTCGCCTGTGTCGTATCCGTGCTTTCCAATTACGATGTCCCGGTCAGCCAGGCGCTCAAACCGCTCTTGCGCTGGCATAGCGGCGGCGAAATCAATTTTGAAGTGGCCGACAAGGATGGCGCCGTCGCCCGGCTGGCCGAGCGCTACAAGGATGCCGCCATCGATTACCTCGACGGCATCACCGTCGAATATGACACCTGGTGGTTTAACGTCCGCAAGAGCAATACCGAGCCTCTGCTGCGGCTGAATCTCGAAGCGAACACCGCCGAGATGCTCAAGAAAAAACTCGAGGAGGTCGGCCGGCAGATCGGAACGCCGGTTTCGCACTGACCGGGCGCTCATCGGATGATAGCCATCATTTTTACGTCGCCCCGACGGCGGGCCGCAAATCACCGGCGAGTCGTACGGAATCATCTTCCAGCTTAACCAGGTCGTGCTTGAATGCCGCCGCGTGGGACTTCGCTTTACCCAGAAGTTTCGCGGCGCCCTTAAGACCGCCGGCGCTGAGGTCCGAGGCGAGGTATTTTTTCATGTTGTACAAATACGCAATCAGTTTGCCGCCCGCAGTTTCGGTGGTTTTAGCCCTCTTTGAAAATCGTGAGAAATCGCTTTGCGCCGCATGATAATTGCCCTTGGCGGCAGCCGCGATACCTGGATTGCTAATGCCCTGAACCTGTTTTTCCCAGGCGGCCATATAGTTCGCTTGCGCACCGGTCACTTTTGATATGGCCTCAGTGAGATGAGAACAACCGGTTTTGAGTGAACGGAGTTCTCCGCTGAATCGGTCAAACCCCGATCCGAGTTTTCCCGAAGGCTTATGAATCAGAGCCGCCAGTGAAGCCATGGTATGATCCACACGTCCCGCCACCTTTTGCGAAGATTTTTGAACGCTTGTCGAATGATCGCTGATATTCGCGGCGGTCCGGTAGGGCATCTGGGAACACCCATTGAGGGTCGGGAAAATCAGCAACGTCACCAATGGAACCGAACATCGGATAAGCATCTTGCAAATTTTCATAAATGTATCTCCTAAAAAAAACACTCCGGCGCACAATCGTTATTTATACTACGCCTTCGATAGCCATGAAGTTTGCTCCCCGCTCATACCCGTGCACGGGCCAAAAGTATCCACCGCACGCCCCTGCGGGGCCGTCCTCGAAAAATACCGCTTTTGTTCCTATTCGGCCGGGATGAGTATCTTCCCCGCCAGAAGTTCCCGGCCCGCTTTCGCCACCGCGACCCGCATGGCCTTCGTAATGACGGTTCCCTTGAGCTTTGGGTTCAAGACCAGCACGCATACATGATTCCGCATATTTTCCCGGATCACGCCCGGCTGGAACCGGTGCTGCTCCACTTCCCGGGCAACTTGTAAAAACGCCTTGTCCAAACGGATCACCACGCTGGCCGGCGTATATTGGCCGCAGGTGGAGTTATTGTTCTGATTGCGATTGGAGCCGAATACATAAACCGGATGGCCGTGCGGTCCCAGGTTTTTATCCGCCGCTTTCACCGCCTCGAATACGCCGCGGTCGGCCGCATCCACATTCTGGTAAATCACGTCGATTCCCTGCTGAATGAACGCCTCGGCCTGGCTTTTGGATAGCGCCGGCTGATCCCAGCTTGTGTACGCCTGGGCGACCGTAATATGTGGATTCACGCTGCGGGCGCCGGCCACAAATCCCCGATACCCGGCGACTACCGGAGGAATCGCTTCCCCGCCGATAAAACCAAGCTTTCCGGTTTTGCTGAGCATGGCCGCCAGAACGCCCAGTTGGTATGACGGTTCGGAAATATTGAAATCCAGCGTCGCAATATTGGGTTCCGCTTTGCCGACGCCGCTGACGGCGAAATGAGTTCCTTCACCCTGGGCGGCCGCTTCCGTGGCCGGGATAAGAAACTCATAGCCGTGTCCGATCACCAGGCTGTAATGCTCCATGGCGTAATCGCGCATGACATTGACCGCGCGAACGGGCGAAACTCGCTCCACAACGGAAACATGCGCATGAAGTTCTTTCCCCACCTTGATGATGGCATCTCGTCCCTGCTGGTTCCATCCGCCGTCGGTGATGGAGCCGGAACAAATCAGCGCGATTTTCATTTCGGCCCGGGCCATGGGAACCCCGCCCGCTATGGCGGACAGGCCGAAAAGAAAAAGGAACAGCGCCGCGCTTCCGTATGACGTTGCCGGAGACCGAACGTATTTCATCTTGCCGCACTCCTGTCATTGATTGCCAGTAGCGATGCCCGGCCCCATACCTTTTAGACGGCGGCTGGCCAGGCATATCGCTTCGCATGATAATAGGCGGGCGGCATTGACGGAGGCGCGGCCATGCTTTACGAACACGAAGAGATGATTCCGGGCGATCCGAGCGCGCGCGACACGTGGCGGATTTTCCGCATCATGGCGGAGTTCGTCGAAGGATTCGATTCGCTCGCCCACCTGGGAGCGGCGGTGACTATTTTCGGTTCGGCCCGCACTCCGCGCAGCGATCCCTACTATCACAAGGCGCGTATGCTCGGAGCCATGCTCGCCCGCCGGAATTTTGCCATTATCACCGGAGGCGGGCCGGGCATCATGGAGGCCGCCAATTCCGGCGCCAAGGATGCCGGCGGCGTATCCGTCGGGCTGAACATCAGTCTGCCCAACGAGCAGAACGCCAACCCCTATCAAACCATCAGCTTGAACCACCACTACTTTTTCGTGCGAAAAACCATGTTCGTCAAATACAGCCATGCCATCGTGTGTTTTCCGGGTGGCTATGGCACCTTGGATGAATGTTTCGAAGCGCTTACGCTGATCCAAACCATGAAGATCGATCCGCGCCCGCTGGTGCTTATCGGCCGCGACTATTGGGGCGGGTTGGCCGCCTGGCTGAAAACTACCCTGGCCGAACGTTACCAAACGATTCATCCAACGGATCTGAACATTTTCCGCATCACCGACGATCCCGCCGAAGCCTGTGAAATCATTGTCGGGGCGGAACGGAGCCGCTGCGAGTATCCTCCGTCGCGCGGATTTTCAGGTTTTAACCATGCCCGGCAAATATCGCCGGAAGGCACGCGCTTCGGCGTGCCGCCGCGGGTCAATCCTGAAAAGATCGACCAGCCCGTTCTTCCCGTGGAAGACAAGGGAGATACCGTTCGTCCGCCGCCGGTTTCACCATACGCCAGGCCGCAGTTTCAGAAGCATTTTGAAACGCCCAGGGGCGCGCCGCGCCGCGGGAAAAAAAGATAAGGACCTCGGCTGCGGCGCCGCGCCATTATAATGGGACGAGAATATATCCACCGCGGAGATTCTCGGCTGACAGAGCACTAGGCTCCGCCCGCCGAAGCCGGTCTTTTTGATTTCCCCGCGTCAAGCCGGGTGGGGAAGACCCTTGAGGTTGGCCAGCGTGCCACGGACGTCGCCGCTGCGCATCAAGGTTTCCCCGATCAACACCGACTGAACGCCCGCCGCCGCCAGACGCCGTACATCCATCTGGTTCTTGATGCCGCTTTCCGCCACCAGGATGGACTTGTCCGGCACGAATTCCGCCATTCGAAGACTGGTTCCCAGGTCGACGTGAAAAGTGGTCAAGTCGCGATTGTTGATGCCCAGCAGGCTGTAGCTGCGCATCGGAAATCCCAACAGGGAACGCACCCGCAGCAGGCTGTCCAGATCATGCACTTCAATCAGGGCGGTCAGACGCAACTGGGCCGAGAGAATCAACAGGTCCATCAGAATCGAATCCGTGAGTATCTCGGCGATAAGCAAAATGGCGTCGGCCCCGGCCGCCCGCGACTCCCACACCTGGTACGGATCAATGATGAAATCTTTTCGCAGCACGGGCAACGGCACGGCCGCGTGCACCTGCTCCAGGAACTCCAGACGCCCCTGAAAATAAGACTGATCGGTAAGCACCGAGATCGCGTCGGCGCCCGCGGCATGGTAACTTTCGGCGATGGCGACGGGATCAAAATCGGATGTTATCACTCCGGCCGAAGGTGAAGCCTTTTTCACTTCCGCGATCACATTGACCAGTCCGGCCGGTTGGCGGGTAATGGCGGCGAAAAAGTTTCTTACAGCCGGAGCGCGGCGCGCTCTCTCGGCAAGCTCTTCCATGCCGATTTGCCGGCGCGCCGCCGCGATTTCATCCTTTTTCGTTTCAACGATTTGCCGGAGAATATTCAGCGGATGATTCCTTTTTTCACGGAGGCGACTGTTATCGCAAATTTTATACCGCTTCTTTTGATTGTCTCAAGCGTGTTGGCCCTGGTCTGGCTGGGCGTATTTTCGTCGCGCCCGCTGCTCTCCGCGCCGCAGCGCCGCAACCGGCTCACCATCTGGCATGTTCTGCTGGTTGTCTGGGCTTATTTGGCCGCTGAAATATTCGGGGCCATGCTGTTTTCCCCCGGCAATCTCCATTCGCCAAAAGCCTGGACGCATTGGGCGCCGCTCCTGCTCGACACGTTCGCCCGGGTCGTCGTCGTGATCGTCATTATATTGATTGCCCGCGCGAGGTTCGATGGCGGCTGGCGGGGGATGGGAATATCGCCGCGCCGTTTGCCGGGCGGTGTCCTGCGCGGCGCGGCGGCCTATCTGCTGCTGGCGCCGGTGCTCTATCTCACGCTGGCGATTTTTTATCAGCTTAACCAACGGCTGGTTCATCATCCGCCGCCGGAACATCCATTGCTCAAGGCGATGCAGTCGCACCCGGCGGCGGGTCCGTTGCTGATGCTGATATTCATGGCCTGTGTGTCCGCTCCCATTTCCGAAGAGCTTTTTTTTCGTGGCCTGCTTCAATCTTATATCGCCGGCGCCGTAGCCCGCGGCCGTTGTCCCAAAACTCCGCCGGCATCGGTCACGGGCGCCGATTTTTTTTCGGGTGCACCGCGCCACATGGATGTTGTGGCTGAGAAGATACGTCACGAGCAACGCCACCTTCCGGGTGCTCCCGAAAAAATTCCCACGCCCCCGGCCCTCGCCGAAACCGGAAATTCCCCGTCACCCGCGACCTCGCCCGCCCCTGTCGCGAAGGGGAACATATCGCCGGCGGATCGCTGGGTGGCCATTTTGATTTCCGCAGCCGTGTTTTCCCTTGTTCATTACGCCGTAATGCCGGGAGATCAGGCCTGGTTGCCGGGATTATTTGTTCTCGGTGTCGGCCTGGGCTACATCTACGAACGGACCGGAAACATCTGGGCCGACATCACCATGCACTCGCTTTTTAATTTGCTTGCGGTTGTCATCGTTCTGGCCGGCCACGTGCGCGGCCCGGCGCCCACCGACGGGCACGGAGCCCGCCCGGAATTGCGGTTACACGAACGTTATACATTCGTGCGTATCAAGTTGGTCACGGTATCAGCCAGATTCTCCAGCGCCACGAGAATCGCCTGTTTTTCCTCCCGCCTCTTGAGTTCCACCTGTCCGCCGGAGAGGCTTTTTTCACCGATTACGATCCGCAAAGGTATGCCGATCAGGTCGGCGTCCTTGAATTTCACTCCGGGCCGCTGGTCGCGATCGTCCACCAGTACATCCACGCCGCGCTCCTGGAGTTCGATATGCAGCCGATCGGCGATGTCTTTGCTCCGGCCCTCATATTTGATCGGCGTGATAACCACATGAAAGGGAGCGATGCCCATCGGCCAGCGGATGCCGTCGGAGTCGGACCGCGTCTCCAGCGCCGCGACCATGATCCGCCCCGGTCCTATACCGTAACAACCCATGATCATCGATCGGCTCTGCTGCTTTTCATCCAGATACGTCGCCCCCAAAGCGTCGCTGTATTTGGTTCCCAGCTTGAACACGTGTCCCAATTCAATTCCTTTGTGGAAGGTCAGTTTTGCCCCATTCGGAGCGCGATCTTCCGGCGTGACGTTGCGAATGTCCGCCACAACAGCGTCGCCGCACCTGGCGGCAAGAAGATTATTTTTCCAGTTGAAATTGGTTACATGCCAGTCGGCTTCATTGGCGCCCGTGACCGCGACGGGAACCATCAGGGCGTCCGGATCGATTACCAGACGAGCCTGGACGCGGTTAACCACGTGCGGTCCAACGAAACCGATGACGAAACCCGCCTCCCGGGCCGTCCGGTCCTCGGCCATTTCCATATTGCCAACCACCTTGCGCAGTTTGGCCTCGTTTACTTCATGATCGCCGCGCACACAGGCGACAATCCATTGCCGCGACTCGCCGGCATTGACGGTAAAGACCAGTGTTTTAATCATCTGCCGCGGTTGAACATGCAAAAGCCGGCAGACGGGTTCAATCGATGTCGCCCCGGGAGTATGGATTTTGTGCAATTCGCCCGGCGGCGCCGCGGGTGCATCGGCGAGAGTCCGTCCGCCCCCATCGGCGCGTCCAGCCTGTTCCAGGTTCGCCGCGTACGAGCCATCTTCGGATCGCACGATCACATCTTCGCCGGAGTCGCAGGGGCAGATGAATTCATGGCTGGCGTCGCCGCCAATGGGACCGCTCTGGGCCTCTACCGGTATCGCCGGAACGCCGCAGCGTTGGAAAATGCGCACATACGCTCCATACATCGCCTGGTATGTCTCGTGGAGGCTTTCCAAAGAAGTATGGAAGCTGTAGGCGTCTTTCATGAAAAATTCGCGCACACGCAGCAGGCCATTGCGGGGGCGGGCTTCATCGCGAAATTTGCTCTGTATCTGATAAAGCGTCAGCGGCAACTGCTTGTGGCTGCGTACATACGCCTGGACCAATTCGGTCACGCATTCCTCATGCGTCGGGCCGAGTATCATTTCCGCTTCTTTGCGGTCCGCCAGACGAAAAAGAAGTGGACCGTAGTCAAAATAGCGCCGGGTTCGCTTCCAGAGTTGCGCCGGCAGCAGAGCGGGCATGTGGATCTCCTCCGCTCCGATCGCGTTCATTTCCTGGCGAATAATGGCGCAAATTTTCTGCATCGACCGCCAGCCCAGCGGCAGCCAGTCGTAAACTCCGGCGGAGACCTGTCGAATCAGCCCTGCGCGAATCATCAACTGGTGAGAAGGGATTTCCGCTTCGGCGGGCGTTTCACGGGTGGTGGGAATCAAGGTGCGGGTCCAGTACATGGGGGAGTTCTCCGTTGCGGGGGTGATTATGGGCGGGCCAGTTCCACCAGGCGATCCATATTCTGGACTATCCATTGTACCTTGCGCTCTATCATTTTCAAAAATCCGAATCCTTCTATATGTCCGAAAGAACCGGTCGCGGCGATGTGAAACACGCTTTCCACCACCATGGCCTCGATCATCAGCCAGGGAACCGCCCGCAGTTCAGCGGTGGAGATCAGATGCACCGCATCGTAGCCGCGAAGGAAGCGCTGGAAGCGGGATTCATCCAAGTGGTCCGGCCAGGTGTCCGGATCTTCGCCGCCGCCGATGATCGAAAACTGCATGACTCCATTGGCCAGGTCGATGACGCGCTGCTGGATCCGGGCGGCGTCGTAGTCGATCACCGCCACCACGCGCTGGTTGCGAAAGAGCATGTTGCCCGGGTGCCAGTCGCAATGCACGATCTGAAGGGGCCAATTCGGCAATCCCAGCCGATTCACCCGCGCTGCGGCGTCCGTATAAGTGATCCGCAGATCTTCGAGAGTATGCGCAACCTGTTGGGGGTCGGTCTTCTGCGCCTGCGGCCCGCGGAGAAAGGTTTCGGGAATCTGATCCAGGCTGCTCTCAAGGTATCGCGAATTGTGATAACTGCCCGCAGGAGGGGCGTGCGGGGGGGCGTAATCGCGCAATAGTTTGTGATACAGGGCCAGAATGCGGCCCGCATCGAAGGCGGCCTCCGGCGAGTTGTCGAAGCCGACGCCGCGTATGTATTCGAAGAGTTCATAAATGTGGCCCGGAAGCTGGAGCATCGAATGATTGTCTTTGCGCGTGCCGATCAGATGCGGCAGGGGAAACTGCTTCTGTGCCAGATAACGCTGCAGGGCGTGGCAGAAGTCCACCTTGCGGGGATCATCCTTGCCCCGCGCCCGGCGCTTGAGCAGGAACTCGCCGCGGTCGGTGCGAATCAGGAGCTTGGGCGACTTGCGCGATCCGCGCGGAAACTCCTTGATCGATTCGATCGCCCCGATGTCGTAATGGCTCAGGACGATCGCCAGTTCATGCGTGGCAAATTTTTCTCGATCGGTCATAGTCCCCATATCGCCTTGCCACAATCCGCGGGCCGCGCCAGCCGATACTAATCATGGTCGTCTATATGTCAACCGCGCCCCGGATGAAGACGGGACTATCCTCCTGAAATTTCCGCGTTAGGGGTCGTCAAGAAATAAGGTTTACAAATATGACGCCGGGATTTTGGCCGCTGGCAAGGCGCCAGCGAGGAGCATATCCGCAGGGATATGTAACGAGCGAGCAACTTAGCCAGAGGTCAAAAGACCAAGTCAGATTGGAAAAATTATTTCTTGACGGCCCCTTAATCCCGTCCCCGGGCCAGCAGAGCGCCAATGCCCGCGCCGGCCGCCGACGCCGCGGGCGCCAACACGGCCAACAAGGCGACGGCGGCGGTGATGACCGCCGCCACCGGCAACGATTTCCAGGGGATCACAAAACGCGAAGCGAATCCCGCCAGACGATGATCCACCCGCGTACCCATGAAGCTCATGTACAACCCGAGCAGCGACCCCAGGACGATGGCGACGCCAATCGGTAGAGTCCATTCCGCCAGAATCATACGGATGATCTGACCGCGCCGGGCGCCCATAGCCCGCAACACGCCGAATTCGTAGCGCCGTGCCCGCACGGCGGCGGCGCCCAGCGCCGCCACACCCATCGATGCCAGCAAAAGCGCCAGTCCCGCCGCAATCGTTAAGGCGCGCATGATCCGTCGAACCACGCGATCAAGCTGCCGCTTCATTTGCCGCACCGAGGCGCCGTGCAGTTCCAGCGGTTGCAGATTAAAAACAGACGCAAGAAAAGAAGGTTTGCGGGGTCGGCCCAGGTAGGCCTTAATCGCTTCCAGGACCGCCAGGCCTCGCCAGCCGGGCTTTACCTTCACCAGCAACGCGTTCACTCCGTTGAAACCGAAAATTTTTTCCGCCTCGCCCAGCGTGCCGACAATTGCAAGAGAAGAAATACGATGAAATACCCTCTGGACTCGAAGATACCCGCGGGCGATGTTGACCCCTTGCGATTGCACCACTCCCGCAACGTTCAGGGAAACAACACCGTGCGGCGTTTGGAAACTGATCCGTTGCCCCGGCGACAGCCCACGGTGTCTTTGCGCCGTGGCGGCCACCAGCACTCCGGCGGCGCGGTTCAGCAGCGCCAAGGCTTTTTTACGATCGGATGGATGGAACTTCAGATCAATCATTTTTGCAAATGATCGTGGCTCCACGGCCACAAAAAGCATGGTGCGAAAAGGCGCCTCGCCCACACGCGCCTGAACCCAGAACGCGGTCAGGGCGCTAGAGGCGGCCACGCCGGAAACCCTGGCTTGGAGTTTCGCCACGCGCCCCGCGGGCAACGGATGAAAGGGACTGAATACGACCACATCGGGGAACTGGGCCGGAAACTCCCAGGATTGGAGCAACCCCTCCCCCCGGCTGCGCAGCGCGACGAAAAAGGCCACTCCCACCAGCAAGGCCGCCGTCGCGGCGCCGGATCGATAGGGCGCCCGTGACCAGACGCCCTGGAGTAATTCGCGCCGGACGCCCCATATCCGGGCCAGTATGGCGGAAGCCGGCTTCTCCAGCCATACCACCATCGGCGGCGCAAACATGGCGGCGGCGAATAATAACAGCGGCGCCCCGACCAGGGCATAGAGCCATACCGCCGTTACCGCATTGCCAATATGCCACAGCGTCATTTGCACCCCCACCGCGGCAATTCCCGCCAGGGCCAACGGCCAGATGCGCCGGCGCCGCGGCCCGGCGCCGGCGATGCGCACCGCCGCCATGGGTTCGCTTCGCCAGGCCTGCGCCAGCGGAATCAAAATTCCGATTGCCGATGCGGTCAGACCGGTCAGAAACGCCGCCCACACGGCGCCTGCGCCGACGTGATACACGGCGAAAATGGATGGAAACCGCCATCGCAGCAGGCGGGTTGCCAGGAATCCACCGGCAATTCCCGCCAATGTTCCCACCACCGCGGGCGGAGAAGCTTCCAGCGCCGCCAGGGCGAGGACCTGCGCCCGCGACGCTCCGAGACAGCGGAGCCGGCCGAAAAATCGCACACGCTCGTGCTTTCCCAGTGTCATCACAACCAGAATGAGCAGCGCGGCCCCCAGAGCGATCGGCAGACTCACCAGCCAAAGCAGTTTGCGAAAAACCCGCCGGACGCGGGCGAAGGCGCGGCGGGCCTGGTCCGCGGGGCGCACGCGAACTCCCGCAGTAGTCGGGATCTGTTTTTGCAGTTCGCGGCTGAACACCCTGGAGTGGATGCCACGCTGAAGTTTAATATCTATTTCACTAAATTTACGTCCGGCTGGCGCCGGCGATGGGAGCAGGACCAGTGGCGCATAACATGTGGGTTGCTCCACAAACCGGCCGAGCACGGAACGGTGCGTGAACCCCACAACCACCGCCGGGACGCTGCGGTTTGCCGCCTCTGTGAGCATAACCAAACCATGCACGCGAACATGCAATCGCCGGGCCAGGGCGCCATCCAGAACCACCTGTCTTGTCTGGCCGGAAAGTCTTCGGCCCGCGGCCAGGGTGAAGAAATGGAAGCGACGCAGCGCCGTCCGGGAAAGACCCACGATTCGCGCGATCCGAGTATATGGACCATGGGCGATCTCCAGATGAGCGATGCGAATTCCGCCGGCCCATTTCACCTGTTTGTACCGCCGTACGCGGGTCAGAATCCCCGGCGGTAAAAGTCGCCAGGATCCGATCGGACGGATGCGAATATCCACGTTTCCAATCAAGACGCCCAGGTTCTGCTGGAAGGTGGCGCGGGCGCAATCCAAGGCCGCGGCGGTGGTCATGACCAGCGCCGTGCCGGCCAGAATCACCGCCGTCGCCAGCAGGTGGCGGAGCGGTCTACCCCGCCAGTTCCTGATAACGAGCGGCCAGAGTGGCCATATCATCTTCGGGCGTGACACAAAAATCTCCCGCTATGCAACCGTCGCGCAGCACCACCACCCGCCGCGTCTTCAAGGCGGTGGACAATTCATGGGTGACTACCAAAACGGTGGTACGAACCCGCGCCAGCGTTTCTTGAAGAAGTTTCCAGAATTGATTTGTGCTGGCCGAATCAAGATTTCCCGTTGGCTCATCGGCCAGCAGCAGCGTCGGCCGCATAATCAGAGCACGGGCGATGGCGGTACGCTGCTGTTCGCCGCCGGAGAGCGCATCGGGACGATACTCCAGGCGCGATCCCAGATGAAGCGTGTCCGCCATTTCAGCCGCCCAGGTCCGAATCGCCGCATCGCACGAGCCGGCCAGGCGGGCGGGTAGCAGAATGTTTTCCATGGCCGTGAGTGTGGGAATGAGATTGAATTGCTGAAATACCACACCGACCCGCCGGCGGCGATAAAGCGTCGCTTCCCGTTCCGTCAATCGCCCGATGTTCCGACCCAAAACCCAAATATCGCCCCGGTCGGGTTTATCCAGAAGCGCCAACAAATGCAGGAGCGTGGATTTACCGGAACCGCTCGCGCCCATGATGGCTGTAAACTCGCCGGTTTGAACCCGCAAATCAATACCCGCCAGCGCTTGTACTCGAACCCGTCCCTGGTGATACGATTTATGCACGTCATGGAGTTGGATTGCGTAGTCCGCAGCGTCCGACCCGGCGCCGGCTTGAGTGAAGGTCTGATTCATTATGGATATGATAGGCGGGAAATTACCGGTTCCAAGGCGCCAATCGCTCCGTCGCCCGCGCCGCCGTGTCCTGCATCATGCATGGCGGATTGCTTTTCTTACGGTATGGCCCCTGCTGATGATGGGTGGACTTGTTGGGGGGCTTGCCGGTTGCCGGGCCACGCATTGGTCCGGCAAGCCTGGTTCGGTTCATTCCTGCCGGGGAACTGTTCGGGTGCTTCGTGTTGATCCGTGGTTGGAATCCGCCTTGGTCCGGTTTGAGGGCAGACGCATCACGGCATGGTGGAACCGCTCCTCGTTTTTTTTTTACCAGGGGAGTAAAACCAGAACGTTCATGGCTAAACCCGGCCAGAGGTTGCATTTTGACGGTCTGTTAACCGACGGCGATCTGTATTTTGGCCGTGCGTGGATTGGCCCTGCGCCGCCGTTCTTCCGGGGAACCCGACCTTTGATCGAGCGGGCGCCTTGGCCGGCAGGTGTACCGGCGCCTAAAGCCGCTGGTGGCAATGGCCTACCGCGGAAACTTGGTTCTTGACTTTTCCCTTGCCGTGTGTTCCGGGATATTCGCGGAGGTAGCGGGTTTTCACGGTTTTGCGTTATAATATGGGATTGGGGGTAAGGACCGGAACTGGCAACGTTCTTTTTTGCGGCGGTAAATATGAAATATATGGAAAGCGCCGGAGCTTGCACGCTGTGATTCGAGCCCGGATACAGGCGATGATGATCCGACGTGTGCCCAAATTGATTTTAGATCACACCAGGAGATGCTTATGCATACTTTATCGCCCCAAACAAATCTTCGTGGAAATTACGCGCTGATTTGCGAACGATTGCGGCAGGTGCGGATGCAGGTTTGCGGGCGGCGCGGCCAGTCGCGATTTGCATACCTCCTGGGCCTTTCATCCTCGACTTACAATTACTATGAAAAAGGGCGCGTCCCTCCGGTGGAGGTTCTGGATCTGGCGTCGAAGATCAGCGGGGCGCCGCTGCTGTGGCTTATTCGTGGGGAACCTGCTGATTTCAATGTAAGCGGCATACCTTTCATCGTGGGCGAACTACCGGCCAGAAATCCCGGCGTACGCCGGGATTGAAACGCGACTATCCATTCGTTGGCGCCTGTGGTGTCGGCCGCCATTTCCACATCATCACCAGGCCCGCGCCCCAGAGCGCCAGTCCGCCGTACGTCACCAGTCCCAGGCCGCGCAGAATGTGAAATGGAGGCAGCACCGTGAGGATGTGGGAAAGGGCGAAAAAGGCGAACACCAGTCCCAGCGGCCAGCCGATCGGCAGTTTCCGGTCCCGCTCCCAACGTGCCGCCAGAAGAGCCGTCACCAGCGGCAGAACCATGCAGAAATAATGGGGATGGCAAATGGGAATCATCGGCAGCATGATGACGATCAGCACTCCGAAAAACAGGTTGCGGAAAATGGGGTCATGTTTTCGCCGGCGGCGTTCAACACCCAGTGTCAGACCGACCAAAACGAATGAAATCAGCCAGGCGGCGATTTTTTCGGCCCGGTTCGGCGCCGGCGCCGGTCGGTCGAAATGAAGGGTGTGGTCAATCATCGCCAGGAAAGAAGTAGAATCGGTTTGGTTGATGTCGAATAGTTCACGATTACGGCTGGTGTTGTGATTCAACCCCAGAGCCGGCTCGATAATCACCTGGCTGAAGCGACGATACGCCGCGCTGGTTGCATGCGGACCCATAGCCAGCAATGGAATGACGGCCAAGCCGATGACCAGCGCCAAACCTCCGCCCAGAACCATGCGCCAGCGGAATCGCCAGAGGGCATAGAGAAAAAGGAATCCGGGAAATACCTTCAAAGCCGCCGCCAGGCCGATGCAAAATCCCGACCATATCTGCCGCCGATAAGCCAGCATTGCCCCGGCGCCGCAGAAAAGCATCCCCAGAAGGGCGTTTACCTGACCGCGTGCCAAGGCGCGGCCCAGCGCCGGAAGACAGATCAGAATCGGCAGGATGCGCAAGGCCCACCACCGCCGGCAATAACGAGGCTGGGTTCTTACCAGTGGATCTTCCGAGACACGTTCCAACGCCCGCGCCAGCCAGCACGCCCCGACCCAGACAAACCCCACGCTTAGAACAAACCAGATCGCCACGGATACTGGATAAGGCAGAAGGCCGGCTCGGCTCAAACCGGCGGGTGCATCGGCCAACGGAACCAGCAGAATTGCCAGCAACGGCGGATAGTTGTAGTGCCAGCCGTTGGTGTCGGTGACATTATAGGGATTTCGGTGCACCCGCACGGCCCAGGCGGCGCGAAAATAGGTGTCCACGTCGGTCATGCGCCGCTTCAGAAAGCCGCCGGAGCGAATTTCAGTCACCACGCCGAAGACAATCACACCGGCCAGCAGCGTAACAAGGCCGATTCGTTCCAGGCGATTGAGCGGGTCGAACGCACCGGTTGCGGAAGAATTGTTTTCCATGGAGAGTTAATTTCCAGATGGTTGCGTCGTCGGGACGTTTTTACGCGCCTCCGCCTTTTGGTTGGCGCCGGCTTTTACTGATTTCGCCGGCCGGGTTGCAATGGCCACCGGCGGTCCGACCAACAAAGGCTCTTGCCATTGTTTTAGGTGGTTCAACCGGTAGGCGGCCAGAGGCGCAAATGACTTTTCCATTGGTGTGGCATGCGGAGAAAGAAATCGCCGGTAAATCGCCGCAGCCTTGCCCCATTGACCGGCATCTTCGTAGGTCATGGCCAGTCCCAGTTGCGCCCGCGCTACGATCAGCGTTTGAGATGGGTATTTTGCAACTACCATCGCAAATGCGTTTTCAGCCGCCCGAATTGCCTGCCCGCGGCCGGCTTTTACCCCTCCTGCGCCCTCCGGTGGATTCCCCCGCGTCAGCAAAGAAAGGTAAATCTCTCCGATTTTTAGATACGCCTGCGCCCGAACCGGCGCGATGTCGTATGCGGCGATGACATTCTTTTGAATTTCCTGCGGCGTTTGCGCGGTCTGCAAAGCGATCCATGCTTCCTGGCGCCGGCGGGCGCGACTCGCCTGACGAAATTTGATCAACTCGAACACCAAGGCCGCGACTGCAAGGGCCAGCAGGATGTAAATTCCATAGCGGCGGATGAATACGTACAGGCTGGCCAAGCTGCCAATCAGGTCGTTTTGTTGAAGTTCGTGACGTTCTTGCGCTTTCATTCGGATGGTAGTATATAAGCATCGCTGCGGTTACACCATCATGGCGTGCGGCAATTTTTTCGGGTGTATGGTTGGAGCAACGACACCCCGCCGCACGGATATGGATTAAGGCTCGCTTCGTGGCGGCGAAACCCGGCCAAAAATAACGTGTTTTCCAACGGTGCTCTGAAACTTTATAGTGTAGTTGTGCGTATGGCAAATTAGCCGGCCGTCGGTTGGTCCCAAGGGGCAAGGCGGGAAGGTAGACAAGATCCCCCCGCAGGGGGGCATTTTTAGGAAAAGGAGTATTCCATGCGTAGGTTCAAGTTTCCACACATTGTTACATTCCTCACTGCCTTGGCGCTGGTTCTCGGCGCCGGGACGATGGCTCTGGCCCAACACCCTCCGGGGCCGCCACCGCACCATCGCGTTTGGCCTAAGGGCAGTATCATCGGCAGAGTGGTGAACTTGCGAGGAAAAC
>JAKBMM010000082.1 GCA_021831565.1 Planctomycetota bacterium
ATCAAAGTGAGTGACGAAGAGCTCGCACGCCTGCGCTTGACCCCCCACCCCTTCCACGGAGACTGGAACTATACCTTATCGCCGGGCCGGCATAATTGAACAGGTTATTGTTGAGCGCGCCCTAAGGCACCGGCCCGAGAATTCGCTCAAGGGTCTGGCGGTCGGCGTCCAGGTCATCGGGCGAATAGTTCTGGCAGGCGCCATGATCGGCCAGCCATTCCTCGGCTTGGAAGCGCGTCTCCAAGCCCAGGACGACGGCAATATCTCCGGTGCTCAGCTTACCCGCCTCGTAATTGGCGACCAGGAATTGATCGCGGGCATGGTAGTCCAGCCGGGGGTCCTGGTGGCGGAGGTCTTCTTCAATCTCGATTGGAAGCTGAATTGTGATGGCCATAAAGCACCTGTGTCGTGAGCGTTCCTGAGCGTCATTATAGCACAATGCCCTGGGCAATGCCCAGGCGCTGGACTGTCATACCAAAGTTGTAATGTCCTGTTTGGCCTGAGCCAGGGATCCTCCGGGCGCTGCGGGTCAAGCACGATGACGCGGACCGTATGGCCGTGCAGGTCATGGCTCTTGACCAAGTCATCCCATTTTCCTTGGAAAATCTCGGGCATTGGTCACCTCAAGGGACAGCGCCATTATACACCATTATAACCCGTGTTAAGGCGCAGCTAACCAACCGCGTCAGTCCGCTTGCGGCCCCCGGTAAATACAGCGACTGGTACAGGTTTCCGCGATCAGGATTTGCTTAAGCCCCGTCAGCCGCGGCTGGAGACGCTGCCAGATCCAGCAGGCCAGATTCTCACTGGTCGGGTTTTCCAGCCCCGGTATTTCATTGAGGTAGTAGTGGTCAAGCTGCTCGCGAAGGGGGGCGAAGGCTTGTTGAATCTCGGCGAAGTCCAGGAGCCACCCGGTTTCCGGCGGCACCGGCCCGCGCACCGTCACCTCCACGCGAAACGAGTGCCCGTGCAGCCGGGCGCATTTATGGGTTGGCGGCGCCAGCGGCAGGCGATGCGCCGCCTCGAAGCGGAATTCTTTGGTCAGTTCGACGGTGAATGTATCTGTTTCCTTCATCGGCAAGAGTGTAATCGAGAGTAGCGGCGAGACCAATGGGGGATCGGTTTATGATTTCCGCTTACGTAGATCCGCGAGCCGTTGACGAGCGTCGCGGAAGGAGATGTCCCACTGGGCGATCTGGCTGTAAATCTTGGCCGCCTCATCGCTTTGCTGGGTCGCTTCCATCGCCCGCGCCAGCCAGTAGTGCATTTCCTTGCTCTTGGTATCGCCGGTTGCCGCCAGTTCATAGTCTTCGATGGCCCGCTGAAGGGTTTCCACCGCCTCCTGGTTCATCGTTTGTTCCAGAAACGCCCGGCCGAGCAGGTACAGGGAGTCGGAACGGTGCTGCGGATTATTCTGGGCCTGTTGCAGTGCGGCGATAGCCTCATCGAAGCGCTTGGCCCGATAAAGGCAATGGCCGTATTTGTACATCACTACGCCGTCCGAGGGATAGTGCCTGGCCCGCTCTTCAAACTCCTGCAGCTCAAATTGCAGGCTCTCCTCTTCGAGTTTGTGCAGTTCCTGCTCGAGCGAAGGATCATCCGGGTGGGTTTTGACGGCATCGATGAGAATGCGGGCATGCCGGCGGTATTGCTTCAACCGCACGTCGCCAATATAGGTCTTATAGCGGTAAACCTTGGTCGCCTCATAGGCCTTTTGCAGCGTCTGAATGGCCATGTTTTCATATTCTTCGGTTTCCATGTCAAGAAGTGTCTTGACGTATTTGGCGATGGTCTGCTGATCGGTCGGGGCGGATTCGTAAGCAGCGCGGGCATCTTCCACCATCTTCTTCTTGTAGTCCAGAGTTTTGGAAAGGCTTTCCTTTTGCAGCAGATCTTTGGTCATTTCCTTGTCGCGCAAAGACTCTTTGAAGTCGGATACCGATTCATACTGACCTTTCTTGAGCGTCTCCTGGGCTGCCAGAGCCTTGATCCGCTCGTCGAGTGAGGCGTCGGCGGGTGTGAGTTGTTGGGCCAGACCGATGGCCTCGCCGGCCTTGGCGAACGCTTCAAATTTCTCATACAGGTCCGCGATTTCCAGATACAGCCGGGGGTTGGGATTCTTGGTGGTGCGGTTGGCTTGAAGAAAGATCGGTCCGAGCCACAGCACGACATCTCTGTAATCCGCCGCCGCCGCCTGCTTGAGCATGGTCTGCATGGTGGAAATGTTGCCCGGGTCTTTGGCCAGCAGCCACTCGGTGTTGAGCATCTGCTCCTTGGATGTTTTGCCCTTGAAGTAGGGTCGAACGCCGAAAATTCCCCCCGCCGGCTTACCCCCTTTGATTTTCCGCCGCAGCGCCACGTCCCGCAGCGCTTCATGTTCCTTGATATTCAACGGTTCGCGGAGCAGGCCTTCAATGTACAGATCAATCGCATAATCATAATTTCCGGTGTCGGCGACGGTTCGCGCCCGCTCGAAGAAAGCCTTACCCTTGCCGAGGCCTTCGGTTGCCGTTTGTGTCTCCGATGAGATCATGTTCAAACTACTCGCACCTTCCGGACTGGGAATTGGGAACCCGCCGGCATAAGCCTGTTAATCAAAATGCCCCTTCCACCATAGGGTTGCCCCCGGCCATTCTACCTGAAAGTATAACGCACCGCACGGGATAAGGGAGCTTGTTCATTCCAATGCTTCATTCCCTTGAATTTTGGCGCGCCAACCAGTTAAAAGTACCATTATATACACTTCGGAACCCAATCGTCTATTCAACCGGAAGAAAAGTATGGTATTGCGGAAAGTGCTGATCCCGAAGACACCTGTTATTATGTGCGGCGATGATGGGATTTATATGGCGATTCATGGGCGATCCCCGGCTGCTGGGCGCCGTCTGGGGCGCGGAGCTTATTCTGGCCCTCTGGGGATGGCGAGTAGCCCAATTCTACGGTCGGCGCATGCCTCGGGTTGCCGCCCGCCCGCTTGCCGAGATTTTCCCCAACGTCGCGGTCATTGTGCCGATCAAGGGAGTCGACGAACACACCGCCGACAATATCGAGTCCCTGCTGCAACAAAGCTATCCGAATTACCGGTTGATCTTCGCCGTGGAATCGGCGGATGATACGGTTTGTACGCTCTTGGCGCGAATCGCGCCAAGCCGGGCGGCGGGAAAAGTCCAGGTGGTGGTCGCCGGCCCGGCGACGTGGCGCGGTCAGAAAGTGCATAACCAACTTGCGGCGATCGCCCGTACCTCCTCGCAGGACCAAATTCTGGCGTTCATGGACGCCGACGCCCATCCCCATAGCGACTGGCTTCATGCCTTGGTGCTGCCGTTGACCTATGGCCCCCATATCGGCGCCACTACCGGCTACCGCTTTTACGTGCCGGTGTCCGACCATCCCGCCAACGGCGTGGCATGTGTGAGCAACGCCATGGTGGGGGGGTTATTCGGTCCCTATCGGCGGACGGTGGCGTGGGGTGGTTCCATGGCTCTGCGCCGCGACGATTTTTTTTCCTACGGTATCCACGACGCTTGGCAAGGCGCCCTGAGCGACGATTATGTCCTGTCTTATTGCGTCAAGAAAAAAGCGCACGCCAAAATTCATTTTGTACCCCGTTGCCTGGTCGCTTCGCCCGCTCTGTTTGACTGGCGCAGCCTGCATGAATTTGCGGTGCGGCAATACCGCATCACCCGCATTTGCGCCATGCGCCTCTGGCTTACCGCCCTGGCGGGCGCGTTGCTGTATCTCTTTACGCTGATGTCTTCTTTCGGGACGGCTCTTTTCGATCTCCTTACCGGCCGACCGGGGTGGTGGATGCCGGCGGGCGTATTCATACTACTATATACATTAAGCATCCTGCGCGGCGCGGCGCTGATGCTGGCCGGCAAGCGATTGCTCAATGATCACTGGCTCTCCATCCGCCGCGCCGGTTTCTGGTTTACCCTGGGTTTCCCGGCAGTCCAGTTCATCACCCTCTATTACCTGCTTTGTGCGGCCTTGGGCAACCAGATCACCTGGCGCGGCATTCGCTATCGGATGAGCAACCGCACGCACACGCGCGTGGTGTCAAACCATGCATGATGTTCTCAACCGCTGTGGGGCGGAGTATAACTAAACACAGCTTGCTGGAATCGCGTCGTGCCCAACGCCCAGACGCATAAGACTGCGAAGAAAACATGGATCGAGAGGTCATAAAAATCGGTACGCGCGCCAGTCTCCTGGCGATAGCGCAGGCGACGCTGGTGCGGGATTGTTTGCGGACACATGCGGGCGATCGGCGGGTGGAGTTGCAAACCGTTACAACCGCCGGCGATCGGCAAAAGGATCGACCTCTGGCTGAATTCGGCGGCGGCAAGGGGCTTTTTGTAAAGGAGCTTGAGGCGGACCTTCTGGCGGGAAAAATAGACCTAGCCGTCCATTCCGCCAAAGACCTGCCCGTGGAATTACCCGCGGGATTAATGATCGCCGCCACGCCGGCTCGTGCGGCCCCGAACGACCTGTGGATCGGTTGGGAGGGTAAATCCATTGCCGAGTTGCCCGCCGGCGCCGTCGTAGGCACGTCGTCGTTGCGGCGCCGGGCGCAACTTCTGATCCGGCGGCCGGATGTACGGGTCCAGCCGTTGCGTGGTAACATCGACACGCGACTGAAAAAAGTCCGAGAGGGACTGGTTGCGGGTACTTTTCTGGCGCAGGCCGGGCTGGAGAGAACGCGCCTGCGGTCGCCCGCGGCGCACATTCTGCCTGTGGATGAATTTATTCCCGCCGGGGGGCAGGGAATCCTGGCGATTGAAACACGAAAGGATGACTTGTTCCTGCAGGATATGCTCCGGAATATCCATGATCCTTTAACCGCAACGGCGCTGGCGTTCGAAAGAGCCGTCATCAGAAGATTGGCGGGCAATTGCCTCGCTCCGATCGGCGTGTGCGCCCTGCCGCGCGGAACGGCCGATGGTAAACCGCCGCCGGGCTGGATTGTCCGGGCGTTTGTGGGGATGCCGGATGGAGGCGAAGCGGCGCGGGCGGCCTTGTTGACCGATGATCCGACACCCGTGGGGTTGCACAGCCTTCTGCCGCGGTTGCTCGCCGTGCTCGAACAGCGCGGGGCCTGGGAAATCCTCCGGCGGGTCACGGAGGAATAACGCCGCGGTCTTAATATACTGCACGCGGTCCCGATCCAAATCGGGATGGGGACGTGTCGTCTGTCCAAGTGGTAGCGGCGTCTCCCGTTGGCAATCGGAACAGGTCGCCGCTTTTCCGGCAATTCATTCGCCTTGACAATCGGCGACAAGGCCATATCCGCGCTGGTAAATTCCGCTCCGGCCTTGCCGCCGAGAGCAAAGGTGTGTTACCCTTTCCTTCAATTAATAATCCAAGTGGTCAATGCGCCCGGGCGTGAAACTCAATGACGGCAAGCGGTGACGACAGATACCTGCAGATTATTACCGATGCACTATCGGTCTGTTCACAATATCGCCCAAAATTCGGGCAAGGAAGTCAATCGGGACTGTCTCTCGAGGAGTTTCAGGCGCTTTACGAGTCCGATCCATTTTACTCATGGTTTGGCTTAAGTTCACCGTTAGGAGACTCCGCAAAATAACTTGAACAAATTGCCACGGGATGTTAGATTGAATGCATGGTTCGTGAAGCAGGATATCGGGAGCGGTTGTTGGCGTTGTTGCCGCACCTCA
>JAKBMM010000003.1 GCA_021831565.1 Planctomycetota bacterium
ACTGTGTCATCATGCATCAGACGACTTGGGCCAAGGACCGGCGGGAAGCGGAAGTCAACGATGACGGCTGGACTTACCCGGTTACCTGGCAGGGACCGGGGTTTTACGTGTATCTGCATATTCCGCCCGGCGCCTACACGCTCTCACTCTATTTTTTCAACAAGGATGGCCACAGTGGGCCGAACCGCAACCGTGATCATGTCCTTTCCCTGATTCCCCTGCCCGCAACCTACCACTTTGGCGGCGGGTCTTTTCCCAATACCGCGCCGCTGGCGAAGATGCGCGGTGCGGTCCAGAGCCGGGTGGTGAATTTCTGGGGCGGGGTCTGGAAACGGTTTCTGGTTCGCGGGCCGATGAAACTGGCGATTCGCGTGGCCAAGAATTATTCGCTCAACGCCATGCTGTCCGGGGCGATGCTGGACCCGCTGGCCGAGCATCCGGCGCCCTATTATTTCGGCCACGGGGCCTGGCAAGCGCACGAGAGGCAGCGGGCGGAATTTCGCACCAAATTGGTCGCCGCGTGGCACAACCACACGATAGCCCGATACGGAAGCGTCGGGCGGCCAGACGTGACTGGGGGTCAGACGTGGTCCATCAAAACGGCCCAACGAATTCTCGATATTCTTAACGTGCTCGAACATCGCAACCCCGCCGCCTGGGCCGCCAACCAGCGGCAGGCTTATCTATCAGTTCTGCGCTGGTGTGTGGCAAAGTACGGCAAGCAGCCTCAAAACTCCGCCGCCGCGGTGCTCGCGGAAAAGTGCTATTACCACTTGGGGATGTTTCATCGCTGGGAGGCGGTGGAAAATTCGCGCCACATTCTCACCACGCGGCAAATTGAGAAGGGGCTGCGGTGGAATAGTTATAGTCTTAATTACTTTGGCGGCCCCGCGTTTGAAACGATTCGGTGGTATTTGCACGGATTGCGTCACCCCCCTTACACGGGCAATAACATGATGAAGCGCATCCAATCTTACGAGTGGCTGCTACGGAGAAAGAACTGAATTCACCGGCCCGCACGGTCATGCTTTTTAGGAAGGGTTGTTCTATGACATTCAAACGACCATTATGGCACATGCCGGCAGCGGCGCCATTGAAGATGCGTGCAAATATCGGTGTTACCGCCGCGGCGCTGCTCCTATGCGCGTTAATCGGCTCGGGCCGGGTCGGGGCGACGACGCCCTCCTCAGCCGCAAGCATGCCCCCCCGGCTGACACAGGCGCAATGGGACGCCCTTTTCAAGGCCGCCGACAAAAGAATTACTTCGCTGCGCCTGCGGGCGATTATTCGTCTTCGTTCCTACACAACAAAGTCCCAGGCGGAATGGCTCAACAAACAGATGCGGAAAGCATTGTCTCCGAAGGCATGGCAATTCTATAAGCACAAGTATGGTTCCGTTCCAGGACATGGCGCCGCGGGTTATGGCGTACAATTGATGGAGGTGCAATTAGATTGGAATGTTCCAGAAAGGCTGATCAATGCCCGGACAATTCAGTTTGGGGTCCAGACTCTTGGATTAGGGGGCGAAGTACGCAAGAGTCCTCGGATTACAATCTGGGTCGCGGGACGGCGGTTGGAATGGCACGCCACCTTTTTTCATGGAATATGGGCTGTATCTTTATACAAACGGAACAGCGCCTGGGCTCGGCAGAGGTGGTCGAATTGGTGGACGGCATCCGGTTCTGCGGATATTGCGTATGCTCGGTCGCCTTTCGCGGCATCTTTCAGCCGAGGGACCCGAGGGACAAAGACCGGCCACTTCCACATTAGTTCTCATTTGATCCGACAGAAGTATGATCCATCGTCAGGGATTATCCAGTTGGTATATGAACTGTTCCATAAGAGAAAACCACTTGCTATATTCAGGGGGGGATTGCACGGGAGAGTAGAGGTTTACTACAACTTGAAGCTCGCTGGGGGACTGCGGCTTTACCGCAAGGCGGTGGAGGTGGTCAATGGCTTCCAGCGCGTGCTCAAAAGTGAATTTGACTTCCGGCGATTTAAAAAGAGCGGCGGGGTGTGGTTTCCCACCCGGATTCGCGACCGAGCCTGGGGAGGCAAGGAATTTAAGCGTCTCGAACAAGACGAGACAATTAAGATTAGCCACCTTGCCGTCAACCGGATATTTCCACCGGGGAGATTTCAATATACGCCGCCCTTCGGCGCAACCGTTTACGATGGGCGGACAAATAAAACATATGTTGTCGGATTGAATAATCCCGGCGTTCCTCCGGCCGCGCCGGGTGAGGGGGCCGGAGGAAAAAAAGGCTCTGACGCAGGAAAATAGAATGTAACCGTTCACGGGCCAAAAACCGCGTAAAATCAAAGAAATAATGTGGAATCTGAAGTTTATGGGGCATAAAAATCACAAAAAAAGTGATCTGCAAGGCAAAAAGTGGCGTTTTTTTTGCTGATTACGCCACTTTTGCCCGTGAACGGTTACGGCCAGGAAAAGCCGGCGACAAGCCGGAAATTGATATGGCCGCCGCGGCGGCGGAGAAGCATCAGCGGAAAAAACCGACAATAAACCAGACAGTTTCCGGAGGAAACTAACCATGTGTCGCTTCTTATGAGAGGATAGTTAGCGAGTCGCGCCGGCTGATGCCACCGGGCGATTCAACTTTGTACTGGAGAAACTTCGATGATCAGAAAAATAAAATTACCTATTATTCTCCCAGCCACAATGTCGCTTTCCATGGCGATTTTCGCCAGCTTGGCCGCGGGGGCATCAGTCTCCCCCGCGGCCACTTCACAGGCGTTACGTAAGGCCGTGGTGCGGCGGCTTGCGCATCTGCAGAATGTGGTTGTCACCTACGACATGGACGTTGATTACCCACCCAACCATCGTATCTCGGAATTTACGCGAAAAATTCTTGCACAGATCAAGAAAGCGCATCCAGGGGCCCACTTTGGACCACCCCTCCGTGGCCACTACATGTATACCTGTTGCTTTTCCTTCCTTAACGGGCGGATGCGCTATGATAAAACCATGACGCCAGCGACCGTTGCCAAACTATCGGCGCCGGGCGGCCCGGGCGCTGGCCTTGTCAAGAGTATCCTCACGATCACGCCGGAACGCGCCGAAACCCTGCAATACCAGTTGCATTTTATGAAGGCCCCGATCGGCACGATTGCGGCCAGAGCCTCTCTGCCCAGTTCCCCACTGCCAATTGTCTGGGCGTTGGGTCTAAGGTCACCTCCCTTTCCCCCGCACGACGCCGCCCCGCATTGGCTTAACGGGCGGGCAATACGGAAGATAAAGTTTGCAAGAACCAGTCCAGTGACTTTCTCGCTGATGCAAAGGAGACCCGACGGCTATCGATACCAGTGGCTCTTCCGGACCAAGCCCGCTCTCGAACTTGTCGGGATAATCGCGTCCTTCACCGGTTTTGAACGATACCGCCGCATTGGCATTGTACGCTTAAGCATAGGAAAGTGCAGCGACTTTCATAAGGTGGGTGGCTTGCTACTACCAGGCCGCATCGTCGAAACGGGATTTTTCGGCGGGAAGTACGGTGTACTTTATAACGCAATACTCACCAAAATAAAGTACACGATTGGGGCCGCGGCGAACACGTCCAAGAGTTATTTCATTCTCTGGCCCACAGGGTCAAGCGTGATCGACGAACGGCTAAACAACCATGTCTTCCACGTCGGGGTTCACCGGACGCGCCTTACTGACAAGGAGATATTCTCTATACTCCGGCGACAGGATCACGGCGGCAAAATTAAACCGGCGACAACGCGCCCGTAGCATTGGCGACTCGCCCGCCATATCGCGGCGGAAAGCCATGCTTATACAAAATTATATTTCCCTGTTTTATCCTTGGATATTGTTGGGGGATGGAGCTACAGTTAATATATGTTCAATCCCTACGCATTGCTGTTGCCTGTGATTTTCGGCGGGGTTTTCGTCTTCGCCTTCTGGAAAGCCGCCGACATCGACGAGCAGCCGCGGTGGCTGTGGACCGGCCTTTCGGCGGCGGTCTTCTTTTTTACATTCTTTTATATGGGCTGGGGCTATATCGGGAGTTTTTTCGGCCAGATTTTTCTGGCCGCGGCGATCGCCATCGTGCGCGCGGTATTCTACATAATTGAGATCAACAAGAAACCATGACGTGCGCCAACCTCCGGCGGCAAGAGCCATGGGCATTACTTCGTGGCCGGTTTATTTACCATCGGTTGGGACGGCGCAGCGATGAAACTTTCAATCGCTTTCACCAGCATCGACGATGGCTGGAACACCCATTGAGGAGCGCCGGCCGCTTGCGGCTCCAACAGCAGGGCATACCAGTGCGGCCCGGCCGGATTTTTTCCGATGGTTGCGCGGCCCAGGAGTTTGCCCGCCACGGCGGGTTTCCGGGCGG
The DNA here is from genome assembly GCA_021831565.1 of Planctomycetota bacterium. GTDB lineage: Bacteria > Planctomycetota > Phycisphaerae > WQYP01 > WQYP01 > JAKBMM01. The sequence continues at coordinate 4,368 of JAKBMM010000003.1, forward strand.
ACGATCGTAGATGGGGACATCCGGGCCATATTTTTCTGTTCCACAATTCAATGGAAACGACCTGTTGCCCGGCCACGCGGGCGGGCGGAATTTTTTTAGCCACGGTTTTCATGGCCGCGGCGGCGCTGGCTGATTTTTTACCGGTGGATTTCTCCACAGGCGGATGATGGATCGGCGCGGTGCGCGTATGGGTCGTTACCCGCAACACCACGGCATGGAGGGGATGAATCCGGTGTGCCTTGAGATACCACTGTTTATTCTGGACGGGATTCAGAGCGTCCAGCAGGTCCTGCACCGCGCCGGCGGGGGCGGCGGTTTTCTTGCGCATCCGGCGCGTCAACATCCATTTGCTGGAAATGTGAAGCAATCGCACCGATCCAGCACCAACCGGAGAAGTAATCGTTATGGCGGAAACGTTGGGACCGGGGATGGCGGTCACTATCCGGCTGCGCAGCGCGGTGACGGGCGGCAACAACCTGGTTATCGCCTTGTTGGGAATCAGATAAACACTCGGCCATTGGGGGAGTTTGGCCGGAGTCCATCCGTTCTTTTGGGATGTTCCCAGAGCAATCACGACGGGGTGAACTTTGTTGGGAATATCCAGCCGCAGAGATTGCCGTGGCGGATTCAGCCCCAGCTTCTTGAGGTCAACCGGAGCATCGATGAATTTTCCGGCGCGAATTTTTTTTAACTCTTTGAGCACTCTCTGGACAGCAGGAGCGTCGGCCGGCAGCAGCGGCCCACCCGCAAAGTTTCCGGGCGTTGTGCCCATGCGCCAGGCGCCTTTCTTGTTCTTGCGCAAATATAGAGAAGCGGGTGTGGCCGGGGATATGCCCACACGCCGCCGCATCGCCAATCGTGTGGCTTTCATAACCTTGGCGCGGGTGAGCGCTTTATCGCGCCAATCGGCGAGCGATTGATCCAGTGATTGGAACGTGGTGTTTCGCACGACACACACCGTGGGATTCTGGCTGCTCAGGGCGTAACGAAACTTGTCAGTAAGATCGGTGTATCGACCGAAATGAATAACCAGCGGCGGCGCAGCCGCCGGGTGGGTTGTCGTCGGCTTTATTTTGGCCGATTTTTTCGGTTTTTTTTCCGACGGAGCCTGGAACCGCACTTCAATAGTCAATGGACCCTGTTTCCAAGCGGCGGACTTTTGTGATTCAGATGAAAATCTATGTGCGGTCAACAGTTGGACGTTGCTGAGCCAATTGGCGACTTTGGATTTATTCGCCGGAGCCAGAAATGGTTTAGTGATGATCCATCTCTGGCCGTGCCGGACGATGGTGATCGTACCGGTGCGGGATTGAATTCGGATGGACGCCACGCGCGCGGTATGAAAGCGGGTGAGATTGCGATTGCGGAATTTCATGGACGGGCGTTCCAATCGTCGCAGCCAAGCTGCGCCGACCACATACAGGTAGCGGGATTTCATTCCCGCGCGGCACACATAAAGCCGACCGTCAGAATTATGCCGGCCGATGTCGAGGGTATAGGTCTTGCCCGTTTTGTCGGTCAGAGTGAGCACGGCGCGCGGCGGCGCCAATCCGGCCGCGGCCGGTGAATGACCGCCCGTTTTCTCGATCCTGACCCGATAATGCCAGGAAAGTTTGCGAAGCGTCTGAACCAGATCATTGATTGTGTAATCACGCGCCCAGGCGCGCACCGGTCGAATCATGCGCCAATGACGGCCGTGGCGCTCGAACCTTAGTGTCCGGCCATGCGCGGTATGAAAAGCCAGAGTGCGAATTGCCGTGGGGCGCGGAGTAAAAACCAGTCTGGTGGTGCGGTGCGGCGCCGGCCTGGGCTGATGAGCCACGTAAAGCACCACGCCGGCGAGCACGAGAAGAACCACGAGCATCGCGAGAGTCAGTTTTACATTCATGGAGTGGAGCCTCGCTAGTTAGGCCATTGGTCATTATGACCCAATGATTGTTGTGCTATATCCGTCGGCGAACCAGAAACACGACCAATCCTCCCAAGACGGCAAAAGTCGCCGGTCCGACGAAACTGGCCAGCCGCACGAACATTTCCGCGCCGGAAGAAAGCTTGCGAATTCGCAACGCCACGGTGGCGCGCGGGCTTACGGCAATCAGGTGCGATTCGTGAGCCAGCCAGTACATACTGTTCAGGAACAATTCGGCATTGCCCGGGAAATCGGAAATCACCACGGGTTGACCGCCGGCGAGGCTCAGATAGCCTTCGTTGATCACGCCATTGGCGATAAAAAGCGGATCACCGATCGCCACGACGCGCGTGGTGAATTTCCGCGCCATCACTCCGATCGGCAAAGGCGACTTGAGGTCGCCCGGCGCGAATCCGGCCCGGGTAGCCTGGGGCTGCGTGGTTCCCCAGATATTGGTGGAGTTGGCGGTTCGCACCAGCACCTGCGCGACGGTATTTTTCGGAGCGGATGCCAGCGGCTCAATCACGGTAGGCGCCAGCAGCGGCGAACCTTCATAGGAGGTGAAAATGGTCCTTAGCGATTCGATCGGTTTGCCAATGGTTGTTTTCGGATAGCTGGAAACGGCGAACTGGGGTATCAGCACATGAACTCCGGGGTGAACCTGCATGCGCTGTACCACGCTGTAAGTGGAGCGCAATCGAATACCATAAGAAGCCAACATGCTCTTAAATGGAATATGGCCCTGAGTGGTCATAAGAAGTTGTGCGGGCATGGCGCCCAGCAGGAACATGGCGTTGCCGCCGGCGGAAAGTTGTTTTTTGATTTCGGTTTCAAGCTGCTGGTACTGCATGAGAGCCAGCATGGGCTGCTGTCCGGAGGGGGGCAGATCCAGCACGACCCAGATAACTCCTTGACCAATGGCCGGGGGAGCAGTACTGGCGGCGGGAGCCTGCGGGTTCGGTGGGGTTGGTGACCACTGGAAAACCTTGAAGTTGTTCCGGCGGAGAATGCGCGCCGCGTGGCTGAATGGGCCGCCCCGGGAGATCAGGTTCTGTGGATCGAGACTGACAAACACCACCTTGGGCGGATGTTTCTGCGTCATGGCCAGGAGAGCGGCGTTGACGGCCTGTTCTCCCTCAAAAAGATAATGGATGCGACCGCTGACGCCCTTGCGCGGCAGGAAAAGTTCGTTGCGGGTGAGTACCCTGGCGTTGTGCGGGCCCATAAGCACCAGGGAGTCCGGGGAAAGGTTCCGGAGAACCCGGCTGGATTTTACCGGTTTAAGAAGAGTAAGGGTGTTGATGTACGCGGTCAGCGAGACCGCCCGTTTTTTTATATCAGCCGTGTTCTTTTTGAGCCAGGCTTGCACAGCGGGTCCAAATTCGGCGCGAATTTTCTTTTCGGAAATCCTCTGGAGATTGTCCTGAATGTTCCGCAGGGCGCTGGTGATTCGCCGGATCAGGCCCGGCCAGTCGGGCAAGGTGCTTTTGATCTGGCGGGCGACGCGCCGCTGGGTGCGACGCATCAGCCGGGGAAGATAGTCGGAAAACACGCTGGAAAGAACGATGTAGTGGGCCAATTCGCGGCGGTTCCGAGCCACCGCGGCCTGGCCGGAGAGTGCCCGGATACCTTTCGCCCGCGTCTTGAAAAAGGCCAGCAAGCGCCGGGCAAGGGGATCAAATTGCCGCAGAGCCTTCCGGTACGGCTGGAACTGATCGCCAAAACGATGGCGCAGTTGTACCAGCAGAGCGTGGCGCGAATGCGGTTTGAATATTTTCACGCGGTGGGATGCCTGGGCGTATTCTTTCATAAGCCGCTGGACCTTCAGCCCGTCGGCCCGCTCCGCCGGATCCGCCGCCAGGCTGGTCGGAAACAAATTAACCAGGAAATAGGTCTTTCCGGAACGGTCGATCTGGCGAAGCAGATCGTGCGTGCGCGGCGAAAGGGAATATATTCCACCGGTGGTGCAGTCTCTGGAGTAGTTGAATTTTACGGAAAGCCAATCCGCCAGTGCCACGACCGCCACCACGGCGAGTACCATGATCGCGGTGTTCGAGCCGTACATCCACCGCCTCTGGCGGACGGTAAATACCCGTGGCGGGGCGTTCCTGGCCGCGGTCCGCGGCGGGTTGGTCTTGTCGGGTTGCGTCATAATCGGATCGTCTCCTGGCCGGCAGGGGAACCTGCCGAGGGGGGCAGGCTCTCAGCGCCACTTGCGGCTTTCGATGACCACATAGGTCAAAAACAGAAAAAGGAATGTCCCGCTGAGGAAATAGACCACGTGTTCGGTGTCTATGACGCCGCGGGCGAAATTCGCCATCTGGGGTTCGATGGCCAAGTAGTTCAGCAGGTGTTGGATCCACCCCGCCCACGCCCAGGAACGGCGTATATAAATGGAAAGAAGCGAGGCGACCCCCTGGCAAAGAATTCCCAGCGTTACCAGCGTGACACAACTGCTCATGGCCGCAAGAATCTGGTGCTCGGTGCAGGCGGAAAAAAACAGACCGATGGCCACCATCATCGCGCCCATGAGCAGCAATCCGAAGTAACTGGTGAGCACAGGCATGTAATCGGGGCGGCCGAATAGAGAGAGAATGATGACGAATACAAAACTCGAGGCGATCAGGGCGCTGTAAAACGCCATGGCGCCCAGAAATTTTCCCAGCACAATCTGCAGCTCGGTCACGGGGCCGGTGCGGAGCGCTTCCATGCGGCCCGAACGGTATTCCTCGGAGAACAGCGACATGGTCATGAACGGAACCAGAAAAATCAGAATCAGGTGGTTCCATTGGAACATGGGACCGGGATCGGCCAACTGCCCCGGCTGGAAAACCATCAGCGCGAAAAGCAACCCCACGAACAGGAGGTACAGCGCCAACACAATGTACCCGATGGGCGAATAAAACAGCCCGCTAAGTTCGCGACGGGCGATGGCCAGGGTTTGCGACATTCGATGATACCTCTTGCACTTACGCGGCGACGGCGCCGGGATCGGTAATCTGAACAAAAAATTCCTCCAGCGTGCCGCCGGCGGCCCGGAGTTCCCGCAGCGCCCAGCCGCGCTGCAGAATGGTTGCGGCGATCTGTTCTTGGAGAGAGCCGTCGAGCTTGCCGACGACCTGCAGAACGCAGACCGGCCCATCCGAGACGATCCGCGCCTGCTCCACCCCCGGCAGGCCGTCCAAGGCGCTGCGGACCTGGCCGGCCGGGCCGCGGACTTCCACCAGCAAGCCGGCCTCGGCGCCTCCGCGTCCGGCCGATTGCCGTTTAAGCTCGGCGGGCGTGCCCTGGGCGAGAATTTTTCCTCGTCCGATGATAATCACCCGTTGGCAGATCAGTTCCACTTCCGAAAGAATGTGCGTCGAAAGCAAAACCGTATGCTGACCGGCCAAGTTGGCGATCAGCTTGCGGGTCTCCCGAATCTGGGCCGGATCCAAACCCACCGTAGGCTCGTCGAGCACCAATACCGGTGGATTGTGGAGCAACGCATCGGCGATTCCCAGGCGCTGGCGATATCCCTTGGAAAGCTTTCCCACCAGCCAACGGGTCCGATCCGAAAGCCAGCACATTTCCAACACCTGGGGAATTCTTTCGCGCAGCCGGCGGTGATCCATACCCCGCAGTCGGCCGCGATAGCTTAGATACTCCTGCACGCGCATTTCCGGATACAGCGGCGTGCTTTCCGGCAAATAACCGATGTTTTGTCGAACTTGCAACGACTGGTGAAATACGTCGAACCCGGCGACCTTCGCCTGGCCGCCGGTGGGGGGCAGGTAGCAGGTGAGCATCCGGATGGTGGTGGTTTTACCCGCGCCGTTGGGGCCCAGGAAACCGACAATGGATCCGCTTTCCACCGTGAAACTGATGTTGTCGACGGCAAGGAACTTGCCATAGGTCTTGGTGAGCCTGTCGACGATAATTTCCGCGGGATGCGGCATACCATGTCCTCCTGGCGCCGGGTGGTCGAACGCCGCTTACGAACAGGGGCGCTGTTTCCCGATAGCCCCTGACGATAGAGATACAGTACCTACCGGTCTATTTACGAATTGTCAACAATGTTGGTTTGACTATATTTGGTTTGACCTATGAGTTTGGATTTGGCTTTCCGTTGGATTCATTTGACACGGGCGGCGGCGGCGGATACGAATAATGCATGGAAGCGGAGAGGTGGTCTTGTTGCATGGGAGGCCTTCATGAAGCGCCGAGTTGTTTTCGTGTTCTTGGCGGTACTAGGTGTTTCGTTTCCGATGTTGGGAGGCTGTCAGACGCTAACCGACACGCCGGGAGAAAACGCCGCGCGCGTCGGCCACACCATGGCGACCGATTGGCATGCGGTCCCGGATGCCGCCGAACATGTTATGTTACTGGATCGTCCCATACAGTTGTCGCAGGCGCCCGTTCCGGAGCGCTGAGGTGGTTCGTTTGGCGAGCTTTAGGTCGGTACACTGTTGGCATGAAGCCTTCGTCCATTGTTGCCCGTGGAAAGGGATCATGAGGGCCTCGCCACCTTCTACCTATCACAGGTTCATAGGCGGTGGCGCGGCGGTAGTGTTATGTTTCGGGTTCCAAGCGGTAGAAAACGCAGCCGATGGGAACCAAGGTTCGGCCACGTCGGTCCCAATATGACGCCGATGGTGGACGTGACCATGGTCATCCTGATTTTCTTCATGCTGGGCAGCTCCTTCGCCAGTCGGGCTTGGTATCTCACCAACAACATACCGGCTATCAAGGGCGGCCTGGCCAACACACCCGCCAAGGCCATGCCCGTCACGCGCCTGGAAATCAGACTTCGGCAGCGCGGTACCCATACCATGGCGGTGATCGGCGTGTTCCAGACGGAAGATCTTTCCGGCCGGCTCGCCCGCTGGCTGCGGCAGAAAAAGAAACTCCTCGGTAAAAAAACGCAGGTTTTGCTTGTTCCCGGCAACAACGTGCCGTACCAGGATGTTCTGACCGTCTACAGCGACTGTGTACAAGCCAAGTTTCACCATGTGGCGTTCGGATTGCCCCGCTAAGGCGGCGGATACAAAATTATTGAGAGTATCCTGACGATGTCGCTGCGCCGATTGATCGACATGTTAAACCTGATGGCGGCGGGCCTTGCGTTATTGATGCCGGCGATGGCGGGTTTATCCGCGTCGATAGCTCCCGGCGCGGCATCCGCCGCCAAGCCGGATCAAAACACCGCCAAGATCATCCTGGCGGCGGGGAATTCCGCACGCATCGCCAGGGATACGCAACTGGCGACCATGCTGATCGAGAAGAAATCAATCGGCGCCATTGCGCGGAAAATCCAAACGGCGCATGACCGGCCCCGCCGGGCGCTTTTCGAAGCCGCGCTGATTTACTGCCGGTGGCATAACTACCGGAAGGATCCCGCGCAACTCAAGAAACTCGGCCGGGAATATCTGGCCGATGTGCGTACCTGCGCCGCCTGGGGCGGCGCCGCCGTGGCCCCGGCGTGGGCGCTGGACCAAGCCAGGTTTATCCTGGTCCATTTGACCACCGGACCGGTCAATCGCATTGAGTATTGGTCCGCGCTGCCGGCGGATCGCCGCGCGCTTCTACCGACGGCCCGGCTCGCCCGCCAGTTGCTGCGGATGGCGCAAAGCCATTTCCAGCATATCATCAATAAACTTAATAATGTAACTTCCTTTACTTTATCCAGCCGTCACTTGTACATCCAAGCGCTCCAGGGGCGGACCCAGGCGCGGTATTACCTGGCTTTCGCCGATTATTTTCTGGGATTATCGCTGCCGCCCGCCGATCCATCGCGTTGGCGGTTGTTTCTCCGGGTCGTCGCATCGCTGAACCGGTGGACGAGCAGTTCCGGCGGCGGCGTGTTTTACCCGGCTGTGCTTTTGAGTGGGAAGGCGAATCTGCATGCCGGGTTCTTCCAGCGCGCGATGGCGGATTTCACCAAAGCCCGGGCGACGGGGGCGCCCCTCTGGATTCAATACGAGGCCCGCTACCAGCAAGTCGTCGCGCTGCTTCGTTCCGGCCACTACCACAAGGCGCGGAGCGAATGGGCTTTGTTTGCCCAATGGATCAGGTCAACAAAAAACGCCCAAACCGTCGGCGCGCGCATGGGTGTAAAGCTGCTGGCTTATCGAATTGCCATCGCCAAGGCGCGTACCATCGCCAATCCCACCCGGCGCGTCCGGGCCTTTCGCAGCGCCATGGAAATACTGCTGGCGATTATCCGCAAAGCTCCGCAGTATCAGAAGCTTATTTTTACCCATCTGGCGCACGAACTTCCCGCCAAGCCTGATTGGGCCGACACGCCACCCCTGCAGATTCTGGCTTATGCCTGGGTCAAGGCCCGCCGGTCCGATTCCGGTAGTCATCAGAATTCTTTGGGTTCTCTGGCGGCGTCCCAGCGGCTGCTTCGGAACAAAAACACCCCTCCGATGATTCGGGCCGAGGCGTTGTTGGTCGCCGGCATGGCGTATGCCCGGCTGGGTCGGCTTGAGAACGCCGCGCTGATGAATCTCGATTTTGTCAGCCTGGCGCCCAATGATCCGCGCGCCAAAATGGTTCTAAACTTGGCGCTGGCACAGCTTCTGCGGCTCCCGGCGGCGTCCGCTTCCTCGCCTGCGGTTGTTAAACTTACCCGGCAAGCCTTACGACTCGCATTTGTCCGCTACCACGAGACCCAGTGGAGGTTTGCTTATGCGATGCAACTGGCGCAGGCCAAAGAGTACGCCCGAGCCGAGAAACTTTTCGAGCGGGTGTCGGCGCCGGAACCGTTCTATTTGGACGCGCGCTATCAGTTGGTTCGTATCGCCGCCGCCCGGCTGGCCCAGGCGATGCGACAAAAAACTTCCCTGCCCGCGCGGCAAAAATTCGCCCGCGTTCTCGTGGGTTCGTGCCGCCGCTTCCTGCATCTTCTGGCGCACCCGCCGAAGGGCGCCGGTTCCGCGACCCTCAAACGGACCGCGGGCTATCGGGTGAGGGTTCTCATGCTGGAAGCGGGCGCGGCGCTGGACCCGCTGCGCGAGCCGCATACCGCCGGCCGGATTCTCAACCGGTTGGACAAACTTCATCCCGCGCTTTCGCCCCGTATCCAGGGCATTCTGCTTCGCTACCGCATCCGGCAGTGTGAAATGGGGGACCCATCGGTCCAGATACTTCCCTTGATCCGGCGATATGCCGGCACGTCTTCCCAGAACGTCCGGGGCATCATCATGGGGCTTATCGGCCAGTATGACCGGGAGAGCCGGCGGGCTCGCCGCATCGACCCGGGCAAGGCGCGCCGTCTGGCCGGCGAGGCGGCCGTGCTGCTGCAAGCTCTCCTGGGCCATATCGTCAAAGAACCGGGGAATCATTCCAGGGAAATCTACGCCTATGAGCAAATTCGCGCCAGGGAACTCATCCGCGCCGGGCACGACCGCCAGGCGATGGCCCTGTACAAGAAACTTTATCGCCGGCGGAGATCGGATCTGCGCAACTTCATTGGTGTGGCCCGCGCGGCTTACGCCATCGGCGGCGCCCACAACCTGCGTTACGCCCGCCGGAAATTCGTGCGGATCATTCCACACCTTGCGCCCGGATCCAACATCTTCTGGTCTTGCTATCTTTATCTGATTCGCGCCAATCGGAAGCTCGGCGAATACTCCAAGGCCACGCGCAACAAGCTCCGCGAACTTTGGACGATTTATGGTTCGTCCATCGGCGGAAAGCGCTACCACAAGCAATTTCTGGCGCTGCTGGCGCAATACCATGTTGCCAAATGAGACGTCAAACCCTGTCAAGCGGCCTAAACGGGTTTATTGTGGACTTTTTACCCTGTCCAGTATGATGGGGCGAAACCATTCCCATGTGGAAGCTTTGATCTATAATAAACAAGGTGAAGATCATGGATATGACAATTTCCATTCCGAAAAAAGTGGCTGATAAGTTGCGTCGGCGCGCCAGAGCCAGCGGCCAGCCGCTGCCTGCGTACGCGTCCAGAATTGTGGAACGGGCCGTCCTAGGACCGACGCTGGAAGAACTTCTGGCCCCTGTGCAGGCGGATTTTGCCCGCAGCGGCATGACCGAGAAACAATTGCTCGGCCTGGGCCGCAAACTTCTGGATAAAATCCGGGCGGAGAAAAGCAATTGATGCCGCCGCCTCCACCAAGGGCCATCTACGATGCTATGGTTATGCTTCAATGGGCGGCATTGCCGCCCCAAGGGCCACGCGATCATGCCACCGTCACAGCCTTGTCCACCGGACGGTTACGCCTGGCGATGAGCCGGCGGCTGCTTGATGAATTGCGAGGACTTTTCTTCCGCCCGGAACTCCAGGCGCGATTGCCCAGTCTCACGCCCGCACACGCCGCGCTCATCTTTCAAAAGACATTGGAGTTCGCCGACTGGTTCCCGAGCGTCCCGGCCCGATTTTCTCTCCCGCAGCATCCCAAGGATAATCACCTTTTCGACTTGGCCATCGAGTCCCAGGCGGCCTATCTGGTCACATGGGAGACACGGTTGCTCAAACTCCGCGAAGCACACACCGCTGAAGCCAAACGGCTGCGGCAACTGGCCCCCCAACCTGACTATCCTCACTCCCGGCCAACTCGCCGAAACGCTCAAGCTTACAACTCAACGCCCGAAATAATTCCGGCCGCTGGGCGGCTAAAAAGAAAATCCCCAACACGGGCCTCTTGTGCATCAATCCCGACACATCGGGACCATTGGCTGCCGCGTGGAACCCAGGAAAACCCACAAAAAAGCCTTGGGTTACTCGTATGTGCAAAATAAGCAGATACAAAATCATCGCCATTTCCAGGTGATTAGACACCCGCAGCCTCCTCGCTTTTCTTACCGAAAAGCTTGCTGGCGTTCCTGCCGATGGTGCAACTATCGATGTTTTCGGGCGTTTAACCTCGTGATGATCTCCGTCAGTCGTTGACGGTGCACGAGGACGTGGTGTTGAGTCGAACAGGGCCTGCTCGACTATAGAGCTGAACGGTCTTATGGCTCGGATGAGCGAGGAACGACACGTTACCGCGTGAAAGCCGATATGGATGATGTCGCTGCGATCTTGGAACAGGCCGGTGTGGTTGATGCCGCGGGCGCCGGGAAGCTGCGCGCAGCGGCGCGGGCCGGGCCGCTGGATGAAGCAATTCGCCAAGCCGCACCTGAGGCGGCGGCGCTGCGCACGCTGGCGGGGCACTTCGACGTACCGTACCTCGACGTGGTGGACGGCGCGGTGTCGAAGGAGTTTCTCCAGCAGTTTCCGATACGTATCCTGCTGAAGTTCCACCTGTTGCCTCTGCGCGAAGAAGACCGCACGCTGCTGGTGGCGACCAGCGATCTATTTGACACGGCCGGCCTCGACGAGTTGCGCCTGGCGATCGGCCGTGACGTACGGGGCGTGCTCTGTTCCCGGGGTGAGATTGATCGTTGCACCAAGCGGCTCTTGGGCGTGGGAGCCGACACTCTCCAATCCCTGGCTGGAGAGGCGGACGTCAACGTCATTGAGAACGGCAGCGCCGACGAGGACATGGACCTGACGGTTGCCGCGGAAGACGCTTCCATCATCCGGTTCGTCAACCAGGTGTTGGCGGAAGCCCTGGAACTGCGGGCCACCGATGTGCATGTGGAGCCATTTGAGAATCAGTTGCGGGTGCGCTACCGCATTGATGGCGTGCTACAGGAAGCGAATATTCCCTCCGACGTGCGGCGCTATCACGCGGCGATCGTCTCCCGCCTGAAGATTTTGAGTCATCTGGACATCGCCGAGAAGCGTCTGCCGCAGGATGGACGCATCCGCGTGAAGGTGGCGGGGCGCGAAATCGACTTGCGGGTCTCGGTGATACCGATGATTCACGGCGAGGCGGTGGTGCTGCGCATTCTCGACCGCGGCGACGCCCTGCTGGGGCTGGAACACCTGGGGATGTCCCAGCGTGATCGCGACCTGTTCGAGCGGGTCCTGGAGTTGCCGCACGGCATCGTTCTGGTGACCGGCCCGACCGGTTCCGGCAAAACCACCACGCTTTACGCGGCGCTGTCTCGCATCAACGGCATTGAGCGCAAAATTATTACCATTGAAGATCCGGTGGAGTACCAGCTTCGCGGGGTCAATCAGATCCAAGTAGCGCCAAAGGCGGGCCTGACGTTTGCGACAGGTCTGCGCTCCATCCTCCGGCATGACCCGGACGTGGTGCTGATCGGCGAGATTCGGGATGGCGAGACGGCTAAAATTGCCGTGCAGGCGTCGCTCACCGGCCATCTGGTCTTCAGCACGCTGCACACCAACGACGCCCCCAGCGCCTCGACGCGACTGATCGACATGGGGGTCGAACCGTACCTGGTGGCGTCGAGTCTGGAAATAGTGTTGGCGCAACGCCTGGTACGGTTGATCTGCCCGCAGTGCAAGGAGGCTACGCCGACCCACGATCTGGAGACGTTACGGGCGGAGTATGGCGCAGTGGTGCCGGAGACCGCCTTCCGCGGGAGCGGCTGTCGGGCCTGCATGGGCACCGGCTACCGTGGCCGGCAGGGAGTCTTCGAGATGATGGCGGTGACGGAGGATATCCGGGCGCTGATCCTGGAGCGGGCTTCGGTGGGACGGATGCGCTACGCGGCCAGGCAACAGGGGATGAAGGGACTGCGGGAGGACGGTTGGCGTCTGGTGCGCGACGGCCGCACCACCATCGAAGAGGTCGCGCACAATACGATGGATGAGCAACACGCCTTAGGCAAGGCGCCGGCGGACGACGCCGTGGGCGCCACCGGGAACAACACCGGCGCGGCCCGGCGCGAACCGCGGGCGGGAGTGGGTTTCGAAAACGCCACTTCCGGCCGATGTGAAAGAGTGGTCCGCAGTCAGCCGTAAGCACCACGCAACAGCGCGGCAAACTGCGGCGAGTAACGTCCCCGCCGCACCACAATAAAGTGGGCGTGCTGACCAGTAGCCGCTGCAAGCTGATAGTTGAGTGCTGGTTGTTGAACGCCAACTGCCAGCCGCGGCGGAAGTTGTTTTTTCAAAACCAAGCCAGGAAGCCATGGCAATATTCAACTATACGGCACTGACCGCCAATGGTCGAACCACGAGCGGAACCGTCCCCGCGGACAGTCGTGGTGCGGCTATTGCGGCGGTGGTGGGGCAGGGATTGCATCCTGTCCACATTGAGGAGCAAACTGGCGGCGGGCGGTTAAAAGTACGGCCGCCGGTGGCACGCGGTGCGTCTGTCAAGCGTGCGGAAGTGGAAGGATTTACCCGCGAGTTGTCGAACCTGCTGGCCGGCGGGGTGCCGTTGGCAGGGGCGCTGCAATTGCTGCGGCGCGAAGCTACGGCTCCGGGGCCGCGCCAGTTATGGGGTGCGATCCACGACGATGTGGTCGGCGGCACGGCGCTGGCCGATGCTTTGGCCAAGCACCCGCGCGTCTTTCCCAGCATCTATATCGCCATGGTGCGGGCCGGTGAAGCCGGCGGGTTCCTTGAATTGGTGCTGTCCCAGATCGCCGATTTTCGCACGCGCGAACGGGATCTGACGGGGAAGGTGAAAGCGGCGCTGGTGTATCCATGCGTATTGATCGTACTGGCCGTGGGCGTACTCTCATTTTTGCTGGTGTTTTTCATCCCGACATTTTCAAAAATGTTCCATCAACTGGGCGGCTCGTTGCCGACTCTCACTCTGTTGATTCTCGCGGCCAGCCACCTGGTAACGCGCTACGGGCTGCTGGTGCTGGCGGTGGGAGGCATCGGTGGACTGTTACTTTACCGCACGGCGGCGTCGGAAACGGGTCGCCGGCGAATGGAACAAATCATTTTGCGCACACCAGTGCTGGGTCGTGTCGTGGCAACTTTTGCGCTGGTGCGTTTCACGCGGTTGCTCGGCGCGCTGCTCGGCGCCGGCGTGCCGCTGGTGGCGTCGCTGCGGGTGGCGAAAGAGGCCATCGGCAACCAAACGCTGGCCGATACAGTGGCCCATGCGATCGAAGAAGTGCAACGCGGTTCACCCCTGGCGCGCAGTCTGGGATCCGCCCGCGGGCTGGTACCCTCCTCGGTAATTGAGGTAGTGGCCATCGCCGAAGAAACCGGCCGGCTGGACAAAGAACTGGTTCGGCTGTCCAACACGTATGAGACGGAATTGGATCGCCAGCTCCGCATGCTCGTGGCGCTGGTTGAGCCGCTGATGTTGTTCGTGATGGCCGGCCTGATCGGCACGATTGTCATCGGAATGTACCTGCCGATCTTCAGTCTTGAGCAAATGATGAAATAGGAATGTCCACGGCGTCAGCCGGCGGGCGAAAATGTGTAAAAGGAGTAATCCCATGGCGGTGGCACAATCCGTCGCTTATCCCGATCGGATCGGGACTTCCGACGCTGCGGGCTATGAAAGTGCGCAAGACCGAATACCGAATACTGAAAATTTGCGGCGTCGCCGCGCCGGTTTTACGCTCATTGAGCTGTTGCTGGTGCTGGTGATTCTGGCGATCCTGGCGGCGATTGTCGTGCCGATGTTTGTGGGTCGCGCCGAGCAGGCGCGGGTGACCCGTGCGCAGACAGATATCTCCAATATCTCCTCGGCGCTGGACACGTTTGAAATTGATAACGGGAGCTATCCCACCACGGCCGAGGGACTCCAAGCCCTGATCGTACGGCCGCCGAACATGCCCGACTGGCACGGGCCGTACCTGAAAGGTAACAGCGTGCCGTTGGACCCGTGGGGGCACCCGTATCAGTATCGGTGCCCCGGTCAACATTCGACCGATGGCTACGATCTGTATTCGTACGGACCAAGTGGTCACGCCGGCGGCGCCGGCGAGATTACGAACTGGGGGCAAAGTCCATAAGTCTCCAAGGCGGGGCGCAACTCTATGCGATGCGACAAATGGACAACTTCCGGCTTTACGCTGTTGGAACTGGTGCTGGTTCTGACGATCATCGCCATTCTGCTGGCGGAGGTGGCGCCGACGCTTTCCGGTTTCGCCACGGGGCGCCAGCCGGGCGACGCGGCGACCGAATTCGTCGCACTGACCCGTTTGGCCCGCAGCGACGCTATCGCCCAGGGTGGCGTCTATCGCATCCTGTTCGACCCCGCGCAAGGCCGCTGGTGGATGGCCAATGATCAAAGCGGTGCAGCACCGGCCGAAGATCCCTTAAGCGTGGTGTTCCATACCCCGGCGGGCGTGCGGCTCATAACCAACGCCCCGTTAATCAACGGCTATCCGACACTGCAATTCGCGCCGGACGGGCGCTGCACGCCGGCGATGACGCAGTTTGTCGGTCCGCAGGTAGCCGTCAAAGTGGTCTGCACGGCAGCAACCGGAACTTTTCACGTAATTGCCGGCGGAGGGCCATCATGAGCACCCTGGGTGTTCGTCCGCGTGGTTTTACACTGGTCGAAGTGTTGGCCACGGTGACCGTATTGGCCATCGTGATGCCGGTGGCGATGTACGGCATCACTCTCGCCACGCGGCTCGCCGGCCTGACCCGACAGCGCGACGTGGCGGTGAACTTGGCTCAGACCAAGCTCTATGATCTGGTCGTCACCGGCAACTGGCAAAACGGTCCGCTTTCCGGGGACTTCACCGAATCACCCGATTATTCCTGGCGGGCAACGACCATCTCTTGGCCGGAGCCGAATCTACCCAACGCCCATTTGACGCAACTCACGGTCCTGGTGACATGGATGGCGTTTGGCCAGGTCCGGAACGTCACGCTGAGCACGCTGCTTTATCCCACGCCGCCCAGCACGTCGGCTATGGGCGCGGGAGGGTCTTATTGATGTCCCGGGGCGGCTTTACGCTTTTCGAGTTGTTGGTGGCGCTGGCGATGAGCGTCCTGATCGCCGGCGTCCTGGGCGCCAGCCTGTACACGGCGTTCCACGCGCAAGCTCGGGTCGACCGTGTCGTCAACGCCAATGTCGGCATTGATGCGGCGCTCGATTCGCTGTGCGCCGATCTGGGCGATGTGGTACCCCCGCACAGCGGAACCGGCAATACGCTGGCCGGGCCGTTTCAGGGCAACAACCAGTCGCTGAGCTTTTACGCCTGCGGCTTGGAGCCGGGCGCCGTCGTGCAGGGCAACATGCGGTTAATTCAGATCGGCGTTGCACCCGCGCCCGGAGGGGGTGGTTTGCAACTGGTGCGGCAGGTGACGACGAATCTGCTGGCCACCGTGGCCGCTACGCCCACGCCCGCAGTGCTCTGCAACCACGTGACCAGTTTCCGCATCAGCTATTTCGACGGAACGAACTGGGACGAGAGTTGGGATTCGATGCAAACGCAGCCGGCCAATGCTTTGCCGCTGGCCGTGCGACTGACGCTGGTGGTCACGCCGGCGCCGGGCGTGCCGCCCATTGAGGAACAGCGCCTCGTTCCGCTGGCCTGCGCGCAGCCGATGCAGGGGTTGAACCTGCCATGAAGACGCGAAGACGATTGGGAACCGCCAAAACACGGGTTAGCCGCTGGCCCTGGCCCGTGCGTGGCCGCAGATCGCGCACAGAGACGCGCGGATCGATTCTGATCGCAACGCTGTGGGTGATCATCGCACTGACGGGGCTGGTGCTGGCGCTTTCGGTGCGTACCCGGGCCGACGCCCTGGCCGAAGCCAATCGCGCCGCGGCGATGCAGGCGGCCGCCGCCGAGCGTGGAGCCGAACAGTTTCTCCTGGCCGTCGTCGACCAGAAGATGCAAGACCGGGTCAACGAAGAAACGGATTTTACGAGCAATATTTCGATGCAAGCCCTGCCTATTGGCAACTGTTACGTGTGGGTGATCCGCCCCACCTACAACGACGGTCAGATGTCCAACGCCGACCAGACGTACAGCTACGGTTTGACCGACGAAATGGCTAAGCTGAACCTGAATACAGCGCCGTACAACATACTCCAGTGGTTGCCCGGGATGACGCAGGAAATGGCCGCCTCGATTGTCGTCTGGCGCGGCGGCGCTGATCCGACCGGCACGGGCGCCGGGAATGGTTATTACGAAAGCCTGCCGGACCCGTACCGGGCCAAGGAAGCGCCGTTCGAATCGGTTGACGAACTGTATTTGGTGGAAGGGTTCACCCCTTTCGTGCTTTATGGCTACGATGCGAATCACAATGGCGTGCTCGATCCGGCTGAGGTACGGGCCATGCAGTCCGGAGGAACCGCCGGCATGCCGACCGCGGTGTTCGGCAATAGCACAGCGGCGAATCGTGGGCTTTTTCCCTTTGTAACCGTATTGCCCCCCGCTGCGGGTGGTGGAATTGGCGGCAACAATCCCAGCACCCAGATCGCCAATGTCAATCCGGTGAACGAGACACAACTGCGCACCGTGCTCACCAACGTGCTTGGTTCCGCCCGGGCGAACCAGATTCTCCACCGGATTATGAGGCGGCGGGGGCCAACGCGCTTCTCGAACGTCTTTGCTTTCTACTATGCCTCGGGCATGACGCCCGTGGAGTTCACGAAGGTCTATCCACGCCTCACCGCCGGCGGTTCCCTGAAGGTCAACATCATGACCGCCCCGGCCCGGGTGCTGGCGTGTTTGCCCGGTCTGCAGAACAACGCCGGCCTGGTTTCGAGCATCTTGGCGCAGCGCCAGGCCCAGTTGCAATCAACCACCGATCCAACCAACCTGGCGTGGCTGGTGACCCTGCCGGAACTTCGCGCCGCGCTGATCAATACCCTGGGCAACTACATCACGGGCGCCTCCACGGTCTATTCCGCGGACATCGTCGCCGTAACCGCCCACGCGCGGGCGTACGACCGCTGCCGCATCATCATCCAGGCGGGCAACGGTGTGACGACGAATTCGAAGATCATCTACCGCGAAGATTTAACCAGCGATGGCTGGCCGCTGGATCCGAATATCCGCCAGGCGTTACGCTCCGGCCAGCCGCCGCCGGTGACGCCGGCGCCCGGCCTGGCGAGGCAAGGATTGGGACCACTGTGAAGAAGCGTATTGTCAAGAAGGTCCTGGGCTTGGCTTTGGAGACCGACCGTGCCCTTCTGGCCGAGGTGGCGCCCGGCGCCGGCGGGCGGAGGCAGCTTGCCGCCGTCGCCGAGTTCTTATTTCCACCGGGCGCCGGGTTGACCCAGCCGGCGGCCTTGGGTGCCGCCTTGGGGGACTTCCTGCGGCAGCACGGTATCGGTACGCGCGACGTGATCATCGGCCTGTCCGCGCGCACGTTGATGACGCGCTATTGTGCCGTGCCGCCCGCCGCCATCGACATGGCACTGGCCAACCTGCGGCTGCAAGCCGAAAGCGCGTTCGCAACGGATGCTCAAAATGTAACGGTGGACTTCGCCGGCGAGCTTCCCAGCGGCGCTGCGGCAGCGGGGCTGTTGGTGGCGACGAGCCATACGGTGGTTGCCCAGTGCCGGGAACTGGCGGCGGCGGCACACCTGCGGCTGCGGGCAGTGACGGCGACCACGCCGGCGCTGGGCGGCGTCACCACCGAGGCGCCGCACGACGTTCTGGTGGTAAACGCGGCGTCAAGCGGGGCGGAACTTTATCTAACCCGCGACGGGACGCCGTTGCAACTGCGCTACGTCGCCCTGCCGGCGGAGGAAGAGGCTGCGGTCGTCTCGTTGGCTGCGGAAATCCGGCGGACTTTGGCAGGCCATCCGGCGGGTGAGCAGCCTTGGGTCCTGGCGGTTTGGGATGAGCTGCAAGCGCGACGGAATGTTGGCGAGCCGCTGCAAGAACGGCTGGGGCTGCACGTCGCGACGCCGCGGTTGGACGCGGTGGTGGCCGCCACAGACCGCGAGGCGCCGCGTTTTTCGCCGGCGGTAGCGGTGGCGCTGGCGGGCGCCGCGGGAACGTTGCCCGTAGATTTTTTGCACTCGCGCCTGGCCCCGCCGCCGGGACGCACCAAACGGCGGAGAATCGCCTGGGCGGCAGCCCTCGGTGTTACGCTGCTGTTGGCCCTGATCGTCACGGTCTATCACTTGCGGCAGCGCCAGGCGAGTCTGGCGCTCATGCAGGCCAGGCTCGCTGCTTTGCGGCCGCAGGTCAGGCAGGCGAAGGCGGCGCTCTCCCGCCTGAACGTCGTGCGGAGCTGGCACAGCGGGTCACCGCAATTGCTGGCATGTTTTTCCGCACTGACCAATGTTTTTCCCGCGGACCACTCCATCTACGCCACCAGCCTGATGCTGCGCCACGCCCGGCTCGATCAGCTTACCGGCAAGGCTATCCGTGAACGGCAGGTGCTCGATTTGCGTGATCGCATGAACGCGGCCTTGGGTTTTACCGATGTGCGCGTGGTGGACGTACGCGAAGCGGGGCCCACCAGCCGCCAATACGAGTTTTCAATTGCGTTTAAGTTTCACGCCCCGGAGTAAATTGTGGTTCTGACGAAACGTGAAAAAATCATCGCCGCCGTCACATTGGGAATTGTGGCGCTGCTGGTGGTCGACCGGTACGTGGCGACGCCATATTTCGCGGTGTCGGCCCAACTGCGGCGCCGCACCACCGAAGCCCGTTTGGAGCTGACACGCGATCGGCGGCTTTTGCAGAACCGCGCGCGGGTGGCCGGCGCGTGGCGCACGCTGCTCGCCGGCGGCCTGAAGACGGACCCGGGCGCGGCGGAAAGCGGGGTGCTCCAGGCATTGCTGGCTTACGCCCATGATGCCGGCGTAAGCATCCAGTCGCTTAAACCCGACCGCGCAACGCGATCGGGCGACTTCCAACAAATCCGCATACAAGTTGCGGGCCGCGGCACGACGGCCACCGCAGCGCTGTTCATGTGGCGCATTGAGAAGGCGAAGCTGCCCCTGCGGATCCTCGCAATCCAGTTCGTCCCCAGCCCGGAGGGAACGGATCACCTGACGTTTCAGATGGATCTCGCCACCCTGGTGCTTACACCAAAGGGGGAGCGAGAGTCCCCGGGCGGGGGGGCGCCATCGTGAGCAGAGGCTTCGCAAGACGATTCACTATGGCCGGTGCGGCGTTGCTGTTGGCCGGCAGCGCCATGGCGTCGGGGCGATCGCGCGTCGTGTTGCCGGCGGCGTACCAGGTGCTGGCGCACAAAAGCATTTTTGCGCGCAACCGGGCGGTCTTTTTGGGGCGCCGCGCCGCGGCATCCGCGCCGGCGGCGGCGACACGGCCGGACATTCCTGTGTTTATCGGAGCGCTGCATGGGGGGCGCATGTTTACGGCGTTGCTGGAATGGCCGGCCAGCGGGATGGTCCGTGCGGTGCACGTGCACGATGTCGTGCCGGGTGCGTATGGCGGGCTGATCACACGGGTTACGCTGCGTGCCCTTGAGATTGTCGGCCCGGGCCAACCGCCCCGGCGGGTTCACTTGGGGGAAAACCTTAAAGAGGCGGCGCCGATCATGCCGGCAGCTACAGCGCCTGGGGAATCCGGGACGTCCCAGACCCGGGCACTCATCGAAATGATGCGCCGGCGGCGCCCACAGAAGCTTAAGTAATGGAGTTATGTATGTACGATTGTTTTTCGCAGGTTTCCCTCCGCCGTCCCGCATGGTGGCGCCGTGTGGGATGTTCCACCGCTTTGACCTTGAGCCTATGGCTCACCGCCGTCGTCCCGGGCGCAACGACCGTTGTTGCCACGGCGCCCGCGCCCGCCACGGCCCCCGCTCCACCGCCGGCTGTTTCCGCCCCCTCCCCCGGCCGCTTGCACAGCCTGGTAAGTTTTAATTTCCGCCATGCCCCCGTTGATGCGGTGCTCGATTACCTTTCGCAGGCCTTTGGTTTCATTGTGCTCAAGAGCGACCACGTCGACGCCCGCGTGACCATCACCAGCATGCGCCCCGTTTCGGCCGGCGCCGCGGTCAATGCGCTGGACGGCGTGCTTAAGCCGCTGCACTACACGATCATTCGCACCGGCCGCGACTTGCGGATCGTGGCGCTCGACCAGGCCGAGAAGGCCAACGTTCCGGTTCATTACGGCGCGGATCCCGCCCGGATCGCCGACACCGACCAGATTATCACCCAGGTGATTCCCATCGAAAGTGTTGACGCCAGCAGGCTGTGCACCAATTTGACGCCGCTACTAAGTTCCAGCGCGATCGTCACAGCGAACAAGGGGTCCAACACCATCATCATCACCGACACGTCGGCGAATATCCGGCGGATCGTGAAGATCATCGCCGACGTGGACCGGCACCGCGCGGCGGCGACGCATATGCGGATCTACCACCTCAAGTATGCCGACGCCGCCAGCACCGCCACGCTCATCAACGCGGTGTTTAATCCCACCACCAGCACCAATCAGCCCAGCGGGCCGCCGCTGCCGTTGTTCCGCCGTGTGGTGCGCTTCCTTAAGCAGAACCAGCGAAACAATACCGGAGGCAACCAGATCGGCGGCAAGGTTAACGCTTCCGCGGACGAGCGCACCAACAGCATCGTGGTCACCGGTCCGACCGGAGCCTTGGCGCTGGTTGATCAAATTGTCAAGCAGATCGACCACCCCGCGGCGATGTTGGATATACGAATGTACCACTTGAAGTACGCCGACGCCGCCAGCACCGCCACGCTTATCAACACGGTGTTTAATCCCTCCACCAGCACCAATCAGCCCAGCGGGCTGCCACAGCCGCTTTTCCGCCGCGTGGTGAGTTTCATCAAGCGAACTCAGCAAAACAACGCGGCCGGCAACGGGACCGGCGGTATGGTCAACGCTACCGCGGACGAGCAGACCAACACGATCATTGTCACCGGCTCGGCCGGCGCCCAGGCGCTGGTTGATCAAGTTGTCAAGCGGATCGACCACCCCGCGGCAATGTTGGATATGCGGATATACCACTTGAAGAATGCCGACGCCACCGACACCGCCACGCTCATCAACGCGGTGTTTAATCCCTCCACCAGCGCCAATCAGCCCAGCGGGCTGCCACAGCCGCTTTTCCGCCGCGTGGTGAGTTTCATCAAGCAAACCCAGCAAAACAACGCGGCCGGCAACGGGACCGGCGGTGTGGTCAACGCTACCGCGGACGAGCGGACCAACACGATCATTGTCACCGGCCCGGCCGAAGCACTGGTGCTGGTCGGCTACATCGTCAAGGAAATCGATTCCAACCCCGCGGCCAAGCAGGTGTTCTTCATTTATCGCCTTAAGAACGCCGAAGCCGCGACCGTCCAATACGTGCTCAATTCGTTGTTCGGCAACCCAACCTACCCACCGCAGGCCACCCCCGGCATGAGCAACGTCTTCGGCGCGTCGAGTTTTACTTCCAGCTTCGGCGCCTTCGGCAACTCGCGCGGCGCCACCACTTTCGCCGGCGGACCATTCGGCAGCTTCGCCAATGGCAACAACACCAACCTCGCCGCCGGCGTGAACGGGGTTCCCACCACCGCCACCAATGCCCTGACCGGCCAAGCCTACATCGTCGCCGATACCAGCACCAATTCGCTGCTGGTGAGCACCAGCCAGAAGTATGCCGCCGCCGTGAAAGGCATGATTCGGCAGCTTGACCGGCCCGTGCCGCAGGTGCTCATCAAGGTGCTCGTGGCGGAGGTAACGCTTGACAACAGTACCGCCATCGGCACGGAATTTTCGATTCTGGATCAGCGCACCAGGCTCGTTCCCACCGGCCAGGTGACCGGGTCGATCGCTCCGAATGGCAGCGTCACCGGCGCCACCGGTACGGCGAATGTCACCAACTACGGCACCAGCGGCGGCAGCGCCTTCGGCATCGCCAATGCGGTAACCAGCGCCGCGGCCAACGGTACGCCCAGTGGTCTGGTGGTTGGGTTGGTCGAAAACAACCTTACCGCCACTTTGCAGGCTCTGGCCCAGAAAAATAAGCTCGACGTGCTCAGCCGCCCGTACATTCTGACCAGCGACAACCAGGAAGCCACCATGATGGTCGGTCAGGAAGTGCCGATCATCACCAATTCCACCATCACCACCCAGGGTACAGTGGTCAATACGCCGAGCTACCAGCAAGTGGGCATCATTCTGGACGTGACGCCGCAAATTAACCCCGACGGCGTCGTCACTCTCAACGTTGCGCCGCAGGTTTCTCAGTTGGAATCGGGCGCCGGCGTAACTGTGTCCCCCGGCGTGACGGCCCCAATTTTCGACATTCGCCAAGCCCAAAGCCGGGTGGCCGTCAAGAATGGGCAGACGATCGTGATCGGAGGTTTGATGCAGGATGAGAAAACGCAGACGATCAGCAAGATTCCGCTGCTGGGAGACATTCCCTATATCGGCCCGCTGCTCTTCAGCCGCGCCCAGAATGAAAAAACGAAGACCGAATTACTCATCTTCCTGACGCCGCATGTGATTCCGCAGCCGGCGGGGCTTAAGGTAATGTCACACGAGGAGGAACGCGGCATGCAGCTTGTTCCGAAAGCGGTCGGCCCCGGCGTGTTCCAGACGCAGATGAAAGACATGCGGCGCGGCGCTCTCCCCGAGCCGGCCGCGACCCAGGCAACGGAGAACCCCGTCCATGACATCAAATTATCCCGCTGACGCTGCGTCGAAAATGGGCCGCGCTGCGCTCGTCGCGTTAAGTTTGTTGCTGGCGGTTCTAACCGCCGGATGCGAAACGACGACCACCCGGCTGTATCCGCCGGGCGTGAATGCGGGCCGCCGGGCGGCTCTTAATCCGGACGCCCTGCGATTGCAAACTATCTCCGGCGCACTACTGCTATACTTCCAGCAACACCACCGCCTCCCCGAATCTCTCGGTGAATTGACGCCTCTGAATCCTGGCGGGTCTGGACCTCCGCTAAAGTTCACCTGCCCCACCACCGGCCGGCCTTACATATACGCACCCGCGGCAATCCCGGGCGATCCAGCCCACCGCTGGCTGCTCGTCTACGACCCCGCGCCGGTGCATGGACGCCGCTGGGTGATTCTGGGCCAGCCGCCGCTAGGCCGCCAACCGGTTATGATGTGGGTGGTTTCTCTGGACGAGGCCGCGTTTGAGCGACTCCGACGCGCCACGACGCAACCACACCGCGGTCTGACGCCCCCGCCCCGCCCTTGAATGCCACACCGTTATTTTCGGAGCAACTACATCGAACGGCCGCGGCGGACCCGGCGCAAAACCCGCTTCCACTTGCGGTGACACGCTGTTGCAACACCCGAAGAAAAGTGGAAAATTCTTTCCTGGTGTTCAACTTGGGTTAGAGCGTGTGTGAGGAGACGGCGGCCGCGCTATCGTTTTCCGCGCGCTCTTAGACGAGAAAATATGTATGACGAAGCAAAGCTACATTGCCGTGGATCTGGGCGCGGAATCGGGGCGGGTTATGTTGGCCGCCGTGGACGCGTCCGGCGTGTTTCTTCGGGAGATGCATCGGTTTACCAATGGTCCGGTTCGCGTCGGCCCCACACTTTATTGGGATGTGTTGCGCCTGTGGAATGAAATTAAGGTCGGTCTCGCCAAAGCCATCGCCGACAATCCCGATATCGCCGGTGTCGGCGTGGACACGTGGGGCGTTGATTTCGGCCTGCTGGATGAATATGGCCAACTGATAGGTAATCCCGTTCACTACCGCGACGCGCGCACCGAAGGCGTGTCCGGAGAATTTTTTACCCGCCTGGCCCATGAAAAAGTTTACGGCCTCACCGGCATACAAACACTCCCCTTCAACACTCTTTTCCAACTGGTCGCCCTGACCCGTCGGAACCCCGGCGCCCTGGCTGGCGCCCGCCATCTGCTTTTCATTCCCGATCTGCTGGTCTATTGGCTTTGCGGGCGAATGGTCAATGAATACACCATCGCAAGCACATCCCAGATGCTCCACGCCCATACCCGGCGCTGGGCGCCGGAAATTCTCGCCGCCATTCCGGCGCCCGTCTGGCTTTTTCCCGAAATCGTTATGCCCGGAACGGTGCTTGGCCCCATCGCCGACGATGTCGTGGCCCTGCCGAAGCACACAAACCGTGTCATTCCCGTCATCGCCGTCGGTTCGCACGATACCGCCAGCGCCGTGGCCGCCGTACCGGCCGCGGGCGAAGACTGGCTCTTTCTTTCCAGCGGCACCTGGAGCTTGCTGGGAGTGGAAGTTTGCCAACCCGTGCTTTCGCCCAAGGCGGCGCAATACAATTTCACCAACGAAGGGGGTGTGGAAGGCCGGATCCGTCTGCTCAAAAATATCGCCGGTCTCTGGCCTTTGCAGGAATGTCGCCGCGCCTGGGCCGAGCAGGGCCGGGAATTTGACTATCAAACGTTGCTGCGGTTGGCGCGGGAGGAACCTGCGCGCAGCGCGCTGTTGAATCTCGATGACGCGGCCATGCTTTCCCCCGGCGATATGCCCCGGAAAATAGTCGAACAGTGCCGCCGCACCGGCCAGAGCGTGCCGGAAACTCCCGGTCGTTTCACCCGCGTCATACTCGAGAGCCTTGCGGCGCGCTACGCCCGCGTCAAGGACATGCTCACGGATGTCACGGGCCGCGGGTTCAAGAGACTGCACATTGTCGGCGGCGGTTCGCAAAATGAATTGCTCAACCAGATGACCGCCGACGCCACCGGCCTGGAGGTTCACGCCGGACCGGTCGAAGCCACCGCCATCGGCAATGTGCTGGCGCAGGCCCTGGCCACCGGCCAGATTCCCTCGCTGGCCGCCGGTCGGGAATTGGTCGCCAAAACCGCCTTGATTCGCGTTTACCAACCGCGCGAAACCGACCGCTGGCAAAACTGGGCCGCGACCATGGCACGGCGGGAACCATTATGAACATTGTTCTGATCGGCTATCGCGGTTGCGGCAAATCCACCATCGGCAAACTGCTCGCCGCCCGGTTGGGGCTGGCCTTCGTTGACACCGACGAATTAATCAGTGAACGAGCCGGCAAGACCATAAAGGAAATCTTCGATCAGGCGGGGGAAGCCGGTTTCCGGGAACTGGAGGCGGCCGTTGTCGCCGATGTCGCCGCGCGCGACAACACCGTCATCGCCGCCGGTGGCGGGGTGGTGCTGGGATCGGAAAATATCGCGCTGCTCAAACGACGCGGCAAGCTGATATGGCTCCAAGCCACGCCGGAGGTTCTCTGGCGGCGCATTCAGGCCGATCAACAGACCGTGCGGACGCGGCCGAATCTCACAACCGCGGGCGGCTTGGCCGAAGTTCAACATCTGCTGGCTCTTCGCGCGCCGCTGTATCGGCAAGCCGCCGACATCACCGTGGATGTTTCCTCCCTGGATGTGGAACATGCCGCGCTCCACATCGGGCGCGTGTGGCGCTCTTGGACGAGAGCGTTATAATTCGCAGCCGGTATGCCTATGCATGCAAGCCACTGCATGTCCGGGAGTTCGGTTTTACCCGCGGTGAGCACGTCAGGGCGCTTGGCGGGCGCATCCAGTTGACCCAATCCGCATTGTCCGCGCCGCCCGCAAGCGTCGCGCCATCCGAAACACGGTCTCCGGGGATCGAAGCGGTTTTAAGGCAAAACCGTGGAACGTCACCCAATGCTGCGGACGGGTGATCCAGACGTAGCGTTTCACATCGCTGGGCGATACAAGAACGTGTTCAAGCCCGTACTCTCCGTTTGCCGCTGCTCTTGATATCTGAAATCGAAGGAAAGGAAATTGGTTGGGGAGTACTTGTAAGCCGGTTTCTGGAGCCACGAGCCTTCCCTCGCGGTCCACAACGCCCACGGCAATTACTTGATTGGGGTACGGATCTTTGGAGCAACTCCACCCCAACTGGCTTCCAACGATCTTATTATGGGCGTTAATGAGCGGGGAAACCCAGGCCAGCGTGAACTTACA
Organism: Planctomycetota bacterium; assembly: GCA_021831565.1. Lineage (GTDB taxonomy): Bacteria > Planctomycetota > Phycisphaerae > WQYP01 > WQYP01 > JAKBMM01. The sequence goes on from JAKBMM010000003.1 coordinate 30,890, forward strand.
ACCCTTGTACAAAAAGCTCCGCCGAAACGTGCCATAAACAGCAGCGGTTCCAAGAATCTTCCATGTGCCGGAATCCAGCCCAACGTGCAGCGTACCGGTATGAGGGTGCGGGAGCTTAACCCACTCACCCCCTCTTGTTTCGAGCGGATGCTCCCGGCCGGTATTGGGGAAATCGGACAAATTTTCCGGCAATTGGATGTCCAAGAGCACGGCCATGTTTCCATCCGAAAGGTAATAAGCATGGCGAAAAGGAAAACCGAGAATCCCGTACTGGACATTCCGGAAGCTATATATATCCCCTGGCTTCAGCTTCAGGCCGTGCGGCCTACAACCCCTGGTCCAGCCGGGCATTGCGTTCCCATCCGGCGTCCAGGGGCAAAATTCCCATGTCCCGCTGGTCACGCCACAGAGCGTTACCACCGCTCCACCGGGCAGAGTTTTTGACCACCGCGAATTGGGCCCAAGGGGTGCGACTGGATGCGCCTTGGCAAATTGATTCCACGCCACAGAATCCGCGGCGATCTTTTCCAGCCCGGCGGATCCGCTACGGATGTACCGTCGCAGTCTGATAATTCTGGTTATTGCGGAGACCAGCTCGGCCGGATACCGCTCCACGTCGAAAACCACCGCGCTGTACCAGTGCCGCCCCTTGGAATTGGCGGCGCTTCGCAGCAGCACGACCGCATGGTCGGGCGCAATCTTTACCGCCGCAGTGTAAATGTAAGGGGTATGCACAATTTTATGGTTGACAACCATTAGCTTTGAATCTGCGTCAAAACGCACGCCCACTCGCATGAAATTAGCGTATGCCCTGGCGTTACAATGGAAGGACAAGTCAGATGTCTCTTGCGGAAAGGCAAACTTGGCGCCCGAAATTTTGAATTCGTGAAAAAAAAGCAAAGAATGGGATACTACGCTATGGTTGGGTTGGAGTGCCGCCGAACGCCAGATGAGGTTGCGGCCCAATAAAACCCTTCCTCTATCCGCTTGCGATCTGGCCAGCGCACGCACTCTATGGGCGGAAATATCGTACGCCAATACGCCGCCGGGCTTGCCGGATAAAAATTTTCCATCGGTTTGCACCGCCCACACGAAATTACCCCGCACCATCATTTCATACGCCACACATATCAACACGCCGGTTTGCGATCCGGTGGAATTGTCGGTCAGAGCGTCTGCCGCCGGGACCGTCTTTGTCGGTGTTGGATTTACCGTTGCGTGTGACGCCTTCAGCGCTATCGCCGCCGTCGCAATGGCCAGCGTCACGGCAGCCGCACCCATGATTGCCGGGATATGCGCCGCATGAAACGCCACCTTTCGTGCGGCATGGGCAATCCCCAGCCCCACCGGAATTTTTCCACTCACACCCTGCAACACCCGCCCAATACGCTCACTGGATGCAGTCCCGACTCCGGAGGCCAACAGCGCCGCCACCGCGACGTTATCCAGCGGCATGTCATGCCACGCCATGATTTTGCGCAATTTTCCCACCGCCCGCGTGATGCGTTTTTCCGCCGCCGCTTCTGATACGCGCAACTGCTGGGCAACCTGCCGGGCGCTGCAACTTTGGAAGAACCGCGCCACCAGCACATCGCGGTCACCGGTGGAGAGTTTTTGCATGGCCGCATCCAGGACCGTGAGTTGTTCGGCATTGGATTCCACCGCCGGCCCGGCGGATGCGCGCATTTCTTCACTTCGCATGGCTGCCGCCTTTCGTTCGCGATTTTTCAGTCTCCGCTCGAATTTCCGTATATCGTTGCAGGCATAATGCGTCGCCCGGACCAACCAGCCTCCAACGGGCCGTTTTCCATCGCCAAGGTGCTTGCGCCTTCGCCACATGGCGATAAAGACCGCCTGCGTCGCATCCTCAGCCAGATTTGCGTCCCCAAGTTGCCGGCGCGCCATGCCATAAACCCAGCCACTGTGGGCGGCTACAACACTTTTAAATGGATCATGTTCAAAGGGTTTGCCGCCGGTCGCAATATCTGTTTGTTCCGTCATCGCCTGCATCTCCAATTCCACGCCGCCGCTTACCTGTTCCTGCTACTATATGGCCGCCGCCCGCAATTCCGGACATAATATGCTCCACGCGGTCCCGATCCCCATCGGGATTGAGACGTGTCGTCCGTTCAAAGTGGAATATGGTGTCCCAGCGGGTGGTGCGGAGTATAATTCAATGCCGTCGAATCAGTCGCCCGCTGAAAAACGATACCCCAAGCCCATCATCGGCTTGGTGGGCGGGATTGGGGCGGGCAAAAGCACTGTTGCCGGGGAACTGGAAAAGCTTGGATGCGCGGTGATTGATAGCGACAAGCTCGCCGCCGCGGCGCTCCAGGAACCGGTTATCCAGGCCCAACTGCGGCAATGGTGGGGTGAAGAGATTTGTCCGGCCAATGGGTCCATCAACCGCCAGGCGCTGGCGGCGAAGGTATTCGCCAATCCCGGTGGCTATCGGGAGTTGGAGCGGCTAAACGGTCTGATCCATCCCCGAGTCGCACAAATGCGACGGGAAAAGATGCTCCAAGTGGAGCATAATCCCTTGGTCGTAGGCGTGGTATGGGATTCGCCTCTACTCGTTGAAAGCGGTTTGCAGAACGAATGCGACGCCATTATTTTCGTAAAAGCGTCGGAGGAGATGCGGCGTAAGCGTGTGTTTCAGACTCGCGGTTGGGATGACCGGGAAATCAGGCGAAGAGAAAAATTTCAGGCGCCACTGGACAAAAAGATGGAAATCGCGGATTATATAGTGGATAATGACGGCGACTGGGCGTCGAGCGGTACCCAAACCTGCCGTGTGCTTTCCCAGATTTTGGCGGAATTCGGGCGGATACCGCCCAGCGAGGAATAATTATTCATCTCAAAAGATACCGCGGCGTCGATTCTGTTCGCGCCAGGGGCAAAATCCGTTTAACCAACCGTTGGTAGATTGTAGATTGTGTAAATTTGGTGTAAGTCCGTGGTTGGATTTGATTTTCCCGGTGATTTAGCCGATAATGGGATATGTGGCTCCTTGAGCCGCGCGACTCGCAGAAGCAATGGTACCCAATTTGAGTATGTGAAGTTGATGTGCAGCGTTCCGCATGGGGCGGCCGCTGGGGTTTGGGGAGATGATAGGCTTGCCATCCCGGTGTATGCGAACCAGCAGAATCAGCGAGCACTTTTTCAGAAGGAAAACACAGGAGGCCATTCATGGCACGTACCACGAAAAGTAAAAAATCCAGCAATTCTCAGGAAGAAACAGGCCAGACGCAGACCGCGGTGAGCGAAGCTCCGGAAACGGCGCCGGTGGTCGCACCGGAATCCGCGCCCGTGGCCGCTGCGGAACCCGCAACTGAAGCCGTCGGTCTGGAGTCGACCATCAAAACGCCGGATGACGCCGGCAACAGGAAGATGTCCGCGATCGATGGCGCCACCATGGTGGGGGCCGGCGGCGATACATCGGATAGGGATGTGATCTACGACGAGGAAACCCACCAGAAGTATGAAGCGGTCAAACGCAGCGAGCTGCACCTGATCGACCTTCAGAAAATGACCGTAGCCGAATTGCATGACATCTGCAAGAAAGAGAGCATCGAGGATTACATCGGCCTGAAGAAACAGGATCTGGTCTTCAAAATACTTAAGAAACGCATCACCGACAACGGCTTGATGGTCGGCGAGGGCGTGCTGGAAATCCTGCCCGACGGCTTCGGATTCCTGCGCTCGCCGGAGTATAACTACCTGCCCTGCCCGGACGACATTTACGTTTCGCCTTCGCAGATTCGCCGTTTCGGTCTGCGCAACGGCAATATCGTCACCGGCCAGATTCGTCCGCCCAAGGAATCGGAACGCTATTTCGCCCTTTTGCGCGTGGAGGCAATCAACCTTGAAGATCCCAACATGCTCACCGAAAAGGTGAACTTTGAGGATCTCACGCCGCTGCATCCGAACAAACGTTTCTTCATGGAAACCACGCCGGAAGAAATCAACATGCGCATCGTGGATCTGGTCACGCCCATCGGCAAGGGACAGCGTATGCTGATCGTGGCGCCGCCGCGCACCGGGAAAACGGTGCTGTTGCAGAAAATCGCCAACGCCATTACCGCCAACCACTCCGACGTTTATCTGATCGTCCTGCTGATCGACGAACGCCCGGAAGAAGTCACGGAAATGCAGCGCGCCACCAAAGCCGAAGTGGTCAGCTCCACCTTTGATGAACCGGCCAGCCGGCACGTGAGCGTCGCGGAAATGGTCATTGAAAAGGCCAAACGGCTTGTTGAATATGGGCGCGACGTGGTGATCCTGCTCGACTCAATCACCCGCCTGGCCCGGGCCTACAACACCGAGGTGCCGCACTCGGGCAAAATCCTCACCGGCGGCGTGGACGCCAACGCGCTCCAGAAACCCAAGCGGTTCTTCGGCGCGGCCCGCAATATTGAAGAAGGCGGCTCCCTGACCATCGTCGGGACCGCCCTGGTCGACACCGGTTCCAAGATGGATGAAGTGATCTTTGAAGAATTCAAAGGAACCGGCAACAGCGAACTGCATCTGGATCGCCGGCTCGTTGAACGGCGCACGTATCCGGCGATCAACATCGCCGCCAGCGGGACCCGCAAGGAGGAACTGCTGCTGGACAAACGCGAATTGGAACTGGTGTATCGCCTGCGCAAGGTTCTGTCGGACATGAATCCCATCGAGGCGGTCGAGCTGTTGAAAAACCGCCTGGAGAAAAAAACGACCAACCGCGAATTCCTTCTGACCATGAATCTTGATTGACCCCGCGCCCGATTCCCGGCCGGGAACGCCTCCACCGCGTTCTCTCTGGAGCGGGCGTCAACCCTCGTTTGCCGCCAGCGCTGCGAGCCGTCGGTGGCGATCAAAATCCCGCAGCGCCTCCAGCAGGTCGTCCATGTCACCGGCGAGAATTTGAGCCAGGGGAAAGTTCCGGTTGAGCCGATGGTCGGTCAGCCGGTTTTGCGGGAGATTATAGGTGCGGATCCGCTCATTGCGATCGCCGCTGCCGATCATCCGCCGGCGGTCGCTGGAGCGCTGGGCGCGCCGCCGCGAATCATGGAATTCAAACACGCGCGAGCGCAGCACCCGCCAGGCTTTTTCCCGGTTCTTATGCTGGCTGCGCTCCTCGCGCATCCGCACCACAATGCCGGTGGGCAGATGGGTAAGCTGGACCGCCGACTCCACCTTGTTGACGTTCTGCCCGCCCGGTCCGCCGGCCCGGGAAACATCCTCGCGAACGTCGGCGGGGTTGATCTCGATATCCGATTGATCCGCCTCCGGCAGAACCGCCACTGTCGCGGCGCTGGTATGGATGCGCCCCTGGGTTTCCGTTTCCGGCACGCGCTGCACCCGGTGTCCGCCGCCCTCCCAGGCCAGGGCCTGGTATATTCCCGGTCCGCGAACATTGGCGATCATTTCCCGGAATCCTCCCAGGTCGCTGGGGGAGAAATCAAGCACTTCAAACCGCCAGCGCCGCTTTTCGCTATAACGCCGGTACATTTCCGACAGATCGCGCGCGAACAGGGCGGCTTCGTTTCCACCGGTGCCGGCGCGAATTTCCAGAATCACCGAGTCGGCGGAAACTTCGTCCGCGGCCAGAAAATCGTCCACCATTTTTTCCAGTTGCCCGGCCAGGCTGGCGGAAAGTTCCTGCTCTTCGGCGGCGGCAAGCCGGCGAAATTCCCTGTCTTGTCCGGTATCGGCGGCGATTTGCCGCGCCTCTTGCCATTGCGCTTCGATCGCCCGGTATTCCCGGTAGGATTCCAGCGTGCGCGTCAAGCGGGCATTCTGGCGGGAAAGTTCCACCAGGCGAACGGAATTGGCGAGCGTTTGCGGATCCTCAAGTTCCTGCTCCAGTTGCCGCTGGCGCCGGGCCATGACGTCAAACTGTTTCAGGATGATCTGGCAAACCAAGTTGTCCGGCGTTTTGACCATGATGAAGCTTGTTTCAAAAAGCCGGTGAATGAAGACAAAAATCGCGCCACCGGCGCGGGGCGGCGTTCCTCCATTTTCAACCGTTCGCTACTTTTTGGCGCCGGCGGCGGTCTTGGCGTTGAAATTGCCGTATTTCTTCTGGAACCGCTCCACGCGCCCGGCCGTGTCGACGAATTTCTGCTTGCCGGTATAAAACGGATGGCAGGCGCCGCAGATTTCCGCCTCGATATGCCGCAGCGCCGAGCCGGTTTCAAAAGTATTGCCGCAGGCGCAACGGACCTTGACGTAATGGTAGGGAGGATGGATATTCTTTTTCATGGTTTTTCCTTCATGCTTACCAAATCGCTTCCGTTCAATAGCGGCGTCCGGACTCGAACCGGAGACCTTGGGCTTATGAATCCCGCGCTCTACCAACTGAGCTACGCCGCCATCTCCCAGACCCTTAGTTTAGCCAAAGGAAGCCTGTTCTGGCAATTGCCCGGAACCGCCCCTAACATATATGCAGGGTGCGATGTTTTTTGCGGGGGCGGCGCGGGTTTTCCACGCGTTGGGTCGGAGAGATTTGCGGCGTATGAATGACGTGCGAAAAATGATTCTCGAATCGCCCCAGCGGCTGGCCGAGGCGGCCGCCCGGGCCGTGGTCGAAGAGGCGCGGCAAGCCCTGGAAGAGCGCGGGCGTTTTGGGATCGCCCTGGCCGGCGGCACAACCCCCGAACTTGCCTACCGGGTGTTGGCCGAAAATCTTCGAGCCGACACCGACTGGTCCAGATGGTTCGTGTTTTTCAGCGATGAACGTTACGTGGCGCCAAATGATCCGCGCAGCAACTACGGCATGGCCTGGCGTTTTCTGCTGGCGTATGTGCCGATTCCGCCGGCCCAGATATTTCCGGTTCCCACCAACGAACCGTCCGTGGCGTCCGCGGCGGCGGCCTACGAAACCCGGATCAAAGCATTTTTCGCAAACGGGCAGCCTGTGTTCGATGTAATTTTGCTCGGTCTGGGCGACGACGGTCATACCGCGTCGTTGTTTCCGCACTCCGCCGCGTTGGCGGAAACGCAGCGGCTGGTCGCCTCCGGTCCGCCCGGTCGTCTTCCCCCGCCAGTGGATCGCGTGACCTTCACTTTTCCACTTATCAACATGGCTCGTGCCGTCTACTTCCTTGTGGCCGGAGCGAAAAAGGCGCCGGTGCTTCGAAAAGTATTTCAGCCGGAGAGCACCCGCGCTGAGTGTCCCGCCGTTGGCGTCAGGCCGCGCAACGGGCGGGTGACGTTTTTTCTCGATCGGGCCGCCGCGGGAACGGACGGCCCGGGCATCTTGGACAGCGGGCCGGCTTTGCGGTAGATTCCGGTTTGTACAACAAGAGGAGAAATCCGCTCATGCCCACACAATCTGTTGCAACTCCCGCACCAAGCTCTCTCGAACAACTTCGCTCTCTGGCCGCCCAGCTTCGCATGGACAGCATCCGCTGCACCACCCGGGCGGGTTCCGGCCATCCCACCTCGTCCATGTCCGCCGCGGACCTTATGGCCGTGCTTATGGTGGAACACTTGCGCTATGATTGGCGCAATCCGCGCCATCCGAACAACGACCGCCTGATTTTCAGCAAAGGGCACGCCTGCCCGTTGCTTTACTCCATGTACAAGGCCGCCGGCGTCATGAGCGATGACGATCTGCTGCGGCTGCGCACGCTGGGAAGTCCGCTGCAGGGCCACCCGAATCCGCACGTGCTTCCATGGGTGGACGTCGCCACCGGTTCGCTGGGTCAGGGCTTGGCCATCGGCGTGGGCATGGCCCTCAACGGCAAATACGTTGATTTCCTGCCCTATCGCGTTTGGGTGCTGCTGGGGGACAGCGAAATGGCGGAAGGTTCGGTCTGGGAGGCGTTTGACAAGGCCTCCCACTACCAGCTCAACAATCTGATCGCGATTCTGGATATGAACCGCCTCGGCCAGCGCGGTCCAACCGACCTGGGCTGGAACAGCGGCGCTTATGCCGCCCGCGCCCGCGCCTTCGGCTGGCGCGCCATCGAAATCAACGGTCACGACATTTCGGCCATCCGCGACGCGTATGCCGAAGCCCTGCGCCCGAATGACCAGCCGGTAGTGGTGATCGCCAAGACCGAAAAAGGTCATGGCGTATCATTCCTGGCGAATAAGGACAACTGGCACGGCAAGGCTCTTTCCATAGAGGAGGAAAAAAAAGCCTGGGCGGAATTGGGCCGGCCGGCCAACCTTGTCATCCCCGTGCGCCAACCGGAAAACATCCAACCCTCCGCCGGCGCCGTCGCCGTGCCGCTGAAACTACCCGCTTATGCTCTCGGTACGGCGCAGGCCACGCGCAAAGCTTATGGCGACGCGCTGGCGGCATTGGGCGGACATTATACCGATCTGGTGGCGCTGGACGCCGAGGTTTCCAATTCCACACACGCCGACGAATTCAAAAAGGCTCACCCCACGCGCTTCTTTGAAATGTATATTTCCGAGCAGCAGTTGGTATCGGCTGCCGTTGGTTTCGGTGTGCTGGGGAAAAAAGCGTTTGCGTCAACATTCGCCGCTTTCTTTACCCGTGCCTATGACCAGATTCGCATGGCCGCCATTTCCAACGCCACGATCCGCCTGGTCGGTTCCCACGCCGGCGTGAGCATCGGGCCGGACGGCCCTTCGCAGATGGCCCTGGAGGATTTGGCGATGATGCGGGCGGTTTACGCCAGCACCGTGCTCTATCCGAGCGATCCGAATCAGACGGCTCGTCTGGTTGCCCTGATGGCCCAGCAGCCCGGTATTTCCTACATGCGCACCACCCGCGAGAAAACGCCGGTTCTTTATGACCCGCAGGAAGAATTTACGATCGGCGGCTGCAAGGTTCTGCGGCAGTCCGGCCAGGATCGCCTGACGATTATCGCCGCCGGCATCACCCTGCATGAGTCGATCAAGGCGTGCGCGGCGCTGGCTGGGGATGGAATTGCCGCGCGGCTGGTGGATCTATACAGCGTCAAGCCGATTGACAAACAAACTCTACGCCGTGCCGCGAGCGAAACCGGCAATAAACTCATTGTGGTGGAAGATCACTGGCCCGAGGGCGGTCTGGGCGATGCGGTTCTGGAAGCATTCGCCGACAGCCCGGCGCCGCGTCCGCTGGTGTGCCACCTGGCGGTCCGCAACATGCCCGGATCCGGTACGCCGGCTGAATTAATGGACGCCGCCGGCATCGACGCGGCGCATATCATCCAAGCGGCCAAAGCGATTTTGTAGAGTGCCATTTATACGGCACGACTTTCGCTCGTTTTTCGCCGATCCCGATGGCTATCGGGATTTCAATACTCGGTTCCGGTATGTCAGGATTCGATATTCCGGTCTTTTTGCAATTGCGCTCTCGTCACAATCGGCAAAAGTCTATCTCCGGAATTAAGCCAATTTTTTCGTCGGACAAAACCCGCGGACTCTCTTCCCGATGGTGGGCAGTCCCAGCAGCGCGCCGCCAAAGAGAAAGAGCATTATTGTTGAAGGTTGTGGAACTGAACTGACGGAGTTGGTGATGTTGTTGCCATCAAGTGTCACCGCGCCATTTCTCGCCAAGGCGCTTCCTCCGATAATGTTTGCGCCGGTGTCCAGCGTTATGCTCGTATTCGCGAGAATATGTCCTTCGAAAGCGGTACTTGTACCGAGCGTCGCGGAACTGCCAACCTGCCAAAACACGCTGCTCCCTGGCTTCGAACCGCCATTGATTGTCGTGACCGTCGAGCTGGTTGCGGTAGTGAGCGTGCTACCAATCTGAAAAACGAATTGCGCATTCGGATTGTTCTGGTCGTTGAGAGTGAGAGTTCCCGTCAGACTCGCCGAGGACGAGAAGAAATATACACCCGGCGTAAGTGTCATTCCACCAAGATCCAGACCGGTCAAGGTCTGCGTGGGTGCCAAGCCTGCCGCGGTGTTGTACGCGGCGGTGAGATCTTTTTGAGCTTGAATCGCGACAGCATCATTGGAATGGGTGGTGTAGGGTGAAGCCACGGTTCCCGGGGGGAAGCCCGTAATCGCTGTACCTGGGCTGACACCCACACTTCCTCCATTGATGACAGACGAGCCGGTATTGGTCACCGTCGAGCCAGCTAGTACCGCAAAGTCCCCCGCCGTGCCGAGATTAATGGTGTTGGCCTTGGCGATCAGTGGAAAACAAGCGAGTGCCGGGATCGCCAGCAGAATCAGTGTCTTGCATCTCATCATCAGAACTCCTCATTTTCTAAGGAAACGCACCAGACACTAGAGTCTGTTAACCTGCTAACAAGCATTCATTGCACGCATTGCTTGCACAGCGCGTTGCCATCACTATAATACTACTCTATAATATGACACTTGTCAAGTCGGATTGAAAAATTTGGATAGAAAAATTTTTGTGATTATGAACAATCAACCCAAACCATGTTTGCCATAACTAACAAATTTATCAAGAGTTATATAAAATGAATACGAAATTAAAAATATCCCAACCGGCGATAAATCATTCTTGAAATAATCATGCCTGTTTGGAACGAAAACGTAATGGCAACAAGGGCTGCGGATACGATTTGCTTGTAGATTCGAATATAGGCTTGGTCCGTTTCCTTTCCGCCAACGCGGCATGGCGCGCCCTTGTCACGACGCGAGCCTTGCCCCAATATCTAAATACCCGTCGGCATACGGAAAGTTTCGGCTCCAGCGCGTCTGGACCGACGGCGGAGATCAGCGCGTGAGTGTCAGCCCGACCAATAACGATCTATTCTATCGTCTTGTCTGGCCGCACCGGGCCGACGTCTTACGCGCCGCTCTACTGTTGACCCACCACGAAAGCGATGCTCAGGACATCACCCAGGAAACCATCATCAAAGCATGGCGGGCGATCGACCGTTTCGATTCAAAAACCGGCGCCATGCTCCCCTGGCTTTTGACCATCCTGCGTCATTGCTGGGTGGATCGACTGCGCGCCGCCGGCCGGCACGGACGGGAGATCAGTCTGGATGATTGGCCGGAAGATCCGCCGGCTCCCGTCGATACCGGCCTTTCCGGCGCCGGTGAAATCACCAATCCCGATGAGTTGCTCAATACATTTTCCGATCAGGAAATCATTGCCGCTCTCCGCTCCCTCCCGGCGGAAATGCGCTGGACGCTGCTGCTGGTGGACGTGGCGCAGTTTGATTACGAAATGGCGGCGCAAACGCTCGCCGTGCCGGTCGGAACGGTCCGCTCTCGCGTCCACCGCGGCCGCGCCATGCTCCTGGTCGCACTGACCGCCCGCGGCGCCGCGTCAAAATCGCCGGGAGCGTAGAGCCCCGGCTCACTTCAATGCGCACGGCATGTTCCGCTAGTATGGGACTAACGTTTACGTGCGATTATTGAGAAATTTTGTCAAACCCGGGAACTTTTTCGCCCGCGGCAAGCGTTTGAATAAATGATGGAAGTGGTATTATTGACCCTTGTGGGGTTTTCCAATGATTTCGCATATTTTATCCGTGCACGGTCACCTTTTTCTTTGAGGTTTCGTGTGGCATGGTTCGTCGCATTTTATTGATGATTTTTCTGGTGCTGGCGGTCGGCGGCGGCGGCTTTTTTGCCGGCCTTTTTCTGGCCGGGCGATTCGCCGCCGCGCCCGGTGGGGCGGTGCGAACGGTAGGCGGTCAATCCGCCGCGGCGGCCGGGAAAAAGAGTACCGCCAAGCCCCGGCGCAAAATTCTCTATTGGTGGGACCCCATGGTTGGGCCGTCCTCCATATCGCCCAGGCCGGGACTCAGTTCCATGGGCATGCCGCTGATACCCGTTTATGCGCCGATATCCGGCGCATCCGTGGCGGGCCAGGTGCGGGTGAATCCCGCCATGGTGCAGGATATGGGCATACAAACGGCCAGGGTGACGCTTGGGCCGCTTATCCACCCGGTCCGCGCCGTGGGCTACCTGCGCGTGGCGGCGCCGCAGCGCTACAGCATCACCATTCGCGCCGGCGGCTGGATCGGAAAACTTTACGCCACCACCAACGGCACAGAGGTCCGAAAAGGCCAGAGGCTCTTCACGCTTTACAGTCCCCGTATCGTCACCGCCGAGGATGAACTCGTCGCCGCGCAAAAATCCCTGCGCGCCGCCCGTAAAACCGCCATCCGCGCGGCCGCGAACGATGCGCGGGAACTGGTGCGATCCGTGGAACTGCGGCTGGCCTACCTGGGTGTGAGCAACGCGCAGATCAAGCAAGTTGCAAAGACCCTGCGCGCCTCGACCTACGTGGATTTTTACAGCCCCGCCGACGGCGTGTTGCGGGACGTGAAAGTGCGCCAGAAATCGCGCCTCAACGCCGGCGCGACCGCCCTGCGAATCGAAAACTTTTCCACCCTCTGGCTGGATAGCTACGTGTATGAAAACCAGCTTCCGTGGATTCGCATGGGCCAGCGCGTCACGGCAACCATCGCGGCGTTTCCAGGAAAGACTTTTAGTGGAAAAATTATTTTCATCTCTCCATACGAAAATCTCTACAACCACACCACCACCATCCGCATGGTGCTGGATAATTCCTCCCATAAGCTCCGCCCCGGCATGTACGCCCTGGCGGATATCCGTACCGAGCCTGTTGTGCGAACCATTTTGGCCCCGCGCCGAGCTGTAATTAACACCGGCACGGGCGAACTGACATTTGTGGAAATATCCCGCGGCCATTTTGATCCCGTCACGGTCAAAACCGGTCTTAGGGGCGATCATGGACTGGTGCAGGTTCTATCCGGTCTGGGGCCGGGGCAGCGTGTGGTCACCAGCGGCCAGTTCATGATTGATGTGGAATCGCAACTTAACCAGATCAAGGCTCGTTTCATGCCCAAGTTCACGCCGGCGGGAAAGCCCGCCAAGGCTAAGTCGGCGGCAATCACCGAACCGGCGACGAAAAGGTCCAGGCCGAAATCCAATATGAAAATGCCGCCGGCTGCAAAAACCAAAGGGATCAAAGGAATCGGACCGCGTCATGATCCGAAAAATTATTGAATTTTCCGTGCACAACCGGCTGCTGGTGGTTCTGCTTTTCCTGATGGCCATCGCCGTGGCCGCCTGGGCCGCCTTCCACAGCAAACTCGACGCCGTTCCCGACCTGTCCGACGTGCAGGTGCTGGTGCTGACCAATTATCCCGGCCAGACACCGGGCGTGGTGGAAAAACAGGTGACTTATCCCCTGGAAACGCAATTGATCCACGTGCCCGACGTGACGGCGGTCCGGGGCCAAAGCATGTTCGAGTATTCCCTGGTGACGGTGGTCTTCAAAAATGGGACCAATCTTTACTGGGCGCGCGACCAAGTGCTGGCATATCTGGATTACGCCAAAACGCTGCTGCCGGCGGGCGTTACCCCGCAGCTGGGTCCCGACGCCACCGGAGCGGGCTGGGCCTACCAGTACATTCTATACCCCGGCTGGTATTGCCGGCATCATCCCCAGGGGATATGGCGCGATCCGAAAACCAATCAATGGTATGCCCATCGGAATCAGGCCCCGGCCCGCCGCAGATCAAAACTGGTGCGGGTGCGGGCTTTCGATCGGCCCGGTAAATCGCCGCTTTCCGGCCAGCCGCTGGTTGCCAGCAACATCAATCTGGGGCAATTGCGGTCCCTGCAGGACTGGTTTGTCCGTTACCAGCTTGAGGCCGTACCGGGCGTGTCGGAAGTGGCGGGCCTCGGCGGCTTCGTGCAGGAATACCAGGTGGTTCTCAATCCCAACAAACTCCGCGCCTACCACCTGAGCGTTGGCCAGGTGGTTCGGGCGATCCAGCAATCCAACAATGATGTCGGCGGTGCGGTCGTCGACAGGAGCGAACTGCAATACATCGTCCGCAGCCGGGGTTATCTCAAAAACCTCCGGCAACTCGGCCAGGTGCCGGTAGGCCAGGCCCGGGATGGTACACCGCTGTTGCTTCACGACGTAGCGACGCTGCAAATCGCCGGCAAGCAGCGGCTGGGAATTCTGGATTGGAACGGTCGTGGCGAAACGGTCGGCGGTATTGTGGTGGTGCGCTACGGCGCCGATACTTACCAAGTGGTGCAGCGGGTAATAAAGAAGATCGCCGCGATTTCCGCCAGTCTGCCGCCCGGCGTGCTGTTCAAAACCGGTTATGACCGGGACAACCTGATCAATCGCTCCATCCACACGCTTTCCGACACGCTGCTGGAAGAAATGATCGTGGTGGCCGCGATCTGCCTGGTATTTTTATTGCATGGACGCAGCGCTCTGGTGGCCATTGTTGTTATTCCGGCCAGCATGATCTGCAGTCTGGCGATTTTGTATTGGCTGGGCATCAGCGCCAACATCATGAGCTTAAGCGGCATCGCCATCGCCATAGGCGTGGTGGTCGATAGCGCCATCGTGATGATTGAAAACGCCCATCAGCATCTCAACCGCCAGGACGCGCTCGTGGCGCAGGGCCGGCCGCCGCGCGCCCGCGCCGACATCATGCTCGCGGCGGCTCAGGAAGTCGGGCCGAGTCTTTTTTTCAGCCTGCTGATTATCACCGTAAGTTTTCTGCCGATATTCACTCTTCCCGGCGAAAGCGGCAAGATGTTCAGCCCGCTGGCTCTGACCAAAACCTTCGCCATGGCTTCGGCCGCCCTGCTTTCGATCACCATCGTGCCGGTGTTGATGATTTATTTCATCCGTCCGCGTTTGTTCCCGGAAAAATGGCCGTGGTGGCGGCAATGGCCCGCGGCGTTGGCGATCATCATTTTGCCGGCGCTGGGCCTTTACTACTTCGTCGGCCGCGACGGTCAATTGGCCCGCTACCATTGGTGGATATGTTTAAGCTGGGCGGTTCTGGCGGCGCTGCTGGTGATACCGCAAAAAATCATCCATGAAGAGCACAATCCGCTCAGCATGTTTCTCCAGAAGAGTTTCCACCCCGTGTTTCACGCGGTTATGCGTCTGCGCTGGCTGGTGATTCTCCTGGCCGTTCTATTGTGCGGTTCTATTTTCTGGCCGTTGGGCCGCTTGGGCACGCAATTCACGCCGCCGTTGTATGAGGGCGATTTGGAGTACATGCCCACCACCTATCCCGGACTGAGCGTCGGAGCGGCCAAATACGTGCTCCAGCAAAGCGACAAAATTATTAAAACCTTTCCAGAGGTAAAAAGCGTGTGGGGCCAGATCGGCCGCGCCGATACCGCCACCGACAGCGCCCCGCTGAACATGATCGACACCATTATCCGGCTCAAACGCCGCGACCAATGGCCCGTGGCCCCGGTGAGGCGGTTCTATCATTCTTGGCCGCAATGGCTCCAATGGCCGTTCCGGCGCACGTTCTGGCCCGGCCACGCGCCTATCTCGCTCCATCAGGTGATGCACGGCTGGACGGGTTCCCGCGGGAAGTTCCACGAAGGTTTGAACCGGGCGCTGAAAATCCCCGGTTTTGCGGCCTACTGGACCATGCCCATCGCCAATCGCGTCAACATGGCCAATACCGGCAGCAAAACGCTCCTGGGTATTCGTGTGTTCGGTGAAAATCTCAAGGTTCTCGGCAAGGTGTCCAACCGAATCGCGCGGGCACTGCAAGGTGTCCGCGGCACGGGCAGCGCCATCGCCAATCAACCTCTGGGCGGCTATTACCTGGATATCCACGTGAGCCGCCTGAAAGCCGCGCGCTATGGTCTGACGCAGGGCGCGGTTCAGCGCATAATCACCTTGGCCATCGGCGGCGATCCCGTCAGCACCATGGTGCTCGGTTTGCAGCGGCTGCCGATCAATGTCCGCTATTTTCGTAATCTCCGCGGCAGCGTAGCGGATCTTAAAGAACTTCCCATCGCCACGCCCGGCGGAAGTTTTATCACTCTGGGAATGCTGGCCAACATTCATTACAGCTCGGGCCCGCCGGAAATCGACAGCCAGGACGCCATGACCGTCAATTACATCAACATCACCACCACCACCGGCAACACTCTCGGCTATGTGCGGCGCGCCAACGTCGCCATACGCGGGCATGTAGTCCTGCCCGCCGGTTACACTTATGAATGGATCGGCCTGTACAAACAGATTCAAGAAGCCAACGCCCGCCTCAAACTCGCCGTGCCTCTGGTGTTGCTGAGCATCTTTATCCTCCTGTTCGTATCCACCGGAAGCGTCGGCCGCGTGTTGGGCGTGCTGTTGTCCGTACCCTTTGGTCTGGTGGGCGCGATATGGGCCCTGTATTTTCTGCATTACCAGTTATCGGTGGCGGTGTGGGTGGGTATCATCGCCCTATCCGGATTATGCGCGGAAATGGGCCTGGTGCTGCTGCTGTACCTGGACGTAAGCTTCCAGCAGGCCAAACGCGAAGGCCGCCTCCGCAATAAACGGGAGTTGTTCGACGCCGTTTATAATGGCGCGGTGCGCCGCATCCGCCCGCAGACCATGACCGTCTGCGCCGCCCTGATCGGTCTGACGCCGCTGCTGTGGGTTAAAGGGGCCGGAAGCACGGTGATGCGCCGCTTGGCCGCGCCCATGATCGGCGGTTTGGCCACGGCGTTTGTGCTCGAATTGCTCGTTCTTCCGGCGTTGTATTTTATTGTGATGCACTGGCGTCTGCGTCAGCAGTTTCAAACGCAGGCCACTCCCGCCAGCGTCGTGCCGCCCGGCGAAGGAGGCGCCGTATGAATATCAATAGGTCGCGGCGAGTTTTGAATTTAAAAATATTTTCGGCGGCGCGGCGGCGCGTCGGCGGGGCGATTCTGGCCAGTGCAATTCTGCTGGCTGGATGCACCGTTGTACCTAAAGGTGAGAACCGTTTGCGCCGCGCGGCCGCAATCGCCGGGAAGCTCTTTGAAAAGCCTTATGCCCGGCGCCATCTGCCGCCGCTGTCGGTCAACGCCACCTCCGCGCAATTGGTACGGTATGCGGTGCTGAATAATCCCGTTGTGGAGAAAGCCTATTGGAAATGGCGCTGGGAAATTGAAGAAATCCCCCAGGCCGGCACGCAGGCAACCACGCTGGTGCTTAACGCCGGCACAACGCTCCAGAATGGTCAGGCTTCGCTGGCCAATACTATTCTGGGTGCAAGCAACGCCAGCGACGACATACGCTGGCCGTCGAAACTTTCCGTGCAGGCGCGTGCCGCCCTCCAGGCGGCCCGCGCCGCCGGCTGGCGATACCGCGCGGAAATTTTTTCCGTGCGCCGCGCTGTGCTCACCGCCTGGTACGAATACGCCCTTACCGCCGTGACCTGGCGTTTGGAACGAGATATGAAGCATCTCCTTAAGGCCGAGGCCGCGTTGCTGCGGGCCGGAATCGGCGCCGGCGGCCGGCAACCGCGGCTGTGGCTGGCGGTGCAGGTTCGGATCGATCAACATCAAGCCGTGATTGTGGCGTTGCACCATCAGTTGGCGCTGGAGTTGACCGCTCTCAACGCCTTGCTGGGACGCGCCGCGAAGGCGCCGTTGAATCCGCCACGGGCGATTCCCCATCCGGACGCATCAGGACCGGCCATCAGCGATCGCCGGCTTTTAATCCTGGCGATGCAACGCAATCCCGAATTGCGCGGCCTTCGCCGGTTCGTATCCGCCGGCCGCCTGAGCATCCGCCGCGCCAAAATGCAATATATTCCCAATTTCGACCTGGGGCTTTCCACATCACTTGATGGAGCGATGCAGAATTTCACCGGCGCCCTGCTGATCCCGGCGCTGCGCTACGAAGCCATCCACGCGTCCATCGCCCAGGCCAGGGATCGGCTGCGGGCCACCCGGGCGGCATTACGCGGCAAAAAGGATGACTTGGCTGCCCGACTGCTGATCGACATCATCGCCTTGCGAAGCGACCGTCGCCAACTGGCCCTGTTCGCCGAGAGCATTCTGCCGCGCTTGAAAGTCATTGCCGCCCTGGACCGTGCCGATTACCAGCAAGGCGCCACCGGTGTGCAAAACCAATTGGAAACCGAACACATGATTCTGGGTGTCCGGGAAACCATCGCCGATCTGCAAGCCGACCAAGCAGAACGTATCGCCGACATCGACGCGGTGATCGCCGCCCCGCTGGAACCAGCGTCATCACTTAAGGGAGAACCTGCGCCTCGTTCTTGAGACGCATCCACAGGGCGTCGATCCCAAGTCTCCTGGCCCACTGTTCCAGGTACTCCAGCTCCAAAACGCCGAACTGCACTTCGTATACTCGCAGGGCATCCGTGAACTGCTTCTCGCTGCCGCCGGACATTTGCGCCCATCGCAGTTTCATCAAGATAGTGTCTTCCGGCCGCGACACCTGTATTCGCATTCCCGCAATATCCCACGCCTGTCGGCGCGAGAAACGCGATTGGTCGAATGGCTCATCGGTCAGGAGCCAGAAATCGATTTTGTCGCCTTCTCGCAACTCGAGGAGATTGAACATCCCACGCTGGTCAATCGCCGTCATCATAGCCTCGGGATCAAGATGGAAGCTCGGTGAAGGAAAAGCCCGCGTCAAACACTCGACTGCCGCCGCCTGGATAGCCACAACCAGATCAATATCGTGTGTCGAACGGGGTTCCCCTTGTAAGCTTGAGGCAACTGATCCAGTGAGCATATAGGCAACACCGGATTTCTCCAGAACTTCAACAATCCGTTTCAGTAGCGCCTGTTGTGACATTTTTCCAGTCGGTCAAGCATGATCTGATGAAAATCCGCCTCGCTTTGCCCGGGAAATCTCCGTCTAAGCCCTTGTACGAAAAGCGATTTGGTAAACTCTGATAACTCAAAGGCCTTCCGCAGCCTCGCCTCCGGCGACATCCGCCGCAGCGTCTCTATATACCGCCGGTGATTGGGATGAGGTTTAAGATTCATACATTCATCCAACATACCCGGTTATGGCGGGCGCGCCAAGTCCGTTGGGACCCCGTTGGAGACCGAATATAATTCTTTTTATAATCGTTCACGGATAAATTTATATATCATATCCCCAGGGCCGGGTGGAAAAGAAAAATAAATTCAGCGGTAGGCAAGGGGCAGGCAGGTATCAGGTATCGGATGGTGCGCCAGGCTGGTACGAAACAAGCTGACGAGACCATACACAAAGCCGGCCAGGTTGTGGCGGGTGGGACACCGCGGCGGAATAATAAGGTGATCTTCGCCTATAATCCCGTGTCCATGGAGTTTCGCATGATCGACGGCGTGGACGTGGCGATTGTCGGCGGCGGACCGGCGGGTTCCACCGTTGCCGCCTTGCTGGCCCAGGCGGGGTTGCAAGTCGCTTTGGCCGAGCAAAAGCCGTTTCCCCGCCAGAAAGTCTGCGGTGAGTTTATCTCCAATGGCGCCCGGCCGGTTTTGGAACGGCTGGGATTGCTGGCGGAATTTGATTCACTGGCCGGCCCTCCATTGCGGCGCGTGCGGGTGCTGACCCAGACCGGCCAGAGTATCGAAGCGCCCTTTCCATCCGATATTGCCGGGGCTTTTCCGCGGGCGATTTCCCGCGATCTTTTTGATCAACTTCTGATTGCCCGCGCGCGGGAGTGGGGCGCCCACATTCTTCAACCCTGTCATGTCACTGCCATCGCCGGTTCCACCGGCGCCGGGTTTCTTGTGCGAACCGGCGGCGGCGATATTCGCTCTCGTTGCGTGGTCGTTGCGCACGGTATGCCCGCAAGCCCCGCGGTGGCGGGTCGCCTTGCTCCCACCGGCGCGGACAACGGTTTTGTCTGCTTCAAGACTCATTTCACCGGCTGCAACCTGCCGAACGATCTGATCGCCATCGCCGGAGTTCGCGACCTTTACGCCGGCCTGGCGCCTACCAGCTCCGGTCCCGATAGCTATCGGGATCGTACGCATCCGCCGGCCGCAATTGATTGCCGGCGGTACAATCTCGCTTTTGTCGCGCGGCGGCGTCTTCTGGCGCATTACCCCGACGCCGATTCCCTGCTGGCCTATCTATTCCGGCGCAATGCACCGTTGCTTGGCATGATTCGCCACGCCCGGCGGATTGATCGCTGGCATGCTTGCGGGCCGCTGGTTCCGGGCGTGCGTCGCATTTTTTCCGACGGCTGTTTTTTCACCGGCAATGCCGCCGGCGAGGTTCACGCGCTCATTGGAGAAGGGATCACACTCGCCCTGCGCTCCGCCCGGCTGCTTTCCGATAAGCTTGTCCACGGCTTGCGGGCCGGGGAGGGGTTCGAGGATATTGGCCTCGCCTATGAAGCGGCCTGGCGGTGTGAATTTTACCGGCGTTGGCGCGCCGGCAATCTCTTTTCGGAGTTGCTGATGCGCCCGCTTCTGGGCGAAGTTGCCGCCGCTGTCTTGGAGGCCTTTCCTGAACTGATGACCCTCGCGGTGCATTATTCCGGTAAAACACCCGCGGCGCCTGACCGATTCGGTGGAGTATCGAATTGCCGCACTCCCGGAAATGATTAAGAACCTATGCTTTTGAGATAGTTTCCAACACCGGCTAAAATAATACCGTTGCGACGGTACGGGGCGCGCTGGACCGGCACCGCGGACGCAAAGCGCCGGCGTCCCGGCGTGGCGCGCCGGGGTTGGGCGTGGATCTGTTTTACCCCGGCGCCGCCCGGATCGCGGCGCGCCGGCGGGCGGATGCGCCGATAGGAAAGGACCCTATGGATGATTCTTTGGCCGGGCATCTATTGATCGCCACGCCCGCCTTGAACGATCCGAATTTTTTCCGGACGGTGGTTTTGCTTCTTCAACACGATGGCGAAGGGGCCATGGGCGTGGTGATCAACCGGCCCCTGTCGAAAACGATCGGCGAGGCGTGGAAGCAGATCAGTGCAAAGCCATACAAGAATCCATCGCCCTTATTCGACGGGGGGCCTTGTCCGAGCCCCCTGATTGTTCTGCACGTGCGGGAAAATCAGGCCGACGGGCAAGCCCTGCCCGGACTATACTTCACTATGTCCAGCGTCGCGGTGACGGCCCTGGTGGAAAACGAAGCGACGCCGATAAAATTCTTCGTCGGAAACGCCGGTTGGTCGCCCGGCCAACTGGAAAAGGAAATCGACCAGGGGGCCTGGCTGATCGCGCCGGCGACGCCGGAACTGGTTTTTCGCAGCGATGAGAGCCAATGGCTTGATTTAACCCGCGCCGTCGCCCGCGCCAGAACCGTGCCGGATCTGAATCCGAAAATCATTCCTCCCGACCCGAGCGTGAATTGATACAGATGAAGATATGATAAACGATCGCGGCTATATTCAGACCGAACAGCAAAACCCCGATTCGCAGGGGTTGGATCGCCTGGCCATCGTGGACGCG
This sequence comes from Planctomycetota bacterium, assembly GCA_021831565.1. Taxonomy (GTDB): domain Bacteria; phylum Planctomycetota; class Phycisphaerae; order WQYP01; family WQYP01; genus JAKBMM01. The sequence continues at coordinate 51,998 of JAKBMM010000003.1, forward strand.
GTGCGGCTGATGAACCGGGAAGACAAGAAGGCCGTGGAGGCCGTAGGCCGCCAGGCCGAGGCGATTGCCCAGGCGGTGCGAATGGCGGCGGATGCTTTCTCCGCCGGCGGCCGGCTGATTTACGTGGGCGCCGGCGCCAGCGGACGCCTTGGCGTTCTGGATGCGGCGGAATGCCCACCGACATTTTCAACCGATCCGGCCATGGTGGTGGGCGTCATCGCGGGCGGCGCCGCGGCGTTGCAGCGCCCCGTGGAACATGCGGAGGACGATCCGGGCGCCGGCGCCGCGGCGATGCGGGAGCGGCACGTCGCCGCGGCGGATGTAGTGGTGGGCATTGCCGCGGGCGGCACCACGCCTTTTGTGCACGGAGCGGTGGATGAAGCCCGTCGCCTTGGGGCCAAGACCATTTTCCTCACCTGCACCGCCCGGGAACACATTCGTGTCCCGGCGGAGTTGTTCATCTGCCTGCCCACCGGGCCGGAAGTGATCGCCGGCTCCACGCGGCTCAAGGCCGGCACCGCCACCAAGACGGTTCTCAACATCATCAGCACCCTGGCGATGGTGCAGATCGGCAAGGTGTATGGAAACGTGATGGTCGATCTGGATGCGAAAACAAGCGACAAGCTGGTGGATCGGGCGGCGCGAATCCTCATGCAACTGACCGGATTGGCGCGTGCGGAGGCGCTGTATCTGCTCACGCGGGCGGAGGGCAAGGTGAAGCGGGCGGTGGTCATGCACCGCCGCCGCTGCCGGCCGGAAGAAGCCGACGCACTGTTGGCCGGGGCCGGCGGCAGACTGCGGGATATTATCGAATAAAGGCCGGGCGCGACGATCCTGTCTCGCCGGCCAGCGGGGTTGGTTACTCCCAGAAAAACAGCGAACCGCCATCGAAATAGTTGCAATGCAAATTGGCCGGGCCTTTCCACTGCACCGAGCCGTCGTTGTAGAGAATGTTCGCGCCCCGCACGCCGTTTTGGCCGACATGGTTCGACAGGGGCACGATTCCCGGCTCACCTATGTTATTGGGCTGGAATAACCAAGACTGCGGCGGGGGCTGTGAATTGCTCACCGTAACATCACTGCCCAGAATGGACTCCACGGCGCTGTGGCTGTTGGTGACCGAAGTGAACGGATGCGCCGGATCCAGAAGGGAGGTATTCGCCGAAATACCCGTCCAAGGGTTGGTTACGTTAATGGGGCTGGTGTTCGTAAGCCCGTGTTTGCCCGTCGGGTTCGAAAACGTGCCCTGGGAAAATCCGAACCAGTAGTTGTAGCCAAGGAAAATGGCCTGCAAAAATTCGTAGGGTTTTGTCAGGCTTTTCTGCCAGGGAGAAAGCGGCTGGCCCCATTCGGCGGGATCGTATAGTTTCTGCGGCGCAATCCACGACATGGGAAACGTGCGGGACTTTTGCCCGCTGCTGCCGTTCGCCTGCCAGGTATCCCCGTCGAGGGTAAACAGGCCGGCCTGCGGGCAAAAGAAAACTTGGGGATTCTTGATGATGCCGCTGGTATAGAGCAAACCATAACCAAAGGAGTAAGGCTGGTTGGCCATGTCCATGCCGGGGCCGGTGGAGTCGAGATTGCCGAACGGTTCGAGAGCCTCGTGTATATATCCTCCCCCACTATCCTGATTGTGCCACCCCGCCGGCATGGGATAGTTTTTGTATTCGCCGATGTAAACGAACACGCCCTGCCCCAGCGACCGCAGATTCGAGGCGCAGACGATCTGCATGGCCAGGTTGCGCGCCTTGCCCAAAGCGGGCAGCAACAGCGAGAGCAAAACGGCGATGATCGAAATGACCACCAGCATCTCCACCAGAGTGAAGCCGGATGGCGATTTACTGTTAGCCGCGGGCCTTGGCACACGCGTGGCCACAAAGTTCACGCGGCAAGGCATCGAATTTTTCGGCATGATGCGAACTCCTTCGCACCGGCCAGCCGGCCGACAGGTTATTCTTCCGCCACCCCCTCATTCCATGCCTACTGGCGGGCAGGTTCGGTTGGCTGCTGGTCAGAAACCGTCGGCGGTTGGTCAGAATCAGGTCGGCGACGGCCCGGCGGCGCCAAGAACACAAGAGTCGCCGCGGCGGCAAGCAGGGCGTTGCGGCCCAAGCCAAGGGCCAAGCCGCGTTCAATCACCACCGGCTCATGGGCTTGTTTCCAGGCGGCGCCAAAACAGCCGCAGGGCTGCGGATAGTGCTGGGCCATGTCGTAGATGATCGCGCCGGAGAAAATGGCCAGCAGAAGCAATGCCGCGAATGCGGCGACGCCATTTCGCCAGCCATTAATTAACCAGACACCAAGGGCGATTTCAATACCGATCAGGCCATTGGCAAACCAGGGATGCGCGTATATGAGTTCGCCGAACATCGTCGCATGACCCGGCGGCAGCAGACTTTTGGTCAGCGCCGCGATGATGAACACCGCGCCGAGAGCAAATGTCATAACACGGGTTATTACGACTCGCCAGTTCTTGTGCACCGGAATCGCTCCTCAAAAAAAGACTATTTAGCTAATCATAAACACACCCTTGAGCTTACCACCTCTCTTGAGCCTCCTTGATCCAACGGAGCAGGGCCTGGGAGTCGATGATGGAAATATTCTTTTGTTTTTTGATCCTGTCCTCCAGGCTTTTAAGAGCAACTCGTATACGGCGGGCAGCTCTTCTATGGCCATGACCAATCATTGTACGAACATCGCCGCGGATTATTCTGAGATAGAAGTATTCCAGGAAAATATGTCTTTTCAGTTTACGGAATGTCGCCTTCATGGTTGCAACATAATTCCCAACAAGTTTCTTCGGCAGCACATGATAACCATGTTCCATTTTCACAATGGCAAGATGTGTAGCCAAAAACGGGCGCTTGATGGATATAAAGCGCATTTCGTAATGAACCGCGGGCCAATATATTTTTAGCAAACGAGCCCTTTGAAGAGGTGTTATGTGTAATGCAATCGCATTTTGTCGCGCAAAGGAGCTGCTCGGATTAAACCAGCCGTTAAGAACCGTCCCCACACCTAATGACGGAGCGTCCTGGCACCGTAGCAGAATGCCCGCCCTTGCATATTTTGTCGCACGCACGTTCTCTCCCTTATGGAGCATATTTATCGATCTGGCAGATAAATAACTCCAAATGAACCAGCGCTCCACAGGTGTGCCATAGCCCCACGGAGAACCAGGTTTTTCCATGTAGCCATTCAATGTGAGTGAAGCCAATATTTTGTTGCGTAACGCTATGGCATTAGCGCCGGCATTTAGAGCACCAACAAGGGAATGAATGGCTCGCCTGACGGGTGGCTGCGCCATTACATCTTTCCAAGCCTTGTTTACATTTCCCGTTTGATTCGTTTTCATGAACCGGATAATCTTGCGATATTGTGGAAGATATGAATGATTACCGGTCTTCATTCCTAAAATCTTCTGCACCCGTGTCGCGAGCGCTTCCCGTGCAGGCCTGCGACTTACATTGGCCAGTACATGTAGACATAGTGTCCCAACAAACAAACCTGTCAGAAATTGGAGACTTTTCTTATGAATCGTCAGATTCATCCCTTTAACCTGCTTGACGAAAACCATGCTTTCTCGGCCTTTTTCCAAAAATTAACGGGAAGTTAGGTTAAGTCTTTTGCGCCATTCCTTAAGCACAATCTTTTCCATTGCCAACTATCCTTGAACAAGCTTGCACACGTACTTTGACTCCCGAACTACTTCCTGTGGATCAGCTTCTTCCATTCTACCACTCGCCAACCCCGGACAGAAACTGTCACAGGCCCGGGCAAGTTGTGTTGCTGCACGCATCGTTGGGCATAACATTTTGCACGAGTAGGCCACAGACCTGTAGAGTATTCGTACATGGGCCACCATCACTTGGACATGATGTCTTGTAAAAGTAACCTCCGTCGCACGGGTAGAAAGCGTTGCATCCTGGCGGTGGGGTACCGGGAATATCATACAAACAATATGACGGCGGCGGTGGCTCGCTACCCGGAATCATGCCGCCACCAAAGCCGATCCCCAATCCCGCAGCGCAGACCGCCGCCGCCACGAGTGCTCTTGTCTTCCTGCTTTGCCAATTGAACCGATTTTGAATTGCGTTAACCATGTGGGTACTCCTTAAACTGGAACAAACAACATTGCGAATTCCGGAACACCCGGAATCCGGTACTTTCCTACTTGGCCGCCGCCGTACGCGGTTTTGTTTTCAATCTTTTCACGTATTTCCGAATCAAATGGAACTCAAAGCCATGATAGGAAGATACAGGGTGCCACTCATTCCACCGCAATCCTTTTTCAATTTGCCGCGAAGTTAAAAGGTCGCGCGATTTCTCCACCGCCTCCCAGCGATGAAAAAGCCCCAAGTGGTAATAGCATTTTTCCACGAGCACCGCGGCGGCGGAGTTTTGCGGCTGCTCGCCGTAATGCGCCACGCACCAGCGCAGAACTAATAAGTAAGCCTGCCGCTGGTTGGCCGCCCAGGCGGCGGGGTTGCGGTGTTCGAGCACATTAAGAATTTGAAGAATCAGGCGGGCTGTGTGGATGGTCGCAGTATTGTGGACGTCGACGTCCGCGCTCCCAAGGCACCATTCGGCCGCCAATTGGGTGCGCAATTCCGCTCTATGCCTCTCGTGAGCTTGCCAGGCCCGGCGGCCGAAATAATAAGGTGCCGGATGCTCGGCCAATGGGTCCAGCATGGCTCCGGCCAACATGGCGTCGCGGGAATAATTTTTCGCCACGCGAATCACCAGCTTCATTGGCCCGCGCACCAGGAACCGCTTCCAGACCCCTCCCCAGAAATTCACCACCCGGCTCTGGGCCGCTCCACGCATCTTCGCCAACGGCGCGGTATTGGGAAAAAGGTCGGAGCCGAAGAGGTAGGTTGCGGGCAGGGGAAGCAGGGAAATGACATAATCGCGGTTGCGGTTCGGGCCGGTGTGGCCATCCTTGTTGAAAAAATAGAGCGAGAGCGTGTACTCGCCGGGCGGAATGTGCAGATACACGTAAAGCCCCGGTCCCTGCCAGGTGACCGGGTAAGTCTCGCCGTGATCGTCGATTTCCGATTCCCGCCGATCCTCGGCCCAAGTCGTCTTGTGCATGATAATCTGTTTATCCAGGTAAACCTCCGGCAGTTCCAGCACCCTTTTTTTCGCCGTGAACAGCCACTGAATCCAAAAGCGGACAGCATCGCCGCCAGGAAGATGATATCCTCCGTTGTCATGTTGTCTGTGATGCGGACCAATCCCTGCGTCGTGATCCAGCGCCACCGAAGCGGGCGACCATACGTAGTCCCCCGGCCAACTGCGGCAGGCAAACAGACACGCCCAATATCTTCCATATCTTCCCAGCCATGTGCCCTGTGTGCGCCAGTCACTGGTGATGGGGACAACCCGCGGACCGGCGGGACGCGCCGACACGCGATGGGCCAGCAACTTCCGGCATAAGCCGGCCAGCCCGCCTGCCGTGGGCGCCCAGGCCGGCGCCGGCAGATTCGCCCGCCAGGACAACCAGGCCAGCGTATCGTGGAACCCGCCGAGAACATAATGGAATAATCTGCTCCACCACGACGGCGCCGAAATGCGAACCGCCGAGACGCCCGCGCCATAGTGGCCGACCAGCGTTTTTCCATCGCCCAGTGGCAAAATGGCCGAAATGTCGTAACGCCCGCCGGGTTGGCGCCAAGAGAGTGGCATCTGGATAGCCCCCCCGTGCCTCCTTTCCGGAATATTCCCTTGCGGCCGGTTGATGCGGAACATGTTGGTCCAGCAGCCGCTGTGCCACGTACCCAGCCAGAGCTTGCCATTGGGCGACTGGGCCAGGCAGGTGATGTGATCCTCGGGCAGCAGCAAATCTTTTTCAGCCGCCGGCACTATCGGCACGTGATGGGGTGGCCGCCAAAGCTGGCGATCCTTGAGAGCGTAATCCGCCCCGCGCACAAAGTGGAAAAGGCCGGGGTTGCGGATGCTGCTCCAAGCCAGACCTTCATCGGTAGCCACGTAAACCCGGCCAGTCTTCTTGCCCACCAGCACCGCGTTGACCAAGTTGCTCGGCAAGCCGCGCCCGGTGGGCGTGATCGGTATTTTCCACGGCCCATGGATCGTGATCCACTGTCGGTACGGCGGGTAGGCGATGGCCAAGCCATGGCATTGCGTGCCCACAAACGCTTGGCCGTGGCGGCCGAAGGCGACGCAATCCGGGTCTGGAGGCAGACCGCCGGCGCGAGTAATGTAACGCCACGTGTGTTGGCCGGTTTGATAGATGCTGATGCCCGCCTCCGTGCACATCCAGACGGATCGGTCGCGGGGATTGACGGCGATGGCCACCACGTGCGAACCCAGCGGGCCGTTGAGTAAACCGTAATGTTTCCAGGTATAGCCGTTGAACACGCACACGCCGCGGCGCAGCGTGCCGGCCCACAGGCGGCCCCGGGAGTCCAGGCAGAGCGAATAAATATGGTCGCTGACCAGGCCGGGGGAGTTGGCCTTGTCATAATGTTTCCAAGCGGAAGCGAGCTGGGAAGGCTGGTAATGGTAGATGCCGGAATCCTCGCCGGCGACCCAGGCCCCGCCGCAGCCATCGGAGATCATGGCGGTAACATAATGGACGGGGCAATAGCTCAGTGATCGATCAACCCAAACAAACCGGGCCATCGTGAAGGACGGGGGAGCAAACAAACGTTTCCACCAGAAGTATCCCAGGGCCAGGAGAAAGAGCACCGCCAGGATGCTTACAAAACGGGAATATTTGTTGATGGTTTGGCGCAGATTGAGGGGATTCAGATCATCCCGCAGACCTTTCCACCATGCGCCAAAAAGGGAACGCGGAGGAATCATGGATCGCCTCCTTGCCTACTCCTGCCTGCAGGCAGGCACGGGGCCGATAGGCTTTTGACCGTAGAGCAACTTGCCTTGGAGTAATTGCGGCGCTTGAGTCCATTCATGCCTATCGGCGGGCAGGCGCAAACCCCGTCCGCCAAGGGCACGGGAATACATGAGATGGTACAGATATGTTGATGCCACCCCCCCCCCCCCCCCCAGTCCCGGCAAACACCGGGGGCCGGCCGTTTGGTTGATATGCAAGCGGCGTCCAATATTGCTTAGCGGCGCGCGGCGCGATGGGATCGCCGGCAGTACCTAAAAGGGGGTCGGACATCAGGCCCGACTGAGGATCAGGACCATGGCGGCCTGGAAGGCCGCCCCCCAAGGGGAGGTCCGAGCTTGCCGCGTCTACTTTTTGTTCACAAAGGAACATGGCTGAGCCCCGTTCACCGTGTGCACAACTTTTTACTACCGTTGCGGCCGCGATTTGCGTGGCGGCCATATACTGATACTTGGATAGTTTAATCCACTTCCAATAAAAAGCAAGAGAAAAATTGAGAATTTTTTTAGTTTATGGCCAGGAATGTTATAACTGCTGACTATATAATCACTTACGCTACGATAAATTTATTCAAAAATATTCAAATTTCCTCCGCAGGCGGCGATTCTTCCAAGAATTACACACATCGTCACAGCGATCTTCCAGCCCATGCACGGTTACAGAAAAAACCGCTGCGCGCTCTGTAGCTCTCAGGTCGCGGGATTTTGGCAGTGTGGTATTGCGGCCACACACTTGAATATTTTGATGGGTTCTGGACCCTCCCCAGGAGGTGTCAGGAAAAAGTGGAAAAATTAAAGACTATTTATTATAGGACCTTACCGCCAAATGACGCGTGAAGACTGGAGGGTGAAGACGCCCGGCGCCTCAAACGGGGGATCGGGCATCTTGCCCGACCGGGAATCAGGAACTGACGGAAAGGCCGCCCCAGAGAGGGCAATGGTCACGTTTCGCAGACTGGTCGGCTTATACGCGAGCGTCTCGATCCGCGGCGTGCCGCCGGATCCGCCGAAAATGTGGACTCGCCCGGTTTGCGGGTTGTCGCCATAAACTATACTGGGGTATAGTATAAGAGCGCGAAGAATATGGAGGATCAACAATGTCCCACCTGATTACCAACCAGGCCAAGCTTGTCGCCCGGGTCCGCCGCATCCGCGGGCAGGTCGCGGCCATCGAAACGGCCCTGCGGCAGGAACGCGAATGCGCCGCCATGCTGCAGATGATCGCCGCGTGCCGGGGCGCCATCGACGGACTGATGTCCGAAGTAATTGAAGGGTACATTCGTATGCATGTGATCGATCCCAGCCACAAGCCGACGGCGGCCCAACTGGCGGCGGCCCAGGAGCTTATAGATGTTCTCAAGAGCTATATGAAATGACCGTTCCGGAAAAAAATCACGCCATGGACGCCGCGGGCCGCCCACCCGAGGCACACCCGAAGGAACATGCCGCGCCCGGTTCCGTGCCGTGCGACCACGAACTCCATCTGGAACCGTTGGAGTTGGCGCGGATTGCGCTGGTGGCGGCGGCGATCGTACTGGTGTGGCTGCGGGTCTGGGAACCGCTGGAGAAAATCAGCCTGATCGGCCTGGCGGCGGCGCTGATCGGCGGATGGCCGATTTTCAAGGAGGCTCTTTCCAACCTGCTGGCGCGCCGCATGACGATGCAGCTTTCGATGACGATTGCCCTGGCGGCGGCGCTGGCCATTGGGCAATTCCTCACAGCATTGGTGATCCTGTTCTTTGTTCTGGCGGCGGAAATGATCGAAGGTCTCACGGTGGGCCGGGGCCGCCAGGCCATTGGCCGGCTCATGGAGCTGTTGCCGCGCCGCGCGGAAGTGCGCCGCCAGGACGCCGGGCGGGAAGTAGCGGTGGACGAGATACAAATCGGCGATGTGGTCCTGGTGCGGCCCGGCGGCCGCATACCGATCGATGGCGTGGTGGTTGCGGGTGGGTCGGCGGTGGATCAGTCGGCGATTACGGGTGAATCGATGCCGGTGGAAAAAGTCGTCGGCGCCGCCGTTTACGCCGGAACGGTCAACCAGTCCGGCGTGCTGGAAGTACGGGTGACGGGAATCGGACCGGATACGGCCTTTGGCAAAATTGTGCATGCCGTGGAAGAAGCGGAAAAATACCGGGCGAAAATCCAGAAAACGGCGGATCGCCTGGCGGGCTATCTTGTGTACTTCGCCATCGGCTGCGCTCTGCTGACCCTTCTGGTCACGCACAACATCGTTTCGACTATTTCCGTGGTGATTGTGGCCGGCGCCTGCGGCGTGGCGGCGGGAACGCCGCTGGCGATTCTCGGCGCGATCGGCCGGGCCGCGCGCCAGGGTGCGATCATCAAAGGCGGAATTTACCTCGAAACCCTCTGGCGGGTAAACACCGTGGTGCTGGACAAAACCGGCACGTTGACGTTGGGCCAGACGCGGGTGATGGCGGTGGAAACGGTTCGCGGCGTGAGCGAACAACAGCTGCTGGAAGCCGCGGCCATCGCCGAAGCCCGTTCCGAGCATCCCCTGGCCCGCGCCATCCTGGAAAAAGCCCGGGAATCAGGCACGCCAATCCGGGTGCCGGAACAGTTCCACTATACGCCGGGCAGGGGGATCACGTGCGTCCACCAGAGTCAGAGCATCACGGTGGGCAACGCGCAATTGATGAGCGAGCAGGGACTGGATGTTTCCAGTTTGGAGCGAGACGAAAACACCGGTACGCTTACCTATGTATCGCAAAATGGAAAACTGCTCGGAGCGCTGCTGATAGAAGATGTGTCGCGTCCGGAAGCCGCCGCGGCGGTCGCCGCGCTGCATCGGCAGCACATCCAGACGGTGCTTCTGACCGGCGATACCCAAGCCGTGGGCCGGCGAATCGGCCGGGAACTGGGCATATCCTCCGTATACGCCCAACTGCTGCCGGATCAGAAGGTACAGCACGTTCGGCGGCTGCGCGGGATGGGAAGCTGCGTCGCGATGGTCGGCGATGGCATCAACGACGCACCGGCGCTGATGGAGGCCGATGTGGGCGTGGCGATGGGATCAGGCACGGACGTAGCGCGCGAAAGCGCGGACGTGGTATTGCTGGGCAACGACCTGGTCAAATTCACCCAGACCATGCGGCTGGCGCGCCAATGCCGCCGCATCATCATGTTCAATTTCATCGGTACGCTCACGGTCGACAGCATCGGCGTGGCCTTGGCGGCGATGGGATTTCTCAATCCGCTGTTGGCGGCCCTGATCCACGTAGGGTCAGAAACGGCGTTTATATTTAATTCCGCCCGCTTGCTGCCGGGCGGGCATTTCGTCGGCAACGGTCGGCCAAATGGAGAAGGTAAACCATAGCCGCGCCGCGTACCGGCGAGCATAAGAGAAGGTGCGCAGGTTCCGTCTCAAGTGAAACGCAGGGTAACAATCCGTTTGGGCTTGAGAACCACCGCAAGTTTTCCATCAGTCGAACCAAGCTCTTCCACGGGGTTGCTTTCAAAGTCCACCATCTGGATCCTGCCGGTGGGGGGGCCGAAATACGGCCCAGCAGGCTGGGCGGTAACGATCGTTGCGGTAATGGTTATCTCGTGGGGATTGAATATGCGTACTTCCAGACCTTCGCCGCTCCGGCGGACGCTGCTGACCACGGCCGGACCGTCGATGCGTAACAAGCCGGCTGTGGCGGGAAGCGATCTTTCGGATCGAAAAATAGCGATATCCTCGCGCCGAAGCTGCACGACGCGCAGTCCCCCCGCCATTTGTTGGCCCAGTTCGCACAAGCGTGTCCGATCAGGTTTCCCCGCCAGCGGGACGATGCCGTAACGAAAAGTCATCGGCCCGCGCGACTGCCCGCCGGGTTCTCCGTTGGTGAAAATAGTGCGGCGCGTGCCACGAAACAGCGTCAAAGCAATCGGACGTTCGGCGGTGTCGCGCACGGCGGTTTCAAGCAGCCCATCGCCGACGACCCCAAGGCCGTGTTTCGTGTCGAACACGGCGGTCCAGCTTTGCTGCGGTTTGGTTTCGACCTCCAACTCGCGGTATTCGTGATTGTCCCGGCGTAAGGGTATGGATCTCTCGACGACATCGAACGGGCTGTCGGCGAGATACGTCCCGGCATCCACGCCACTGGGCAGGAGAACGCGGAGGCGATGGTCGTTGGCAGAATTTTGGACGGTTGTTTCTATATCCACATGATCCTGTCCGGGGCGCAAACTCACCAGGCTGTCGATTACCAGTTCGACCAACCGGTCCGACCGCGTCATGCCGTCAAAGCGAAATTCTTCCGGCACGGACAGAGTCGTGCGGATGCGGAACGTCGTGAGCATCGGCCCGTTGTGAACCAGGGCCACGTCCGACTTGCAGGCGGTGGAGACGAACGCCTGATCGTTGACCGCGACGCCGTGATACCAGCCGTCGCCGATGTCGGCACAATCCTCAAAGGTCAGCAGGCGGCTATACACGCGGCCCGTGCGCTTGTCCGTGAGGGTCAATGTGCCGTTGGATTCGATTTGCACAACCAGATGCTCGTTGGCCATGGAACGCTCGCTGGCGGCCAGGCCCGGTATGTCCGGATACCGCGTCGGGCGCGGCGGCTTGATCGCCCGGACGGTGAGCGTTGTGTAGCCCAGGGCGGGAATCGAAAGAAGCAGGGCAATCTTCACATGGTGGCTGTGCACGGCCTGCGGAAACCTGGCAGGGTGGATTCGCTGGTGTAGGCGATTCATCACCTGACCCAGCCGCTGATAGGGCATCTCTTTCCCGTCGGCGTCGTGGATGAGAAAGGCGGGCTTAGGCTCAAAGCCGAAGAACTCGTTAAAGCTCGGCCAATCGGTCGGTATCTCCAGCGTGAGTTCCGCGACTTGATGGAATTCGCGCGGCAGCGGGTTGAAGACGGCGACGCGCAACTCCTCATCGGTTATCCCGCCTTGCACGCTGGCGGCGATTCGACTCGTCGCTTCCACCGCCAGCTTGTCGGCGATCAATCGACACTGGTCGAAGCGATACTCCATGTCTTTGTGAACCTGATCCGTGCTGCAACCGTCGATGGAGTCGTGTGCATGATTCTGCAACAGCCACCGCCACGCGACCTGGAGAAATCCTTGCGGATATTCCCACCCGGTCACTCCATGGGCCAACGCGCTGAACGGCTCGGCCCAAAGGCACAGCAGCGCCTGGCAGCGGCTGTTGGCCTGCTTCAGGCGAACGCGGCTCGCGAGTACGCCGGGAATAACCCACTGCTCTTCGGCCGAACCGGGGTACCGACCGGGCGCCCGCAATTCCCCTTCGAGAATGGTGCTGATGCGGTCGGCCTGCGGCAGCATTTCCGCCAGGTAATCGTCCAGGCAGGTGTGCACGATCTCGAAGTCGTCGTCTTGCTTCATACGCTCCGCCAGCACGGCGTACGCCTGTTGATCCCACTCCAGATGGTCGCCGCCATCGAAAATCAGAATCGGATCCACTTCGTTGCACTTCGCCTCCGCCCGCAGGAACTCCTCCAATCTGGCCGCGGTCTGATTCGGATCGAACGCCGGCTCTCCTTGGCGCGCCTGGCGAACCTTGCAGCAGAAGTCGCAATAGCCGATCGGTCCGAAACGGTAACAAGACACAGTGGTCCCATCCGCGCCGCGCCATTGCACGTGCCGCTTGCCGAGCAGATTGGTTCCCCGCCAGATGAACCCCCCGCGAATGTTGAAGCCCGCGAAAATTTGCGGCAACTGACTGTTGTGTCCAAACATGTCGGGCACGAAACCGGCCCCGGAAGGAGTGCCGCCGTAACCGCGGGCGATCTCCCGTCCGAGACGAAGATTGCGGATCAACGATTCGCCCGACACGGTGAACTCGTCCGGCATGGTGTACCATGGGCCTAGCACGAGTTTGCGTTCGCGGATCAGTTTTTCGATTTGTTCTCGGCGCTCGGGACGGATTTCCAGATAATCATCGATCATGATGGACTGCCCATCGGTCTGGAACGGCCCTTTGAGCCTTGCGTCTTCCAGTCCGGCGAGCACGCGGTCCATCAGCCGCACCAGCGCGTAGCGAATTTCCTGGAAGGTCTCGCGCCACTCCCGGTCCCAGTGCGTGCTTAGCACAAAATGGATGCGACGTTTGCGGTCGGTGATCATTCGAGAATACTCTAATCCGGAGCGGCGATTCGCGCATCCGCCGCCGGAGTTTTCTCCACCGGCGCCCCGCCACCCGCGGTGAGGTCTTGCTCGAAAGCCTTCATCTGGGCTGTTTCGTGCTTGGAGCGGTACACCGCCCAGCCCAGGGCTAAGAGGCATACCAGTGAAATAATCCACGGAATCCAGGTATAGGGGGAAAGGGGTACGCTCACGTAACCAGGGACCCTCGCCGCAATGGCATGAATGAACGAGTGGTCGAACGGCAGCACCAGCGGAATCACCAGCAGCGAAACCATGTTCATCACCTTGAGCAGGGGATTGATCGCCGGACCGGCGGTGTCCTTCAGCGGATCGCCCACCGTGTCGCCGGTAACGCTGGCCTTATGGCGTTCGGAGCCTTTGCCCATATTCCGTGCCGGATCGCGCGGCTCATCCTCAATCACTTTTTTGGCGTTGTCCCAGGCGCCGCCGGCATTGGCCATGAACACGGCCATCAACTGGCCGGAGAGAATCGCCCCGGCCAGGAAGCCCGCCAGGGCCATGGCGCCCAGCAGGAAGCCCACCAGCACCGGTGTGAGCACCGCCAGCAAACCGGGACCGATTAATTCACGCTGCGCTTCGAGTGTGCAGATGTTCACCACACGCGAATAATCAGGCTTTTTGGTTCCGCTCCAGACGGCCTTGTCGCGGAATTGAGCGCGACATTCCTGCACAATCATGAAGGCCGCCCGGCCCACGGCGCGGATGAGCATGGAACTGAACAGAAAGGGCACGGCGCCGCCGATCAGAAGTCCAATAAGCAGACGCGGATTGCCCACGTTCAGAAAGCCCGCCACGCCGTCGTATATCCGCTGGCTTAGCATGACACGCTCAGAACCGCCGCCGCTGCCGATGGTGATGATAAACGAAGCGAACAAACTTACCGCCGCAATTACCGCGCTGCCGATGGCAATGCCCTTGGTGATGGCCTTGGTGGTATTGCCGGTGGCGTCCAGATCGGCCAGCACCTGCCGGGCGTTGTGGTAGGATTCTTCGCCCATTTGCCTGCGGTCATAGCCCATTTCGGCGATGCCGTTGGCGTTGTCGGCAATGGGTCCGAACACGTCCATGCTGATGATGTTGCCGGTAAGGGTCAACATGCCCAGGCCGCACATGGCCACGCCGTAGGCCACGAAGACGGGGTTGGTTCCGCTGAAAATCAACACGCTGGCCAGGATGCAGCCGGCGATGGTGATAATAGCCCACACGCTGCTTTCCATGCCCAACGCCAGTCCCTGGATGATATTCGTGGCGTGCCCCGTATTGCACGCCCGGACCAGCGTTTGCACCGGCGAGTGTTCGCTACCGGTGAAATGCTCGGTCCAGAATGTCAGAACCAATGCCAGGATTATGCCGCAGAACGCGGCTTCGGCCGGGCGGATATCCAGACCGCGCACGCCCAGAGTGGCCCAGAACGGGGCATGGTGTTCAATGCCCGTCAGGGTGGGATTGCCAGCCAGATAGCCGCCGCTGTAACGCAGATAGAAAAAGCCGATGGTTAGAAAGCACACGGTGCTGATCATCGCGCCCAGGCGGAAGCCGAAATTGAGGGATCGCATGGCCTGCTTCGTTCCACCCTTGTTGCCGGCGCGGACACTCAAGGTGGAGATGATGTCGGAGAATACGCCGCCGGCCTGTACCAATAGCGGGAACAGCACTCCCTTAGGACCGAAACTGGCCCAGCCCAGGATCATGGCCGCCACCAGGGTGACTTCGTAACTCTCGAAAACGTCAGCGGCCATGCCGGCGCAGTCGCCGACGTTGTCCCCGACATTGTCGGCGATGGTGGCGGCGTTGCGGGGATCGTCCTCGGGGATGTCTTTTTCAATTTTACCGACTAGATCGGCGCCCACGTCGGCGGCCTTGGTGTAAATGCCGCCGCCGACGCGCATGAACAGCGCCAAAAGGGTTCCGCCAAAAGCAAAACCCAGCAGGGCCGCGGGCGCCCGATCGCCGAAATACATGAAGATGAGCGTAGCTCCCAGAAGTCCCAGCCCGTCGATCAGCATGCCGGTGACCGTGCCCGTGCGATAGCCAAACTGCAGAGCCTTGCCGAAGCCCTTGGGGGCGATGGCGGCCGTGCACAGATTGCCTTGGGTGGCCATAAGCATGCCGATGGTGCCGACGGTCAGCGAAGCGAGCGATCCCATCAGAAAAGCGATTCCGCGTCCGATGGCGAGATTTGCGCCGGCGGCGGTATGCCAGGGTGCGGTTACAATGAGGATCAAGGTCAGAATGATGATAATGGGGATCAGCGTGCGGCGCTGGCGGGCCAGATAGGCCTTGGATCCCTGGCGGATGGCGTGCGCGACCTCTTGCATTTTTTCCGTGCCGCGGTCGGCGCGTTTGACGATCCGGACAAGAAAAGCCGCGTAAACCAGGCCGGCGATAGCCACCGCCAGCACCAGGAAAACGGCGACGCGCTCATAGGGTTGAAAGTGTGGCGACCAGAGGAAGTCGAAGGGAACAAACCGGGATGTGACGGCGCGCGCGGCGGATTGGCCGGGCGGCGTCGCGGTCGGTTCTCCGGCGCTCGCCAACTGCACCCCCAGCAGGCCGGCCAGAACCAACAGCGAAAATATGGTCCTGCTCCACTTTGTCGAGATTTTGGATCGCTTCCACATTGAGTAATCCCCTGACGCCGAGTTTTTTCGTACAGCTTAACTTCCCCGACGGAGTCTTTCGGTAATGCGTGATTTTGAACTCCAAAGGACAAAGAATAGAATCAACCCGCGGAAATTTCAACTTTATGTGTTGTCGCATAAAGGGTTCCGGTTTATGGAAACGTTATTCGGCTGGGACGCTCATGAGCAACCTCCCGACTGCACAATTCCCCGCGTCTGGGCCGTCCCCCCACCGCCGCAATCGCATTCTGTTTACCATCGCCCTGTTCAAGTTCGCCAAAGCAGCCATCCTTATTGTGGGGGGGACCCTGGCGTTATGCTTCCGTAACGCCGATCTTTCCCGGATTGCCATTCACTGGGTGAATCGCCTGCGACTGGACCCGCACAACCGTTACATCGATTGGGTTCTGGACCACGTGGCGCTGGTGCACAAGCGCCAGATTGAAATGCTCGTCGTGGGAACGTTCATCTATGCCATCCTGTTCAGCATTGAGGGTGTCGGCCTGTTCCTGGAAAAGGCCTGGGGTGAATATCTGGTGATCGTGGAAATATCGCTGCTGGTACCGGTGGAAGTCTACGCGATCGCCCACAAACCCGATCTGTTGCGGACCGGCCTGCTGCTGGTAAACATGCTGATTCTATCCTATCTGGTCCATCTGCGCGTCCAGACGCGCCGCCGGAAGAAAATGGCCGAGCGTTAATCCGGCCCTCTGCGGCCCCGGAGAGTAAAAATCGGAAAAAATCAACGATAAAATTCAATGATCCGATTTGGATCGATCTGGAATGGTATCTGCTCCGGACTCGGCAGGGCCGCCATGCGGGCCTCCAACTGTGCCGGGTTGAATTCCAGCCAGGCCGGCACTTGTTGCCCCGCCAGCCCTTCCATGTTCTCGCGCAGCAACTTGTGGATTTTTTCCCGGAACATGATGGTCTCGCCCGGCGCCACCTGGTAGCTGGGGATATCCACCTTTTTGCCGTTGATCCGCACCTGCCCGTGCGACACAAGCTGCCGGGCCGCCCAGATGGACCGTACCACGCCCAGACGCCGCACCACGTTGTCCAGCCGCGTCTCGAGCAACTGCTGAAGCGTTACCGCGGTGTTGCCCTTGGCTTTTTTTGCCGTGGCCATGTACCGCCGAAACTGACGCTCCAGCACGCTGTAATGAGCTTTCATCCGCTGTTTTTCCCGCAGACGAATGCCATATTCGGAAAGCCGCCGGTTGCGGAACCCATGCATGCCGGGGGCTATAAATTCACTTTTGTTATGTTTGGGAAGATCGGCGATCGCCACGCCCAAACGACGCGACAGGCGGACCTTCGGACCGAGATAGCGGGACATGAAGCTCCTTTTTCGTGATGCGATCGGGCGCCTTCCATGCGCTTCCACCGCTTGCAAAGCCGGCGTACCCGAAAGAAAACACACTGCCAACGGGCCTTCTCGGCGAATGTAGAGAGTCGCTAGTTTAGCAATCTCGGCGAATCGGTCAAGCCCCGCCAAAACAGCCCGCCAGCTTCAATAGAAAGGCCATGCTGAACGTCCAGAACTCGTGTTCTTGTATGAATGCGGCAACCTCCTCCATAAGGTCCTTGGGAACATAGACCGTCTGTGTCTTGCCCTTCACCTTGAAAGTGATTCGTCATGGCTGTGCCCACAAAGGACGCCAACACGGCCTTTTGAGCGTAAAATAAACAACAGTGCCGCAAGATGGAATCATGCCGAAGACGCCGGCGAGGCGCGCCGGTTTCCGGCCGGGGGTGATTCGATCCGGCGTTGCGAATAGTATTCCCATGGAGAAATCACGCGCCATGAACCAGCAGATATCCGCCAGACCAACTGCGGCGCTCGCGCCGCCCGCCCCGCCGGGCGGCCCGCCGGAACGTTTTTTTAATCGTGATTTAAGCTGGCTTGATTTCAACTACCGCGTATTGCACGAAGCCATGGATCGCCGCAATCCGTTGCTGGAGCGGGTGAAATTTCTGGCGATTTTCGCCGGCAACATGGATGAATTTTTCATGAAACGGATCGGGCTGCTCAAAAGCCTTGTCAAGGCCAAGCCCAATGAGGCGGGACTTTCCGGCCTGCCGTACCACCAGGAATTTGAATCGGTGCGCCGGCGGCTGGCGGAACTGGCGACCCTGCAGCAGTCCATCTGGGAAAATGACCTGCGCCCGGCCCTGGCGCGGGAAAATATTGTTCTGCGCCCCTACGCTCTGCTGGACGAAGGACAAAAGCAAAAGGCGGCGGAATACTTCCGGCAGCATATTTTCCCCGTGCTCACGCCCCTGGCGGTCGATCCGGGCCATCCCTTTCCCTTTATCAGCAATCTAAGCGTGTCGATCGGCGCGCTTCTGCAACCGCCCGGCCAGCCGGAATTGCTCTTCGCCCGCGTGAAAGTTCCCCAACTCTTTGCGCGCTGGTTTAAGCTGGAAGAGGCTGGCGCCGTCTGCTTCGTACCGCTGGAGAGCCTCATCCAGGGGCGGTTGGACATGCTGTTTCCGGGTATGCAAATCGTCGAAACACGGTGTTTCCGCGTGACGCGCAACGCCGACGTGGAAGCGGACGTGGACGATTCGGAAGACCTGCTGGAAGTGGTGCGGGAGGAACTGCGCGCCCGGCGGTTCGCGGACACCGTTCGTGTGCAGATTTCTCCCGGTATGTCGGAAGAAATGCGGCGCTACCTGCTCGACGGCCTGGCAGTGCGGGACGACGACATGTACGAGGAACCCGAGCCGCTGGGGATGGCGGACCTGATGTCGCTGACCGAACTGGATCGCCCGGCGCTGCGCCTGCCGCCGTGGAAACCGATCTGTGCCCCGGCCCTGGCGGATACGGACGCGAGCATGTTCGCGATCATGCGCCAGAACGACGTACTGGTGCACCATCCTTTTGAAAGCTTCGACAGCTCGGTGGAACGCTTCATTCTCAACGCCGTGGACGATCCCCAGGTGCTGGCGATCAAGATGACGTTCTACCGGACCAGCGGCGACTCGCCGTTTGTCGCGGCCTTGGCCCGCGCCGCGGAATCCGGCAAGCAGGTGGCGGTGCTGGTGGAACTTAAAGCCCGTTTTGACGAGGCCAGCAACATTCAATGGGCGCAGGCGCTCGAACGCGCCGGCGCGCACGTGGTCTACGGCATCCTGGGCCTGAAAACACATACCAAGATCGCCCTGGTGGTTCGACAGGAAGACCGGGTGGTGCGTTCCTACGCCCATATTTCCACCGGCAACTATAATTCCCGCACGGCGCAAGTGTATACCGACCTGAGTTTGTTCACCTGCCGCGAAGACTTCTGCCAGGACGTGGTTGATCTGTTCGCCTTCCTCACCGGCCGTTCGCTGAAAAATGAGTACCGCCGACTGCTGGTCGCGCCCGTGACGATGCGCCGGCGTTTCCGCGAATTGATTGAGCGGGAATCCGCCCATGCCCGCGCGGGTCGTCCGGCGGCCCTGATCGCCAAGATGAACGCCCTGGAAGATTCCGAAATCATTCAGACTCTCTACCAGGCCGGCGCGGCGGGCGTGAAAATTGACCTGATCGTGCGCGGGTTCTGCTGTCTGCGCCCGCAGGTGAAAGGCTTAAGCGAAAACATCCGTGTAACCAGCATCATCGGGAGATTTCTGGAACATTCGCGCATCTTCTGGTTCCGCAACAATGACCAGGAGGAAATCTATCTGGCTTCCGCCGACTGGATGAGCCGGAATTTAAGCCACCGTGTGGAGGTGGCCACGCCGATTGAGAACCCCGTTCTGCGGCAGAGGGTGCGGGAGATATTGGATATCATGCTGGCGGACAATCGCCAGGCCTGGGACCTCGCCGCCGATGGAACCTGGACGCAGCGCCATCCGGCGCCCGGCGAGCCGGAACGCGGCTCGCATGCGCGGCTGATGGAGTTGGCGATCCAGCGGCAAAGCCCATTGCCGCTTATATAACACTTCGACCTGGGGTGCTCCCCATTGTCAAGGCGCGCCGGAGGGGAATTTAAGGTACATCATCAGCCGAGGGTGGCGGCGGGCCGGGGCCTTGGGGGGAATCATGTTTCCTCAGTTAGCATTGCTCTCAAGCAAACCTTAAGCACGACAGGCTGCTAATGCGGTTTTAGTATGGATTGCGCGGGCACGGGCGTTTGCCTCGGCAGCATAGGGGTTGGTGTTGGTACGGGGGATTGAATCGGTAGCGGAAACGGGAAAGCCTGTCGCACCAAAACTATCTTCATAAAAGATTTTCCGAACTGATTTTCAATTATCTTAACGACGTTTGTGCCGTCAAAAGCATGAGTTGTCGCGTGAAACGCGGCAAGTGCAAGATCTTGGATTGTCTGATCATCCTCCAGCTTTGTAATATTCATACCCATTCGCTTGAGTTTACTTCGCGGGATATGCCTTGCGTGGGTCTTAAATTTTTTGTGGTCGGACAACCACCCAGCCAATCTTTTCGCCTTTTTTGAAGCGTCTCTGCCATGAAACATATACCGGGCCAACCACTCTTCCACCAGTTCAGAAGAAAGCTCTGTGAGGTAGCTACAGGTCTTGACTAAATGCGGACCGTATTGGGTGAGCATTGGCAGCCACGCGGTCACTTTGTTTTTATCGGCGCACTCCTGCTTAGCCTGTTCAAACTGGTCTATAATTGCTTGTGCGGGAACAAATTTTGATCCCAAGGGTGTATTAACAAAAATCTGCGGATCAATAGGCCCGAGTGATGAATGTGCTCCCATCATCACTTCATTGGCCGCACAACATATCATCGTGGCTGCCGACTGCGCGAGCTGAGGGACGATGACCCGAATATCGGAGAACTTCTCCCGGAGATAATTAACAATTCCCTCCGCAGCGTCCAAGGAACCGCCCGGACTATGAAGTATTAAGTCCAGCTTTTTCGTCTTAGAGCCGTGGACAACTTCCATTAAACCCTGAACATCTTCATCAACAATACTTATCAATTCGGGTGGCAAATTGGGATCGCGTTGGGTGAACTTCGTTGCATACAGGATGGTATGGCGCTTGGTTCTCTCTGCCAGACGATTCAGATATTTACGCCGCACCCCATCATAATCGGGTCTTGCCCCCGGCGCTCCGCTGGCAATGAGTTCGGTTAAAATCCCGCTCCACGACAGGTTCTCTTTACCCACGATATTCTCCCGCACCGATTTATGGGACTACAAAATGAACATGTTGGCGTTAGACGTAGACCCAGATCGGTTGGGTATGTAACTTTGATACGCCCAAATTGATTCAGTCATTTGGACATCATGATGCAGTGCCAGGAGTTCTTGGATTCCAGGATTTTTTGCAACCAACTTCATCATCGCGGCCGCGTCACGACCAGCGCGGCGAACCCGGCTTGCTGCTGCTGGGGATATGGTGTGCTTCTTTATCTTTTTTTTCATGAACCATCTCCTCTTACATAATCCATCCTACCCTCCACTACGGCATGAATCAACACGCAACCACCTCAGGGCGACTTGCGCGCAGGCCTTGCACCCTGTAAAATCAAAGCATTGAAAACCTTTTTTGATTTGGCCTGGAGACAAGACCATGTTGACGGCGTGTACCACGGAAACCATCACGTTGTCATCCCTGCGGCCGCCGGGCAGGCTCTGCCAGAATGATCCGCTCACTCCACTGCAAATGGCGATTCGCAGCCCACACCTATTGTGGTGAACATGCTGTACACACCGACGGAAAGGAGCGTTGATGGTTCGTTTTCTTCATACAAATGACCGGCAATTAGCCTCGCCCCGACATTTCATTGCTGATGGCTCATGGGAACACGATACCCAGCGCGATACGACACGGTTCATGTCACGGTATGCACCACCACAGAAGGAAAATGCCAGTTTGTGCTGGTGGCACACGGTATTCGAGTCCGATTCGGTAGGTCAGTAGAAAAATCCGGATGAAATGGAAGGTGTGAAGTTGCAACTGCGATCTAACAATTCGATCCGAGATGTACTCAAAAGGATCGCGAGCAGCAAGGGAAACAGCCACTCGCACTCGGATGGGGCGCGGTTTCACCCCTTCCCGGCCAGGATGCCCATTTGGCTGGCGGAGGAAATCGTCGTGGCCCTTACAGCCAAAGGCGACATTGTGCTCGACCCGATGGTAGGCTCCGGTTCTACGGCCACAGCCAGCCTTCGCGCCCACCGCGCGGTGATTGGAACCGACATCGACCCTATGGCTCTCCTGCTGTCTCGCGTCGCCACGACTGCTTATAAGCGCGAAATTGCTACGAAGAGGTTGGCACAAATACTCGAACGGGCAGAGCGACACGCCGCACATGGGTTATACGTGGACACGGTGCGAAAGGCCTTCAATTCCGAGGGCCAAGACTTTCTCAAGTATTGGTTCCCAACATGCTCCCAAAAACAGTTATTTGCGCTGACCGAGGAAATTGCCGCCGAACCGGCGGGCAAGTACCGTGACCTC
The DNA here is from genome assembly GCA_021831565.1 of Planctomycetota bacterium. Lineage (GTDB taxonomy): Bacteria > Planctomycetota > Phycisphaerae > WQYP01 > WQYP01 > JAKBMM01. Next base: position 74,059 of record JAKBMM010000003.1, read on the forward strand.
GCTTGGATTACGCTATCGAGCCTGATAATCGCCAAGTCGGCTGGCGTCTCTTATGCACTTGATATTTCGCGTTCCCGCCCGCACAAGGTGAAAGACAAACCTGTCCCCGACGGTTTCGATGCATGGCGCCGACGTTCGAAGGTGGTAGTAGATCGTCTACCGTTTACGGTTGACAGTGTGCCCCCTGTGCGGGCGCGGATCGAACATGCCGATGCCCGTAAATTGCCCGTCGAGGATGCTTCCGTCAATCTGGTCGTGACATCACCCCCTTATCTTAACGCTATCGACTACGTACGTACCCACAAGTTTTCCTTAGTGTGGATGGGTTATGAACTGTCAGCTTTACGCACTGTCCGGTCTGAAATGGTAGGTACCGAGCGCGGGATGTATTGTCCCGATAGTCTGCCATCACATCTGGAAACCTCTATCGTCGATAGCATTGATGATAGAACCCGCTTGGCAATCGTGAGGCGGTATCTTTCCGATGTACGCCAGGTACTGCTTGAAATAAATCGTGTTCTCAAGCCAGGCGGTGCCGCTATAATCGCGCTGGGGCCTTCTTTAATTTCGCAAAACAAGTCTGACGCCGGGAATGTAATTGGCAACTTAGCTGAATCAGTGGGATTGGAGAATGTTGGATCGTCTTTCCGTCCACTTGAAGGAGGCCGGCGGTCATTGCCGCCGCCAGCAGCAGCCAAACGTGGTAATGCACTGGCCCTTCGCATGGAAGGCGAGGTATTTCTTGGTCTGCGAAAGCAGTGACGCTTACTATGTTCACAAAACCCGATCCTGAACAACTGCTGTCTATTCACCAGCGCCTCGTTGCTGGCGACACCATAGCCCCAGCAGAATTCGCCGAACTGGTGATTCCACCATTAGCGGAAGTCTTGCGAATCACCAACAAAGACCTCCGTGATGAAAATATGGCTGACGAGGCATCAACAGATGCCGTCTTGGACTTCGTGAAATCCCCTCAAGTTTATGTACACGGCCGATCCAGTATTTGGTCCTTTCTTGAGATGGCTGCGCAGCGCAACTTAAGCAATCTTTTGGTGAAAGAGCGCCGGCAGCAAGGTCGGATTGCCCGTTTCAAGGATGTCGCACTCCATGATCCGGCGCGGAAGAAGGATCAAGAAAGCCCATTGGCTTTTCTCGCGGAACTGGAAACAACGGGCTCGTGTCGCGAGAGAGTCAATGCCGAGATAGCTTCGCTTTCACCGGTGGAGGCTGCAGTGTTCAGGTTGATGTCAGACGGCATTCGACGAACGGATGAATATGCGCAGGCCCTCGGAATTGCCGACAAACCTCTGAAAGAACAGAGGCAAAAGGTGAAGCAGGTAAAGGATCGGTTGATGAAGCGACTGAAACGCTCGTTGCGGGAGACCGACAATGAATGATGCCCTGCCCCGCGTCCTGGAACGTGCGGTAGAAAAGGCCAGCCTGGATACATTTTTCCTTGGCCATTTGTTTTCCTTTGTTGCCAGGCGCGATCAGCTTTCACAACTAGAGCTGGCAAAACAACTTGGATGTGAACCGAACCAAATTACGCGATTGGCTTTGTGCCGTTGTCCTCGGGAAGACGTCAAGTGGTTTCGGCAGGACATCAAGAAAATAGCCGCCTTTGCCCGTTGCAATCCGACAATGCTGGCGCAAATTGTGCGGAAAGCCATGGCGATAAAGTCATTATCTGCCTGTGACACTAATCAGAACACCAATACCCTGTTGGCGGCCAGGGATCGCCTTGCCAGTCCAAGAGACTCCACCGATCCGAAAGGCGGTGAACATGGACAATAACGACATCCGCAAGATCGCCGCAGATTTCTGGCGAACTGCCGGGGGCTCCGAAGGTTTTCCGCGCAACATCGAGGCATCAATCCTGTGGGCATTGCCGCTCGCGGTAGTGAAACTTCCAAGGCTTCGCATTGCTTCTGTTCGTGCATGGCTGTCAGAATACGGACTCCCAGCCATCGTGCCCGCTGGTGAACGAGAGTTGAGAGCATGTGTGGTGGCCTCCCGTGGGCACGGCGTGATCTTCATTGACGGCAGTGATCCAGCCGACGAACAGCGGATGTCCCTTGCGCATGAGCTTGCACACTTCCTTCTGGACTATGTATTCCCACGAGATCGTGCCATTCACACCTTCGGATTGACCATCTTGTCGGTCCTGGACGGTGCTCGCGCTCCTTCACCGGCCGAACGACTATCGGCCGTGTTACGCGGGGTAACTCTTGGGGTGTATTCCCGACTCTGGTTACGTGGCCCGCTTGGCTTGGCACGAGATACCCGCGCAGTGGCCCAGGAGGACTTGGCCGATATGCTTGCACTTGAATTGCTGGCACCTCGGCGAGAAATATTCACCAGGGCGAGGAGATTTATTGACCAATCACAGGTCGATCCCATCAGTATGCTCTTGCGTACGGAGTTCGGCCTACCAGAGTCGAGTGCCAACGCATATGCCCGTGTCTTGTGGGTATCGGCCAAGCCGGCACCGTCGATGAGGGACTGGTTGGGAATGAAGTGAGATTCCGTACGTCGCACTTTCATCGTGGGCGCGGAAGTAGATTCGGTGATAGTTTTCAGGGATGTACCTTTATGAACCACCCAGCGAGTGAACCAATGGACGAAGCCCTCGTCAAAAAACCGATCGACGACACAGAAATCGCAGCGGTAGGCGCTTCCGACTTTCAGTCAGCCTTCGGAGAGCCACTCGAAAACACTCTGGACCTCGACACTTGGCGGCCTGGGGCAGAATTAGCGGCGATGTATGAGCGGGTCCAGGCTGAAGTGTCCGATGCGGTGCGTCAGGAAAGCCAAATGCACCGCGAAATCCGCGACAGGATATTTCCGTTGCTAAAATCTCGCCCCCAAGCACCCGCAGGTGCTGGCGTGTACCGCACATCCATAGAGCAGGTAGAGACGATTCACAGTCGGCTACTTTTCAATGGTGGTGTTGAGGCCTGTGACGGCACCATTGCCACACACGATACTCTGCCCGTTACAATCACCCAGATCGGCGTGAGTTTGGTATCGTACCGGGGTGACCAGGGCTCTTGGGGACATCGGCTTTTCCGTCGTGATCTACGTGTATCGGGTGCCAGCGCCATTGAGGAAACCCTTGAATTGCTGGAACGTCGGCGTAGCCGTGGGAGCGCAGACCAACCCTCAAAACGAGATCAACTCAGCGATTTGGCCCGTCGTGGAATCATGGCTTTTGCCGAGCGCGCCGTGCTGCTGAAAAAATCTACGGCGGTCTGGCGGATGGGCCACGGCAATCCTCTGGCCTATGAGTTGGTAACAGGATCAGGTAGTCCACAACTTTGTGAGATGGGTGTCAATCTGCTCAAGGAATTGATCGCGTTCGGAAAGTTCGTGTATGTACCCAGTGGTCCAAACGAACGCGAACTACTTACGATCGGCGGCGCCCTGCAGCCCTTGGAATATGCCATTGTGGACTCTCTGAAGATGAAACTTGAGCGGATTGCCCAAGGCCATTACCGTGGACAACACTGGGGCGCAGCGAAGAACGCCGTGGAAGATTTTGTCAATGTGGCGGGTGACAAGGTTCTCATTGGCGTGTACCGGGCATCACAGTATGCGCCGGCCCAAGTGTTCTATGCCCATGCCGACCACGTACATGAAGCGGCACTCCTGGCGCTGGCCGACAGCGTTCTTCAAGAACATCGCGGTTTTCCAATGCTGATTGACCTGGCAGACAAGGTCTGCCAGATGATGTTTGGCGGCGACACGTTTGCCGCTACGAACCAACTTGCGTATGCGGACGCTGGCGAGCCTTTCCGTTACTTGGCAGAGCGAGCATCGCGACGGTGAGTAACCCGGATATTTGGTTCATGCTGGAGATACAATATATGGCCACTGAAAGCGGTATCGAAGCAACACCCACCGAAGTGTTTCAGCGAATAGAGCAGGATGGAAAGAGGGCCGGGGGTCCATGGTCGCGACCGCCGGCGTATAACGGCAGTGTTGGCGTAACCATGTTTGATTCTGGCAGGAGCGAAGACGGGACCGTCACGATCTTGCTGCCAAAGGACTCCATTGATACCCTGCCCAGCCAAGCGCTGGTGCGAATTCACAGCCTCCCGGATAACCGTGAATACCTTGCGGCAGTTGTAGCGGGTCCGTTTGCCGAACCAGATGGTCTCTCTGCAGATGCCACACCTATCATTGCTTCCACAGTCCGCGGCGGGCTTTTGATGCCACCATTTCACGGGCGCGGCCAGTTAGCACTGATCGGGGAACGACTCGAGACTGGCACCATCGTTCCACCCCGCCGACGCCCGAAACCTAACAGCCCCGTGTTTGTTCTGGACAAGGTGGAGACGTCCGCTGTCCTTCGTCTTGGCGGGGATATTTGCCTGGGGCTTGCCGATGGATTTGATGATTTGGAGGTTCGTATTCCATCCAATAGCAAGGCCGTATTTCCGCGCCACCTGGGAATCCTCGGTACAACCGGTGGTGGAAAGTCGACCACGGTATCTGGACTTATAGCGCAGCTCCAGCAACGTGAAATGTCCGTGGTCCTGATCGACACCGAGGGCGAGTACTGCGCCATTCACGAGCCAACCGACAATCCGGTCATGAAAGAGGCCCTGGAGCGCCGTGGTCGCAAACCGGCTGGCGTCGTCAACACGCACATCCTTCACCTCGTTGGCAGAGACTGTGCAAACCCAAGACACCAAAAGATTTTGCCGTTTAGCCTGCCATTCTCGGCCTTCTCTCCATATGCCGTCAAGGAAATCTTAGAGTTTAGCGACGCACAAGAAGAACGGTTCATCAAGGCCTACGACATTTGCAAACGCGCTCTAGAGCGTCTTAAGATTTGGCCAAAAACGCCAGAAGACCAGGTTCAGTTACTCGACCTCGATGAGTTCGACTCAGGTTACCCTACAATGACGCTCACACAACTATGCGACATCGCGTTATTGATCGAGGCGATTGTTGACAAGAAGACCACTGACCCATATTTAACTGATTCTACATTTCAATCTAACGTGGCGATCCTAAAACAGATTATCGGAAGTGCAGACCCACCCAAGCATGTATTTAGCTGGCGCGCTCTCCTGGGCAAGCTTGGGCGGTTGAAGCGGTTAGGCGTGTTTGACTCAAAGAAAGCTGCTCCGGTGGATTTTGGTAACATGCTCCAGCCTGGCCGCGTTACCGTCATCGACCTCAGTGACACCGACTCGCCCCAAGTGAACAACCTTGTAATCGCCGATCTTCTTCGCGGTATTCAACGGCAACAGGAAGAGAATTACCGTGCCGCCTCCAAAGCGGGGAAATCACCGACACCGACGATGGTGTTCATCGAAGAGGCACACGAATTCCTTTCCGCGAATCGGATCAAGCAGATGCCCGTGCTGTTCCAGCAAGTTGCCCGTATTGCCCGTCGCGGCCGGAAACGCTGGTTGGGCCTGTGTTTCGTCACGCAGCTTCCACAACATCTGCCGGACGAGGTTCTTGGGCTGATTAACAACTGGATTTTGCACAAGATTAGCGATGCCAATGTAATCAACCGGCTTCAACGATCGATTGGTGGAATTGAGGCATCATTGTGGCATCACTTACCATCACTCGCCGCCGGTCAGGCGATTTGTTCGTTCACGTCTCACACCCGGCCTGTGCAGACGGCAATCGATCCGGCACCGTGTCGATTGCTGATGACGCAGTGATTCCGGACAAACGGCACGGCGTAAAGCCTTTATTAGAGGACATCTATGATTCGTTTTCTTCATACAAGCGACTGGCAGTTGGGCATGACCCGTCACTTCCTTTCAGAAGGCGCACAGGACCGCTATAGCCAGGCGCGATTCGATGCAATTCGTGCCATGGGGCGCATTGCCAGAGACGAGAAGTGCCAGTTTATGCTGGTGTGTGGCGACGTATTTGAATCGAACCAAGTGGACCGGAAAACCGTTGCCCGCGCTCTGGAGGCGCTCAAGGACGTGCCCATTCCAGTGTTCCTCCTTCCCGGCAACCATGACCCGTTGAATGCAGCTTCCGTTTATCGCTCAAGCACTTTCAATGAGAGGAAGCCCGACCAAGTGCAGGTAATCGAAACTTCTGCCCCCATCAAGATTGCTGACGGAGTGGAAATGGTCGGCTCGCCGTGGATGTCGAAACGACCCGTAACCAATCCCATTACCGATGCGATCAAAGCCCTCGTGCCTGCGAAAGGAACCATCCGTATTTGTATGGGGCATGGGGCCGTCGATACACTCACGCCCGACCGGCATGCCGCCGGGACTATTGCAGTTGCCACACTCGACCGCGCCATAGGCGAAGGAAAGGTTCACTTTGTGGCGCTTGGTGACCGACATTCCTTGACCAAGGTCGGTGTTGGCGACCGTATTTGGTATTCAGGAACACCGGAGAGCACGGATTTTGGAGAGGTGCAATCCGGTTATGCCCAGATCGTGGAAGTTGGTGAAGATCGTATAACTACCAAACCAGTCCAGATAGGGCAGTGGCGGTTCATCGAGCGGGCACGGGTTGACCTCAATGCCGCCGACGATGTAGAAGCATTACGGAAATCACTGGAAGAGATCGACAATAAGGACCGCACGGTGATTCGGTTGAACCTCGTTGGCTCACTTTCTCTGACATTGAGCGGAGCACTTCAAAATCATCTTACTGCCGCACAAGATGTATTTGGGGCTTTCGATGTTCGGGATGAGGAACTTCTCCTCGTACCTGACGATACAGATTTTACGAATCTCGGATTTTCGGGTTTTGCCGATGCAACGGTTCAACGACTACGCAACAAAATCGTGGACGGTGGAATCGCAGGTACAGAAGCCCGCGAAGCTTTGATGCTTCTGTTGCGGTTGGCAAGGGAGGCGGTATGAAATTCATTCGACTTCGAGTTGCCAATTACAGGGGCATTACCGCCGCCGAGGTAAAGTTCGGTCCCGATGGTATTACACTCATTCAGGGCCCCAATGAAGCTGGGAAAACCAGTCTTCGCGAAGCCATAGGTCTTCTCTTCGAGTATTTGGATAACAGCAGGCATAGGAATGTCGAAGCGGTCAAGCCAGTGCATAGAGACGAGGGACCGGAGATTGAGCTGCAAGCGGAAAGCGGGCCTTACGCGTTCACGTACTTCAAGAGGTTTCTGAAACGACCAGAAACCACACTTATCATCACAAAACCCAACCCGGAAAACCACACAGGGCGCAAAGCACACGAACGCGCTGACGCCATCCTCCGCGAGACGCTTGACGTTGACCTCTGGAAGGCACTGACCATTCAGCAAGGCGACGCCATCCACCAGCCCGATCTGGCCAGGCAGACATCACTTTCAGCCGCGTTGGATCAGGCGGCTGGTGGCCGTCCCACCGATCCCGCCGAAGTGGGCCTATTCGACAAAGTGCGAACGGAATACCTTCGTTATTACACCGAGCGCGGTGCAGAGCGAAAAGAGCTGACAGATGCACGTACTGCATTGACGCGCTCCGAAGAAGAAGCCTCCAATATCGAGCAAGCAATCCGTAGTCTCGACGATGATACCGAACGTACCGCCTCTCTCCAGGAGGAATTGGCACAATTGAAGGAACAGGATGATAGACTTACTCAAGAGGTCACTGCCTATACAACGTCACTTGCCGAGATCAGAGATTTGGAGGGTGCGCTCTCAACGTCGCGTTTGAAGCTGCAGTCGGCCCAACAATCCGAAGAAGCGGCACACCGCGACCGTGACTTTCGCCAGGCGCTGATCACGAGGGTTGCCGAAGCTGATCAGGAATACAAGAAGATCAATGCTGAAAGTGCTATGTCCGTTCCAGTCTTGGAGCAGGCCCAGCGTGAACTCAAGAAGACACAGGTGACATTCAGTCAGGCTGATGAAGTGAGAAAATTAGCAGACAAGAACGCCGAACTTCGACGGGCGGATTTTGACTATTATCAGAATAAATTGCAACTCGAACAACTCGGTGAACGCAAGTCCCGCATAGATGAAGCCAGAAAAAACGCTGCGCAGGCCGAGAAACTGCTTCGTTGTAACAAGGTGACCGCGCGGGTTCTGGAGTCCATAGAAGCAGCGGAAAAGGAACTGCTTGCTGCCAAAGCAAAGCTGGAAACCGGCGCACCTCAAGTACGTCTTGAAAGCCTGGCCGAATGTTTCATGATAATCGACGGGAAAGACACGACGCTGAGCAAGGGCAGCGAGCGATCACTGACTGTCACCAGCAACCTGCGATTGAGTATTCCTAAAAAGCTAAATATCGATGTGATCGCTGGTGCCAGCTTCGAAAAGCTCGAAAAAAGGGTCGTAGACTGCCAGGGAGAATTGGACTGCCTGTGCGAAAACGCCAGTGTTGTCGGCCCAAGTGAGGCCAGACAGGCCTACGAAACCCGCAATGAGGCCTCACGAGTTGCAGCCGCCAAGACGCAGATTGAAAAAGAAAATCTCCGCGATCTGACATACGAAAAGCTTGCGGAAATGCTTATGGGCCTTGAGCAAACCGTACCAGCCTACGTTGGCAACCGCGCAAAGCATCCTGCGATATGCCCTGATTTGGAATCGGCAGAAAAGGAATGGAAGAGCAGTGAATTGACCCACCGGCAAGCAGCACACGCATGTGAGTTGGCCCACCAAACTTTGGATGTGGCCCGTGGTGTATGGAATGATCACAACACAAAGCATCACCAGTCACGGGCGTCACTCGATCTCTCGTCCAAACACCTTATCCAAGCTCGTGCAGACCTTAAACGGGCACGCGAGAATATTTCCGATGATGGCTTGGAAAAGGCGCTGGCGCAGGCAGTCCAGGTCGTGGCTTCTGAGAATGCCGGCGTTCAATGTGCCGAGACGGCGCTCAGGACGAAAAATCCCGAAAGGGTGAAAGCCTTGTCGGAAACAGCCAAAGGTTCCCTGCAAACTACCCACAATCGCCGGGATGCCGCTCAAACTGAACTAACCGTAGTCCAGACACGTCTGAAAATTCACGGTGAGGAGGGGCTTTACGAGAAGCTACACGCGGCGCAGACTGCTTGCGAACGTCTGATGACAGACTCTGCATCCCTTCATCGGCGAGCATCTTCTGCCAAATGCCTCTTTGAGACCATGCGGGAGGAACGGGTCAAGGTGCGGCGGGCGTATGTGGCTCCGCTGAAGGAAAAGATTGAGCAACTCGGACGTCTGGTGTTCGATGACTCCTTCCAAGTGGATATCAGCGAGGAATTGCGGATTACGAGTCGAACGTTGCAGAATATTACCGTATTGTTTGATTCGTTGAGTGGTGGCACCCGAGAACAGCTTTCTTTGATCTTCCGATCCGCATGTTCGATGATTGTGTCCCAGAATGGCGGTATGCCGCTCATCCTGGACGATGCCCTTGGTTACACTGACCACAACCGCCTGCGGCTCATGGGGGCCGTGTTGGCCAAAGCTGCCAAAGAGTGCCAAATCGTGATTTTCACCTGTGTTCCGGACCGCTATGGCAACATCGGAGAGGCCACCTGTATTTCATTGCGGTAATTGTCACCAAGGCGGGTGAAAACCGGTCAATTATAAATGCCCCTATATACCTCATTTGCCAGCCTCCTGGCAAGTCTTTTTTTACTGAACCGGTCGCCGACGCTGCAGGCCATTCGTGAATGTCCCCCATGGCCAACGGCAAACAAAAACTTGAACTTACCTGGACCTGTCCCGATGTCCGCCAGAATCCACGCCCGGTCGGGATCGGCAACGATACAAATGGACAGGACGTACAAAAAATGGTACACTCATGACTGATATTGAGCGAACACTCGATGCCATGTTCTTCAGGACGGACAGCGGCAGTGAGCCGGTTCGTGAATGGCTGCAGGCGCTTCCCAAAGCGGAGCGAAAGGCAATTGGTGCCGATGTTCTTAAGGTGCAATATTGCTGGCCAATCGGTAGGTCGCTTGTTGGCAGCCTGGGTAATGGCCTTTGGGAGGTCAGGAGCCGACTTGGAGAACGGATTGCAAGAGTGATTTTTTGCGTGCATGGCGGCACGATGGTACTGCTGCACGGATTTGTTAAGAAAACGCAAAAAATACCGCGGCACGAAATTGAGATCGTGTCAGCGGGAAACGACGCGATCAATTGGCATAGGTGGTAATGCAATGCGAAAAAACATAGGTTCCAGCTTTGAGGAGTTTTTGGCGGACGACGGCATTCTGGAGGAGTGCCGGGCGACAGCCATTAAGTTTAAGATTGCCCATGAGCTTGAGAAGGCCATGCGCAAGAGTCATATCAGCAAGATGGAAATGGCCCGGCGATTAAAGACCAGCCGCACCGGCCTTGACCGGCTGCTGGACCCCGCCAACACATCTATAACGCTCAATACGATGGCCAAGGTGGCGCATCTGCTTGGCAAACGAGTCGAATTCAGCCTGCGCTAACTGCGCTAAGTGATGGAACCGGCATGTTTCAACTGTGGCCACCTGAAAGTGGTGTGCCGGCCCGGTAGAGGCCCCACGCTAAAGCCATTGCCTTTCTATGGAAACACGCCAAATCTCGGTACCCTTGGCGGTTAATCCTATCTCCGCGTGTCAGCGGGCAGGTGAAAACCGGCCAGGGAGGTGCGGGTCAAAACCGGCCAGTTATTGCGCTTCCTATATACGTCATCCGTCGCGTTCCCGTCAAGTAGTTGGCCAGGCGTTTGTCAGGTGGCGTT